>DATDXL010000027.1:0-3827 GCA_036517235.1 Minisyncoccota bacterium
TTGATCTACGTTAGTCGTAAAGGATGTAGTTGTGAGAGATTGTAGGATATCGAGTATCTTTTTGACGCTATTCACTTTTCCGCTGCAGATATTGATCGCCTGGCCAGGCTTGCCATGCTTGAGAACGAGGTCATATGCCGCAACAGCGTCACGAATATCGATGAAGTCTCGTCTTTGCGTTAGGTCGCCGACTTTTACTATTCTGGGTTTTGTCCCGCGTTCCATCATCGCTACTTGTTTGCAAAAAGCCGACACTACGAACCGCGCGTCCTGACCTGCCCCCACGGCATTGAAGTGCCTGAGATGGACACAGGGGAGACCCGACTGCTGGTAGAAGCGTACGGTGTCAAAGAGCCAGTGCTTCACGAGGCCGTAGAATGAATTCGGTTTTGTGTCTTTCGAGGTCTCGGTCCAACGCTTTGTATCGCTGTTGCCATATTCAGCCGCTGAACCAAACGTCACGATTTTTTTTAGGGATTTCAGCTCGTCTTCAGAGCGTAGCCGGTAGGCAGCTTCGAGGATTAGGAGGGGCGAGAAGATATTGCTCTCTATCGATCGTCTCAGTTCTTTTTCGTTATCCGGTATGAATGAGATGCCTTGCGTGAGGATAATGAAGTGAGGGTTGTATGCCTTTAGCATTTTTTGCACATGCTCGATATCCTTGCTCGCTTTACGTTGCATGGAACTAGGTATACGAGGGTTCTTCTTGCTATGGAATGCAAGCAACACTATCTCTCCGCGAGAGGTAAGGTGCTTAGTATAATGTTCGGCGATAAAGCCGTTTCCAAAGATGAGATAACGTTCACTCATTTTTTTGTGCATTACGCATACTCTTTTCTGCCTCCTCCCAGTCAGAGGGTTCGTCTATATCCATACCGCGCTCGGTGGGGAACAGGTATATCCCTATTTTTCCTCCAAGGCGATTTCTGTTTTTTTCTAAGATTTCGCGTCTCGTCAAATAGAATGCGCCGTTCTCGTGTATAACCCCTTCGAAATCCTGCCGGCGGGGGCGGTGCATGTAATCATAGTTGAGGGGTTTTCCATCTGGTGTCCAGAAGAATTTTTTCTGCAGTACGCCGGTAAGCAATGAATCATACTTGTTCTCAAAGAAGAGCTCAATAGCTGTGTTTAGATCACTTCCTGTGGTAAGGGGTGATGTAGCTTGAATGAGCGTGAGCACGTCAAAATCAACATGTTCCATGAAATGAATCATTACCGATTCCGTTGAAGAGGAATCTTCTGCAAGCTCTACCGGACGATCAAGCACCTTCACTCCAAGTCCGAGATGTTCCACCAAACCTTTGATCTTTGGATCCTCAGTAGATACCCAAACCTCATCGATATATTTTGAACCCTTAGCGGCTTTTGCTGCCCAATACAAAAGGGGTTTACCAGCCATCGGTTTTATGTTTTTCCCCGGGATTCTTTTCGATCCACCTCGGGCAGGTATGAGGGCGATTATTTTTCTATTTTTATAGCTCATGTGATGCAAACTTATTTTTCTTGTCCTCCTCTACTTTTTTCAGATAGTGGAGCCACTGTTCCTGTTTTTTCTCCTCTTCGGCAGCTGCCCCAACTAGCTTGCCTCGATATGCGTGATGTATTTTCTTTGCGACAACATTCAAAAGAGGCACTTTATTTATGATTTCAATCAAGCGTTTCTTAAAGACTGGTTTATATTCCGGATTCAGTGTAATTTGGCGAGGGGTGTTACCTTGGGGCAGGGAAGCGATGGTATCGGCAATAAGCGCGAAGATATTATATTTGTCGAGCACGAGTCGGCGCGCTTCCCAGATATCTTTCAAGTGCTTCTCGTAGTAATTCTCCTGGACGACTTTTTCAATAGTTTTGATAGACTCTTCCACGTCATGGATATCTATCAAGGTAAGTGCGTCTTTTGAAAAGTAATTGAAGACGCTCGGATGCCCATAGTAAATCGGATATGCCCCGCCTAGATAGGCGTCAGCGAGGTTAGAAGTCCAATAATCCTCGATGTAGCTGTTATCGATCGCTAGGTAATATCTATATGGGGCAATCCCATCCCACTTGTCCCTGATATGCTCAATACCGGCACCGAACATATGGAATCGATTGCCAAAATGCTCTTTCACCTTACCTAGAAACTCCCGGCGCATCGCTTGTCCTGATGTCCTGCTTTTGTACGAGGTCACGTTTGCCAGAAGCCCGGTTTTCTCAATCTGTGTAATGGCACTCAATTTGTCATAGGTGACGAGTAGATTTTTCCTTTCTTTGGGGTCTACGCCGGATCCTGAACCAAACCAGCCGACATGCCAGAGATGGGCTTGCTGTGTGTAGATTTTTCTCGGGTGCTTCATATCTCGCTGGCAGGTGATGACCCAATTGAATTGATCTATGAATTTCTGGTCATATCGTTTTATGTTCTCTGTCTCATGAGTTATGAGCAGAGTATTTTCGGGAGGACATTGTGTGGTCTGCTTTTCTACGACATTATCCAATACCACCCACCAGTCCGCTGTACGAACCGGCTCATCAACGATGAATCGGAAATCTCCCCACAAACCTTTTGAGCCAGGAGTAAACCGTATCAGGTACGCCTGTGGGCCGGATGTCGAAAATCTTATGGTGACGGGCTTTTTCATCCCTTTATTATTTAGCGGTTTTTAAACGTGGATGCTTTTTACGGCCTGTAGAAATGTTCTTACCTTCTTGTGATTTCCGCCTTTCGGTCCCCGAGTCTTTGAAAGTTTTTTTGTACCATTCAGGCATGCGGCGCAGACCTTCCTCTAGAGGGATTTGCCATACGAAATCACCCCCAAGCGCTGCTACAAGCAATCTGCTGTCGGCGCTCTTAATGAACCTGCCTTCCGGTTTAGAGCGGTCGTAGTGGACAACTACGTTGATTCCAGCCGAGCTAGCTATCTGTCTTGCGACTTCTTTCACTGATACGGTCTCTTCTGTGCCGATGTTGACGGGACGGTCATGGAAGCCGTTTTCAACCAATTTCATCATAATGTGTGCACAATCGAGCGCATGCACATAATTTCTTCGTTGGTTGCCCGATCCCCAGACTACCAACGGACTCTCTCCGTCCATGATCCTTTTGGTAAGCATAGGAATCGCTTGGGAAGAGGTGCCCGCCCACGCGTAGCGTTCCCCGTAGATATTGAAGGGGCGTACCACCGTAATAGGAATGCCGGTCTCTTTTTGGTAGATAATCGCTTTCTGCTCGAGTACGCGTTTTGCCCACCCATACCCCCAGTTAACAGATTCTGGTTCTCCGATGATTGGGTGCGAGTCTGACATAGGGGTAGGACCATCGTCTGAATAGATACAACTTGAACTGACTACAAGCGCGTGTTTGGGCTTATGGTGTGCAATCGCATCAAGAGCATTCGTGTTTACTAGGTCATTGAAGCGGAACATCTCAAAATTGTTTTTTTGGCTGAATCCGACCCCATATGCTTGTGAGGCGAGATGAAAGACATACTCAGCTCCGCGCAGTGCTTCAAGAGCTTGCTTGGGCGATGTTAAGTCTTTTCTTCGGTAAGAGACTATGTCTTTTAAGTGGGGAATATATTTCCAGGTTCCTTTCGATTCATCATCGATGAGTATGACCTTTGCGCCAGCCTTGAGTAGCTCTTCGCACAAAAAGGTTCCAATGAGGCCCAATCCTCCCGTTACAGCTACTTTTTTATTTTTGTAAAACATGATAGTTACTTATTTATAATTGGGAACAGGTTACGCTATTTTGTCTATACCTGTAGCGTTTTTTCTTTCTGTACAGGTATGAATGCATCATTGAGCCATACTTTAAATGATATCTCGAAGGTAGGGGAAAAGTAATT
>DATDXL010000028.1:0-4714 GCA_036517235.1 Minisyncoccota bacterium
TGCGGAGGGCGTGTCTACGATGACTTCCTCAAACGGTTCCATCTTGACGCCGTTCTCCTCGCGTATGATGACGCGCGGTTGCGACACCTGAAGTTCATACCCTTCGCGGCGCATGTTCTCAAGGAGCACCGCGATGTGGAGTTCGCCGCGCCCTGAAACGCGGAACGCTTCCGCCGAGGCGAAATCAACCTTGAGTCCGACGTTTATCTCAAGCTCGCGTTCAAGGCGCTCGCGAAGCTGGCGGCTCGTCAGGTATTTCCCTTCCTTCCCGGCAAACGGAGAATTATTGACCAAAAAGTCGAGCGTGATGGTGGGCTCATCAACGGCAATCGCAGGAAGTGGAGCGGCGTCCGCATTCGTCGTAATGGTTTCTCCGATGTAGGCGTCCGGAATACCGGCAACGACGACGATGTCGCCTGCCGACGCACGCTCGGTCTCATTGCGTTCAAGTCCCTCAAAGGTGAAGAGTTTCGTCACCTTCCCCTTTCGCGTTTCCCCATTTGGTTTCTTTACGAAAATATCTGCACCAGACTCAATCGTGCCTTCGTACACGCGGCCGATAGCGAGCCGCCCGAGAAAATTGTCGTAGCCGAGGTTGAACGTTTGGAGCATGAGCGGCTTCCCGTCGGCCTCACGGGAAGCCGATGACACGTGTGCCAGTATCGTGTCGAGAAGCGGCGTGAGGTCATTTTGCTCCCCTTCCTGCACCGGAAAATCGGAGGCCTTCAGTTTCGCGACTCCGTCGCGACCAATCGCATACACGACCGGAAAGTTCGACTGCTCGTCGCTTGCGCCAAGTTCAAGAAATAGTTCAAGGACTTGCTCCTCGGCGCGCGCTGGGTTTGCCGCCGGCTTATCCACCTTATTGATGACCACGATGGGGCGAAGTCCGAGCTCAAGGGACTTTTTGAGAACGAAGCGAGTCTGCGGCATCGGCCCTTCCTGCGCATCAACGACAAGGAGAACGGAGTCAATAGCGCGAAGAACGCGCTCCACCTCGCTTCCGAAGTCCGCGTGGCCCGGCGTGTCCACGATATTGATTTTCGTATCCTTATACGGGATAGAGGCGTTCTTTGCGTAGATAGTGATACCCCGCTCCCTCTCGAGAGCATTGCTGTCCATCGAAGCGGCATCGAGAGACACGGCTCCCGTCTGACGCATCAGGGCATCCGTCAAGGTTGTCTTGCCGTGGTCCACGTGCGCGATAATGGCTATGTTTCTAATCTCCATAGGTTAGCGATGTCTGCCCCGTAGTGAAAGCGGAGCTTTCTACTGCTGGGGTTGCGTATTTCCTGCATGTAAATATAAAAACCGCGGTCGCGGTTCTTTACACAGTACCCTATTTCTCCCTCTTTGGCGAGCTGCAATGGCAGTGTCTAAAGAGACGTCATCAGTAGAGCTGGTAGAAAAGATTTTGCCACCAGGATTTAAGTTGACAGCTCATAACATCTTCTAGTAGAGGTTTTAATTGTTCGCTTATTGTGTAGAGTGTTTCTTGATCGAGATTCATGTTGCCTACTTGCCGTTGAGTAATGAGGACGTTTGCTGATTCAATATTAGCCGCTATGATTCTTATTTTCTGAAGACACTCAAAACTGTAATACTGGGCGATGTAGTTCCAGTTGCTAGTATAACTTTGATTTACAAAGGTTTGAAGATAGCCCCAATTTTTTTCTTTATCATCAAGAATCACGCCTACCAATGTAACGTTGGCTCCTGTATCAGCGCGAATTGAGTTTGCTGTTGCTATATATGAGTTGTGATTGAAGGCCCAAAATGTCAGGACCGTAAAGAGTAACGAAATTCCTCCTAATTCTTTCAGAAAATTCCATGTCTCCTTTAGTAAAAGATAAGGGGAGGTCTGTTTTGGAAGCCAATTTTGTACCACAGTGACTTTCAGTTGCAAGAGTCTCTTAATTTTCTTGAAATACGTTATCATTGTCATTCAATTTGAATATTATCATGACTGTCTCCACGACCTAGACTTGGTAGACTGTGGATAACTTTCGGGTTTTGTTCGGGTCTACCATATAATGAAAGCATGTTGACCCCACGGCAGAAACAGATACTGGATTTTGTACAAGACAAAATCAGCAAGAAGGGCGTTGCCCCTACCCACCATGAAATCGCCAAGCGCCTTGGTCTTTCCTCTGTTGCAACTGTTCACGAGCACCTTCAGGCATTGGAAAACAAAGGGTACCTCACCAAACGCCATGGGCAGGCGCGGGGTATCGAGGCGCGCAATTCAATAGGGATGGTAAAGATACCTCTACTTGGCTACATCGCAGCCGGTGAGCCTATAGAAGCAATAGAGACTAAAGATACGATTGCTATCCCGGCCAATCGGGTACCTCGGACGGGCAACTTGTTCGCACTCACTGTACAGGGAGACAGCATGACTGAGGAGAACATCAATGACGGGGATACCGTTTTGGTTAAACAACAACAAACAGCAGAAAATGGGCAAACCGTCGTTGCCCTGATAGATGGAGACCGTGTAACAGTGAAGAAATTTTACAGAGAAAAAGACAAGGTACGCCTCCAGCCTGCAAATAAATCACTGGATCCTATTTATGTGAGAGGTGGTGATCTAACTATACAAGGTATTGTGTACGATGTAATAAAGAACACTTTCAATTCTCCTGAGATTCCGGTCTTTGCTTCTACAAGATCACAACTTTCTACAAAAAAGCCCAGCCCTCTCTTCCGCCAACGCGTAGGAAGTAATTTCGGTGAATTTTATTTGGGAGATTCTTTACAAGTTATCCCTCTGTTAGAACGCGAATATAAGACTATCTATCTTGACCCACCCTTCAACTCTAACCGTAGATATACTTATTCTGCAGCAGGAGAAAATTTCGGTTTTGTTGATCGATGGGCTGACGGAGATTACGAGCAATGGCTCGACGCCATGCTGGTAGCTTGTAAAAGAAAGCTCGCCAAGGACGGAACACTCTTCTTCCATATTAGTGCTGAGCTCTCGTTGGTTCCGCAGATCATTCTGAAAAAGCATTTTAGTAAGGTGGAGCCTATTTTCTGGAAAAAAGCACACGGAAAAAACACCGTCAAAAATAAACTGGGCTCGGTGGTAGACGTCATTTTTAAAGCAAGTAACAATGGTTCTACATTTAATTTGCTCCACGTCCCGCTTGATGCGTACTACTTTGAGAACTCGTATAGAAACAAAGATGAGATTGGCCTTTATGCACTGGGATCAATCAAGCACGACAAAACCCGTAAGGGACACATGTATCGCTACGAAAAGAACGGCCTTATTTACGAAGCTTCATACGGATGGAAGATACCTAAGGAACGCCTGATGGAGCTGATGAAGCAAAACCGCATTCATTTTGCAAAGCCAAAATCCGGCACTAACCGAGCTATGCTTTACAAAAAACTCTATAAACACGAAACTAAGGGAAAACCGCTCTCAAATTTGTGGGACGATATCGCTTATATTACACGCACCGCCAAAGATCAACGCCTCTACCCAACCCAAAAACCCTTTGACCTGCTTAAGCGCATCGTCGAGCTCTCGTCTAATCCCGGCGACTGGGTACTCGACCCAGTTGCAGGGGGTGGTACTACCGGCGCAGCGGCGCTTTCATTGAATCGCAACACGACTCTTATAGACATAAGTAGAGAAGCTGGACATATCATCAAAAAGCGCTTGGAAAATATTACTCGCTGATCTCTCGTCGACCTCCACGGATAAGCCATTCTTTGCCCTTGCGATACGCATGTCCTACCACCCACTGACCGTTCACTTCTTTCTTTTTGGCGCGAATGGCATCGAGGTAAACTCCCTTTTGTTCCAGGCCCTCTAGACGTGTTATAAGAGCCGCCTTAAGTCGGCGCTCTATGGTCGAAACACTTTCTCCAGCATGCACCTTGCCTTGATATACTTTGCCGACAAGGGCACGGATTTGTTTCGCCGAAAGTCGCCTGTCCAACTGGTCAGTTTTTACAGAATTGCAGCCAGTGCACAGAGGCTGGAAGTTGCGCACATCATTAATCCCTCCGGCACGCAAAGGAACCTTGTGATCGGCATGCATCCGCTTACCGCTTCTCGCCCCTCTGCAAAACCCGGCCGCAACAGCAGGAGGCCACCCAGCACACTCAACGAGTGGCTCTCTACGCATACTAATTACAGCCTCCTTCCACGACAACCAGTCGCCGTCTGACAACCACACTTGCTCACGCACCGAAACTCCTTTAGATGCGACGCAGTTAAAGCATTCGTTATGGAGCCCTTTTTCCATGCTTCGCGATATGGGGTAATGCGTGGGGTCGAGATGTTTATGACACACCGAACAACGCATCGTCTTAGCGACATTCTTGCGATACCACTGACGTATCTCTTCGTCGCTCATTGTGATCCAGCGCTGACGGGCAACCTCGATACGCCCCCGACGATAAGCTTTGTAACAAACTTTACAATAGGCTTGTAACCCCCAGACTCCATCTTTCTTGATGGCGAAATCGAACTCCTCTATCGGCACGGCAGGGTTGGGGAGGTCTGGATTAAACTGGTTATGAGATTGTGGAGAAAACTGCCGGTATTTTTTTCCACCATAAAAAGGACAAGGCCGTGTTGCACCAATGCGCGCACGAATCGACGCATAATGCTTGTCAGCATGGCGATGCTGGGTCCGTCCCAGGTTTGCGCTCACCGAACGTTTAGGCTTCATTGTCGCCCATCCTAGAGAATCCC
>DATDXL010000029.1:0-15941 GCA_036517235.1 Minisyncoccota bacterium
TCGCGAAGAACTCGTCCGGCGGTATGGTCACCTGCGCCCCGGACAATTCAGTGTCTTCGGAGAATCCTATGCTGACGATCCTGATACATACCTATTCGCACAGTTGAGCCAAGCAGAAGCCATTGAACCTGAACAGCAAACTCACGAGTTTGAGAATGCGACAGACTTTAAAAACGTCGTAACATTCATGCAAGCTCGTGAACGTATGAAGTTCTTGTTCAGTCAGTCCTTACATCTCTTTGTTACAAAACTCAAACGCCAACTGGCGCAGCGAGGTATCAAAGAGGGGGAAGCAGCTGAAGTGGACTGGAGTGAGCTGGATCGCTGCCTACGTGGGTCACAACGACTCGCCAAAAAGCAGGGAGGGGTATTTCCTATCTTGCTTCCAGACGTAATCGTACCCGGGATGACCGATCTGAGGGTAGTCATGTTTACTGAAGCAGCGCCGTCATACATCACACGTTCAATCGTAAAGGCACGCGTATGCGTGCTCGAACGGCTGGGGGTGAAAACCGATGTCAAAGGCGCCATTGTCCTTCTGCCAAACGCAGACCCTGGATACGATTTCCTGTTCCATGCCGGTGCAGTGGGAATTATAACCAAGGTCGGGGGTCCAGCATCACACATGTGTATCCGGTCTATCGAACTTAGAATGCCTGCGTGCATTGGGTGCGGGGAAAACATGTACCAAAAGCTCGTAATTGCTCATTCCGCTGTTCTGGACTGTGGGACACAGCAAATCATAGTTCTTGACTGACACAGGGGGTGGAAGCTACAGTTTAGCTACAACCCCCCATTTTTATTGGTATAAGAAAATTTAATAATGAAGAAAGTCATCGCATTCATCTGTAACGGGAACATTCAGAGGTCTGTAATAGCAGCAGAATCTTTGAAACGGGTACTTAGAGAACTGCACATCGATTCTGGTTTTTCGGTTGTCTCTTTTGGATTGCAAGGAACCGGAGGAACCAATCCGCCTAAACATACGTATCTCTCAAAATATCCAAAGGAATGGATGGCAGCAAAACCAACCTTAGAGAGACTGGATATTGACATACGACGACACCGTTTCCAGAAAATATCAGAACGTGCTATGAAAAAAGCTCATGTGATTATCGCTATGGATAATAAGACTTATTCGCGTGCTAAGAATTCTCTGATAAAACAATTTCCTAACTACAAAGAAAAGATCCATCGTTTTTCAAAGTTAACTGCACATCATACAGAAATTATTGATCCTTCTGGAAGCGGAAGCGAAAGGTTGCACAAAAAAGTAATCGAAATCATATATTCGACGGTTACAAAAAAATATAAGGAAATCTTAAAATGGGTTAGTTAAATTATGGAATGTAGTAAAATTCAAAAAATACGCTAGAATAGCAATCTATGGAGCATATATCAATAAAAGCAGAGACGCTCTTTCATATCGGCCCCCTGCCGGTTACAAGCACCATTCTCACCGCATGGGTCGTGATGCTTGTGCTTATCGTCATTGCGCTCCTCGCTTCGCGCAACATACAAAAAATCCCCGGGAAACTACAGAACCTCGTTGAATTCGTCATTGAAGCGCTCGTCGATTTCTTCACCACCATCGCCGGTAGCCGAGAAGTAGCTATTCGCTTTTTCCCGATTGCCGCTACCCTTTTTCTCTTTGTCCTCATGAGCAACTGGATGGGAATTCTTCCCGGTATCGGTTCCATCGGCATGTACGAGCTCCATGAGGGAGAAAAAACCTTCGTACCGCTCTTCCGCTCGGTCTACTCAGACGTCAACATGACCTTGGCGCTCGCGCTCATCGTCGTCGTCCTCTCTCACGTCTATGGACTCATCACGGTCGGCGCCAAACACCACCTCGGCAAATTCATCACGTTCAAGGGGCCTATCGCCTTCTTCACCGGCATACTTGAAATCATCGGTGAAATCTCAAAAATAATCTCCTTGTCATTCCGACTCTTCGGCAATATCTTCGCCGGCGAAGTGCTCCTTATCATCGTAGGCTCGCTCGTCCCCTATGTCGCCACCGTCCCCTTCCTCGGACTTGAACTCTTCGTTGGTCTCATCCAAGCGGCGATATTCGCCGTCCTCGCGATGGTCGCGTTCTCCTCGTTCACCCGCGCGGAGCACTAGGTAAAAGAATAAATGCGAGTAATATTCAGCAAACATGCCGAAGAGAAGTTACGAGAGCGAGGTCTCTCCCGACGTATAGTCATTGAAACCGTACGCTTCCCCGATTTTGAGAAATCAAGCCGCAATTTTCGTGAAGAGAGGTACAAACATTTTGGCAAAAACTGGCTTAAGGTTATTGTTATCAAAGAACGCACAACTATCGTAATCATAACCGCCCATTGGGTCGCAAGGGCAAGAAAACACTGAATATGCTATAATTACGTTATGAAGATTGCTTACGATAAAAAAGTTGATTCGCTAAATCTTACCTTAAAAACAGGCAAGGTTGCTCGAACTCTGGAAATCGCTCCGGAGATATTTTTGGACGTGGACAAGAAAGGTGATCCGCTTTACTTGGAAATCGTCGGAGTGAGCGAAAAGATAGGCAAGGGTAATTTCTCAAAAATCAACATAGGTGGTAAGTCGTTTCCCGTATCATCTTTAGCGTAATCACACACCTCTCATTTTTCAGAAAAAGATTGGAGGTATTCTTTGATATCAGCTACGGTTGGACGACGAGCGTTCGTTATCAAATAGTGGAAACGTAGGAACGGTTCAGCACCGTTGGCGGCAATGATGATGTCATCCAACACCTCACCCGACGCAACATCCGGGGAAATAAGTACGGAGAGGAGCGCGTAATTTTTTCCAAACTCTAACTCCTCAAGTTCAACTGTATACTTGCTTGCATCAGCAATCGCACGGACGGCTTTCTGTATACGCCGCTCTTTTTCAACTCCAATCTTGGTAGCTCCTCCCCAGCTCAACACGGCAAAGTGACGAAATTTCCCGTTCTTTGAACCAGCAGGAGAGCCGACAATCACTTCATCCCCACTATCCGCACCAGTATTTTCTATCTTAAGGCACTCCGTGGGGATATCTATATCTTTTACACCCACACGCTCAATGCCGTAATCGCGAAGTTCCTTATCCCACCGCTCTCGAAATGGCTCTTCTCTTTCAAACCTCTCTTTCATCTCCATCCGAGCAACTTCCGCTTCCGGGTATTTTCTGAAAAAATCCCTCTCAGAGAGACGCTCGAAAAGCTCGTCCCAAAAAGTCTCTTCGTCATGTTCTTCAATATAGCGCCACATCGCATTTTCTAGCTCAAGGGTCGGAAAAAACCCATGAAATTCTTTATCAAACTCAATAAATCTCTCTAGACCCGCTTCTTTAGCGAAAGAAAATAGGTACTCTTCTAATTCGTCGAACTCTTTGATTCGCTCGTCTCCGTTCTGGCCGACACGATTGGCATTCGCCAACCAGTCGCCAAGATAGACGAGTTTGAGCAAAGTTTCAAATTGTTTTTTGGTAAGATTTATTTTCATTACTACGTACTCTACACCATAGAGTACATTCATTCAAAGCTATGAGACAATACCAGTCGGACTCATCCAAGCGGCAATATTCGCCGTCCTTGCGATGGTCGCCTTCTCTATGTTTACCCGAACGGATTCCGCACACTAAGGAATCTGGGCGAGTTCACCCGCGCCGAAGACCACTAGAATTAAAGCCTCCTCTCTTTCAGCCACCGCTTAATACGTTCCCTATCCTCATTTTCTTTTTCCCCTTTATGGTATAGCTCAATGTAGGTAAAACATTGAGAATCCTTATAATATGCGTAAATGCAACGCAAAGATCTTGCCCTAAGGGATTTGCAAGCAACACGGGCTTTGACGATATCCAACCCCTCTTGCCGATAAATAATCGTAAAATTCTTTCCAATGCCAGTATGGTTAACGGTAAGCACCTTTTCAAATCGCTCGAGGTCTTTAAAGAGACTCCTGAATTTAGCAGAGAGACGTCTTAACTCTTTCTCAAATTCAGAAGTACGCTCAAAGCGGCTCATACTCTCTCACCGAAGTCTCGTCCGGTCGATAAAATACCGATTCATAATCTAGATACTCTCTATCCTTAGCAACTACCCATGGCGTATCAATGTGCGAGAGCGCAGAGATCTGCGTCGCGGTCATATCTGAAAGCCGATTAAGTTCCCAATCTATATGAGCAAGTTCCTGTGCCGAGAGAGCAGAAACATCAACGGGCATAGCGGGGCTCACCAGATATTTTTTCTGTTCGTGTTTGTAAAACTTACTTTTGACCGTCTCCAATTTACCGTCTTGTTCAAGGTCACTTACTATCTTTTGAAAGATTACCGGGGTTGGTCCATAGGTATTTTTCATATACCTTGCCCCGATAAGTTGCTCCTCATACCGCTCATAGTAATCAAAATCCATAAAGTAGAGCAGTTTGTAGAGGACTGTCTGTCCAACGTTTGGCTTGCCACCAACTTTAGCAATAATATATAGCAAGACCTGTTTGAATTTATTCTCTCTCTCCTGTGGCACAGAAATTCTCTCTTCAGGTACGAAATTCAACCCTTTCTTTTCTTCTCTCTTCCTCAATTTCTTCTCAACGACATCAATTTTTTCATACTCACCACGTAAGAGTTCTTGCAAAGAGATATCAAGCACTGTAGCGAGTTTTTCCGCCTGTGACAAAGTCGGCTCAGTTTCTCCGCTCTCAATCAACGAAAAAGTCGGGCGCGAAACGCCAATCTGCTTCGCTACATATTCCTGCGATAATTTCCTTTTTTCTCGCGATTTCTTAATAAACGCAGAATTAAGCATGGTTTTATCATAGCTATGTAAAGAATATTGTCAAGCAAGCATGTGAATAAGCTTGACATCTACCGTTATAGGCCTAGAATACTCCTTATCGGCCTCGTCGAACCGATTACAAACCAATGAACAAAAGCTATGTCAAATGGAATAGACCATCACACTTTGAGCGCAATATGGGCAAAGGCACCAGTGGTTACAGGATATGACATGAATGTATATCGCAAGGATATCTGCGGTGCATGGATAGCCTGGCGTGATTATGGTAATCGTAACAGCCAATATGGCTGGGAGGTTGACCATGTACTTCCTGTCGCAAAAGGTGGGAGTGATGAGTTGTCAAACTTGCGTCCCCTGCATTGGCAGAACAACACTAGAAAGTCAGACGGCTCTCGCGCGCGCGCCGTATCAGTAAGAGGTTAACTTGAGCAAAAGTACTGGCTTATAGAGAGTCCGCGGAGAAAGAGAAAAGATTGAGTTGTTGCTATTCACCTACGGCGCTAGAAAGGTACACCTCGCTCATAAAAGTCCTGTATCTGCAGGACTTTTATTTTACTTCTTCAACGATTTTTATTTCGTCGGCGGTGAGCCCGTAGAGTTTATATACCTCCGCGTCAATTTTCTTGTCGGTTTTTTCAATTTCTGATTTCACAGATTTCCATTTTTCTGTGTCTGCTGGAACATTATGAAGTTCTTTGTGAAGAGAGAGCATCCTGTTGACAAGATCGGTGATGGTTTTTTGCGCACTTTTCTCGCCAATGCATATCGGTATATCAAGCAATGGGCCTTTATCAACTTGAAGCAAATCACCCAGCTGCTTTCCTTTGTTTTTCAGCCAGAAATAGGAGAGTCTAGAGTTTAATATACCCGTTAGATACTTCATATTTATCCTGTCGGTCTTTATAAAATTTAGGGCGCGAGAACCATAATATGGTTCTTCGGTGTAATAAAAACTGGGATATTTAACTCTTATACCTCCAATGATTTTCTCTCCGCTCATAAAGAATTTTTCATCCCGAGGCCAGTGAAGATTAAACCAGTTCAGCTTTCCACTTTTGACCTCTCTCCTACTATCTAGATCTTCCCTGTATTGAGAAAGTTGCTCTTTTATCTTGGGAAACCTTTCTATATCAAAATCTCCACCCTTATTAAGATAAGCTAATAAATTTCTCCTCTCTCCTGCAATATACCTACCTACCGATGTGAAGTAATTCTTTAGAACTTTTTTCTCAAGAGAAGAATATTCTCCGGTTTCTTCGAAAACGAAAGCCTTATCTGGGTCAGCCACTATTCCTTGAGCAACTTCTTTTTCTTCAAGTTGAAAACTTCTCCTACTTTTTATCTTTTCAAAAATAGCGTTTGATTTCGTTTCAGCGAATGTAATGTTTCCTCCAGATAATTTAGCGGGCTCAATCTCAATTTCTGTTTTGCCATTCAGCATCTCGGCAACCAGCATATCTTCCGATATATATTTATCAGATACTCGTAAATAACTTACTGAATATTTTGCACTCGGTTTTTTCTTCTCAAAGACAAATATCATCGTCTGAATTCCCGCTTCCTGAAAGACTTTGTAATCCCCGAAATCAAGAAAAGTCCCGAGTTCCCCCTCTTTCAGGATTTTCTCACGAAAAATACTTGCTCCTGCGTTGGTAACCCAGTTATTTGGTGCAATAAAACTCAAAGTTCCTCCCTCCTTTAGCAAATCAATAGTGACACACGCAAACATTGTCCAAATGTCCATCTTTCCTTGGTAATAAGGACCTTCATGTAAACCATCGAACGCGCTCTTATTCACAAACTCTTTGATATAAGGAGGGTTGCCGATAACACAATCAAAACCACCTTGCTTGAAGACTTCGGGAAATTCCTCGTGCCAATTGAATGGTTTTTTGTCACGGTAATTTTTTCCAAAATACTTTGTAAGTTCTTCGTCGGTGCCTGAAACCAACGAGTTGCCATTTCTGATGTTATGCGTCAGGTTCGGCAATTTTATTTTTGAATCAAACGTGTTGAGCAGGAGGTTGAGGTTAGCAATCTCCACCGCCTGCTGGTCTAAATCAACCCCGTAAATGTTCTCCGCGAGCACCTGCGCCTTAACAAAAGGGTCTTTCGGGTCTTTTCCAAATTCCTTGTACTTTTCCAGAATTAAATTAAACGCCGCCACGAGAAACGCTCCCGAACCGCATGCAGGGTCTAACACTTTCACTTTCTGTAAATCACTGATGCTCTGGCACTTATCCAAAACGGGACCAAGCGCATGCTTCACAATATAATCAACGATATATTTCGGTGTATAGTAAATCCCCTGCTCTTTACGTTTGCGCTTATCTTTTCCAACTTCGGTTTTTGTACCAAACAAATCCTGCTCCTTTGATTTCTGCAGTTTATAACCGAGGTAATTCTCATAAACGCTCCCCAAAACATCGGCAGGAATGACCGAAAAATCATACTCGTAGTAACTGTTCTTTCCATAGAGAATATCAATGACCTCTTTGGTTGCACCGCCGAACTCATTCCATTTCTCAAAAGGATGAGGGGTGAACAGATTGGAATCGTAAATAGTATCCAGTTCCCTGAACTTACCTATCATCACCTGATATAAACTCTTCTTATTACCCTGTGCCTCCCACTCGCGAATAAGAGGTCGTAGGGTCGGTGGCTCAATTTTCCTGTCTTCCGCTGCCCTGATAAAAATAAGTCTGTCCAGTAATTTCTGAACACCCTCATCAACAAGGTCGTGGCTAACGTCCTGATTCCATGCGATTATTTCCTTGGTCAATATCTGACGGCATTCATTCAAATCCTTCGAAAGAGTCACGGTGACTGAAATCTTCTCAAGTTTCTTTCCGTGCTTTTCTGCCTCGGCATCTAAGAGGGATTGGGCAAATGCCTCTTTGGATAAGAGCCACAGCTGGTCAAATCTCTCTAGATATTCTATGTACGGAATTTCAAAATATTTCTTCCCATGAAGACTTTGTTCGGGGCTTAGCGCATTAAAGACAATAAGGCTCTCAAAATCGGTGAGAACTGCCCAGGTAACTCCCTTGTTCCAGGCATAGCGAATCGCCTGCTCTGCATACTCTTCGCTGTGAAGATCTGCTTTAAGCGACTTCGCTTCCACGTAAAAACGAATAAGCCCGTTTAGGTAAAAACCGTAATCAACACGCTTTCCGACGATACCTTCTTCAGCTGTCACCTCGTTGTGGTCGTATACAGCCCACCCAAGCGCCTCAAAAAGGGGTAAGATAAAATCTTTCTTCGTTTGCTCCTCGCTGAATTTCTTTATATTGCCTTCGCTCTTGAGCGAGTCGTATCTTTTTATCAGTTTTTGTATTGATTCTTTTGCTTTTTCCTTGGTCATACGTAAGTAAATCCTACCACTTTTGAGATTCATTTAACATTGAAAACGGCTACAGATATAGTATGATGGGGGTATATGAGGCCTCGTGCCCCTATTTTTCGCTTAGGTTATCAAGTTATTAGTTAATCGTTATATATCACTATGGAACAAACAGCAGTTGAAGTAGCAAGCCAGGCAAATAGCCTCGCCCCCCTTGCGGCAGCGCTCGCCATCGGTCTTGGCGCTATCGGCCCGGGTATCGGTATCGGTATGCTCGCCGGCAAAGCGATGGAAGCTATCGGCCGCAATCCTGAAGCAGCCCCGAAGATCCAGACAGCCATGATTTTGGCTATCGCCTTCGCGGAAGCTATCGCGATCTACGCCCTCGTCGTCGCACTCATTATAAAATTTGTTTAACTGATACCAATCAACAAATGACGCGAATCTGCGAATCACCACGAATAACCGACATTGGTCATTGGTAGACATTTGTAGATTTGTTACATTCGTAGATTAGTATTTATGCAAGAACTCTTCTCAAACCTCGGTATAGACTGGAAAATCCTTTTGGCGCAAATCATCAACTTCGCTATACTCCTTTTCATTTTGCAGAAATTCGCCTACAAACCGATCGTCAAAATGCTTAATTCGAGGCGGGAAGAGATTGAGAAAGCAGACAAACACGCATCTGAAATAGACGCGCGCATTAAAAACATCGAGGAAACAAAAGAAGCTGCACTCGCGGAGGCACGCAAAGAGTCAACGAAGATGATCAAGAAAGCTGAGACAAACGCCGTAGAGGCAGCAGAGAAAATAATGGCTGACGCAAAAGCGGAAGCGACCCGCGCGGCAGCTTCTGAGCACAAAAAGATGCAGCAGGAGCAGGAGAAAATGCGCGAGGAACTGCGAAAAGAAATGGGAGAGACCATTGCACTCGCGATCGAGCGGAGTGTCGGCGATATCTTGGAAAAAGACGCCAAGGAAAAGCTCTTAACTCAGGCGATCCAAGAGGCACAAATGAAAAGTTAAAAAATCAAAATGAAAAATGACAGTTTAAAATTTAAAAAGTCGAGAGAAGAGAGGTGCGGGAAATCTTGCATTCCGCATTTTAATTTTCCATTTTGAGATTTGCATTTTGCATTATGAAATACACACCGTCACAATACGCAACAACGCTCTATGACCTTCTCGAGGAAAACCCCAAGAAGCAGAAAGAGACTGTGAAAGCGTTCGCACAAAAGCTCGTTGCGAACGGAAGCGTGAAAGACCTCCGCGCCATAGAATCAGCCTTCGTACGAGAATGGTACGACCGTAAAGGCATCACTCCTGTGACCGTCACAGCGGGAGAAAGTGGAGCGTACACCAAAAAAGAAATCGAGAAGATAACGGGTAAAGAGATAGAGTTAACAGAAATAAAAGATCCGGGCGTCGGCGCAGGAGCGCGCATTAGAATCGGCGACTACCAAATAGACAATACGCTCGCACGACGACTTTCGGACCTTACGAGCGCACTCACAAAATAAAACCATGATAGACAAAGCGGGTATCTTACAACAGTTAAAAGAAGAGATTACGGGGCTCACGACAGGACCTCGGCTCGAGCACGTCGGCACCGTCATTAAAGTCGGCGATGGCGTTGCAGAGATCCAAGGCCTCTCCTCTGCTATGTATTCCGAGCTTTTGGAATTCCAAACTGGCGCAGCGCCGGTCCTCGGAATGGCCCTCAACCTCGAAGAGCATTCTGTTAAAGCCGTCATCCTCGGCGACAAAGACAAGGTGCAGGAAGGGCAAACGGTCAAAGGCACCGGCAATATCCTCTCGGTAGCAGTTTCCGATGCGGTGATCGGACGTGTCATCAACGCGCTCGGTTTACCGGTTGATGGCGGACCGGCATTCAAAACGGAGAGCATGAAGCGCTACCCCTTGGAGAAAATCGCCCCGGGCGTCATCACGCGCAAAGGCGTCAACACTCCCCTCCAGACCGGCATCAAAGCGATTGACGCGATGATTCCTATCGGCCGGGGCCAGCGCGAGCTCATCATCGGCGACAGGCAGACCGGCAAGACCGCCATCGCGATAGACACCATAATCAACCAAGGAAAAGACGTACGCGGGGGCAAACCGGTCGTCTGCATCTATGTCGCCATCGGGCAGAAGGAATCCAAGGTCGCGCAAATCGTAGAGAAGTTGAAGACCACTGGCGCAATGGAATATACCATCGTCGTAACAGCTCCTGCATCAGCTCCCGCCCCCCTTCAGTTCCTCGCGCCCTTCACGGGTGCCGCTATCGGTGAATACTTCATGGAGCAAGGCAGAGACGCACTCGTCGTCTATGATGACCTCTCCAAGCACGCGGTCTCCTACCGAGAAGTTTCCCTCCTTCTCCGCCGTCCGCCGGGACGCGAAGCCTACCCAGGTGATATCTTCTATCTCCACTCACGCCTTTTGGAACGCGCTGCAAAACTCTCCAAAGAATATGGCGGCGGCTCGCTTACCGCACTCCCCATCATTGAGACGCAACTCTCCGATGTGTCGGCCTACATACCCACCAACGTCATCTCTATCACGGACGGACAAATTTACCTTGAACCAGAACTCTTCTACCAAGGCACGCGACCGGCACTTAATGTCGGACTCTCGGTTTCACGTGTCGGGTCTTCGGCGCAGACAAAGGCGATGAAGAAAGTCGCGGGCACGATGCGCCTTGAATTGGCGCAGTACCGAGAGCTCGCCGCCTTCGCGCAGTTCGGCCAGGAATTGGACGCTTCCACGAAACAGAAACTTGAACGCGGAAAGAGACTTTCCGAGCTCCTCAAGCAAGACCAGTACTATCATGTGCCCTTTGAAGAACAGGTTGCTTCCATATATTCCGCTGTAAGAGGATTATTGGATAAAGTCGAGGTGGTTGATGTCCGCCGGTTTGAAAAAGAATTGCTCGCCTTCCTCCGAGAGCGACATTCTAATGTTCTCAAGAACATTAGAACAGCTGGCGAACTGACGAAAGAAATCGACGCGGCCCTGCATGCCGCTGTCGAAGATTTCGGCAAGAATTATTTTAAGAAAACCTAAATGAAAGAAGCGAATCTGAAATTCTTTCTTCTTGGTCTTCTATCTGGTGTGTTGTGTATTATCCCGTCTTTAGTTGACCTTTCTTTTGTGAATAAAGATTTCGCACTCAATTTCTTATTTTATGGTCCAGGATTTATTTTTGGAATCGCGATACTTCTTGGAGTTCGAAAACAGCGCATCTCTATCCTTAGAAAAATACTGTGCGTGTTTGTCACGGGATTAGCGTATGTTGCGGCAGTATATGCATACTACATCTCACTTCTACTCTCCGGTTTTATTGGAGGTGCAATTGCTGGAACATCCCTCAAAATTCTAAACGCAAATATCACAATTAAGTATATTATTGTTGGAAGCGTCCTCTCTTCTCTTTTAGCTATGATTGCAGGAACAACTGGGGGAGAATGGTTCAAAATACCCAACACGCAAATTTTATTTCCTCTATGGCAATCAGTTATGGCATTGTATTTCGGTTGGCTTTTAAATGGTGTAAATAAAGTGAAGCTAGAAACTAAAAACTATGGCCGGGTCTAGGGCAATAAACCCTGCTCGTCCATATCCTCGCAGCAGAGCTGACGGGGAATTCTGCGTGCAGATTAAAAAATAGAATACGCTCCACCAAAAACATCCGCCAGATGACGCGCGCGATGGAGGCAATGTAAGAAATGTAAGAAATGAAAAAAGATTCTAAAAAATGGCACGCGTATAAAGAGCATATTCATACGGCAGTAGCCCGTCCTTTTTTTCATGAACGCGAAATCTGGTTTTGTGCTCTCGGGGCCAATGTTGGCTTTGAGCAGGATGGTTCCGGTGAGGATTTCATACGCCCAATCATCATCTTAAAAAAATTCAATAATGAGATATTTTTGGGCATACCGTTGACCAAGGCGAAAAAGAAAGTGCACAAAACGGCCGAGCCATATTATTATATTTTCTCATTTATTGACGGAGTTAAAAGTGCCGCTATTCTGTCGCAAATCCGACTGATCGATGCAAAACGATTGGTTCGTCATATCGGCACCATTTCCGAAACAGACTTTAAAGATTTAACGAAGAAACTCAAGGCGTTAATTCCTTGAGTTTCTTGTTTTTCCTCTGCCTTGCGGCAGAGTCGGGCCGAAGCCGTTTGTGCTAGTATGATAACAAATCGAAAATGAAAGTCAAGTTAATAGGTGAATAATCAAGATTATGGCAGGTAGTAGAGCGTTAAAAAATCGAATAAAGTCAACGAAAAACATCCGTCAGATGACGCGCGCGATGGAGGCGGTTTCGGCTGTCAAAATGCGCAGAAGCCAGATGGCTGCTCTTGCCGCACGCCCCTACGCGCTCTCGGCGCTCGCCATTTTGCATAAGATACAGAAGAGCACTGAGGAGGCAGTCGTCCTCTCACCTCTCACGCAAAAGAGAAAAGTTAAGACTTTGGGACTTGTCGTCATAACTTCCGACAAAGGGCTTGCAGGCTCGTTCAACATGAATGTGATAAAGAAAGCCGAGAAGCTCATCGCGCAATCGAACCAGCCTGCCGCAACGCATGCGGCGCAGGCAGGTAGAAAGACTCTTGTTGTTGCGGTAGGAAAAAAAGGACGCGATTACTTCAAGCGTAGAAAAATAAACGTAGAGCATGAATTCCTTGGTGCGGGAGATTTCGGCGCTATCAATGAAACCCGAGTGATTTCGAATCTTGTCGCGAAACTCTTTATTGAGAAAAAGTGCGACGAGGTAGTCCTCATCTATACCAACTTCCTCTCGGCACTCAAGCAGGAAGTCGTGGTGCGCAAACTTCTCCCCTTCACCGAAGAAGCACTCGCCGAGATTATCGCCGATGTGGAACCCTTGCGCGGAAGATACGCGAATATGCCCTCGGTCATAGAAACTACCAACAACGAATCGATGGAGGGACTTGTGTTTGAACCATCCCCTACTGAAGCACTCGGGAAGATTTTGCCTCAACTGCTTGCAGTACAAATTTTTCACGCAATCCTTGAGGGAAATGCTTCCGAGCATAGTTCTCGTATGATAGCGATGAAAAATGCATCCGAAAGCGCCGGAGAATTGGTGGATACGCTCACTATCCAGTACAACAAGGCGCGCCAAGCGGCCATCACCAAAGAGCTGACGGAAATAACGGCGGGAAGGGAAGCGCTAAATGCCTAGCTAATACCCATCACATGGAAGAAAACTCTAACAACTTTGTACAAAAACTTAGCGAGACAGTTCTTCAACATCAAAAAGATGCGGAACTATCTCAAGAGGAATTCAATAAACTTCCTCCTGACGAAAGATTGCGTCGGTGGAAAAAGGCGTTAGAGTCCCTTTCATCCGAAAACTTTGAAAAATGGGATCTTCCTGATAAAGAGCAGTTGGTCAAGGAGTATAATGCTTTAGTAGAGGAGCGCGAAGCAAAAGGAATTACTTCTGAATCAACACGCCAAAATTTAGAGCAATTCTCGGCTACATTAAAAAGAACCGTAGCGTTGCGCGTGGATGTAGTGAAATTACGAAAACAATTAAAAATTAAAGGACAATAATTTATATCATTAATCTCTATACTTATATGCAAGGAAAAATAGTACAAATAATCGGGCCGGCCATGAATGAATTGGGACGTAGGAATTACGAAGTAGGGTTGCTTAATTCATAATTCTTAATTCAAAAAAGTATGCAAACAATAAAAAAAGAAACAGGTCGCATTGTCCAGATTATCGGACCAGTTGTTGACGTAGAATTTGCAGGTGAACCGCCTGCCATCAACACGGCGCTGGAACTCTCTACCAGAGACGGAAAGAAAATCGTGCTTGAAGTCGCCGGCCAATTGGGCGGCGGGCAGGTGCGCTCTGTCTCCATGGGACCGACCGAGGGCCTCACCCGTGGTACGGCAATCACGAATACCGGCAAGCCTATTTCAGTCCCTGTAGGAAAAGAAATCCTCGGGCGCATGTATAACCTCCTCGGCGAACCGATCGACGGGCTTGGCGCATCTAAACACACGCAGACGCTCCCCATCCATAGGCCCGTACCTAAATTCACCGAGCAATCCACTGCTGTCGAGATATTCGAGACAGGCATCAAAGTCATCGACCTCATTGCACCCTTCATCAAAGGAGGTAAGGTTGGACTCTTCGGCGGCGCGGGCGTCGGCAAAACCGTCCTCCTCCAGGAGCTCATCAGAAACGTCGCCACCGTGCAGAAAGGATATTCCGTCTTTGCCGGTGTCGGCGAGAGAACGCGCGAAGGAAACGATCTCTACCATGAAATGAAAGACTCGGGCGTATTGAAACAGACTTCCTTGGTTTTCGGACAAATGAATGAAGTCCCCGGAGCGCGTCTACGTGTCGCACTTTCTGCGCTCACAATGGCGGAGCATTTTCGTGATTCCGAGGGGAAAGACGTCCTTCTCTTCATCGACAACATCTTTAGGTTCACCCAGGCAGGTTCGGAAGTCTCCGCACTTCTCGGCCGCATGCCCTCTGCCGCAGGATATCAGCCGACACTCTCATCGGAAATGGGCGAGCTTCAGGAGCGCATCACCTCGACTAACAAAGGTTCCATCACCTCGGTGCAGGCGATCTACGTCCCGGCAGATGACATCACCGACCCAGCACCAGCAACAACCTTCAGCCACCTCGATTCAACTATTGTGCTTTCCCGTCCCCTCACGGAATTGGGTATTTACCCCGCTGTGGACCCGTTGGATAGCTCCTCAACGGCGCTCACACCTGCGCTTGTCGGCGAAGAACACTACAACGTGGCACGTGAGGTACAACGCATCATACAGCGCTACAAAGACCTCCAGGATATCATCGCCATTCTCGGCATCGAAGAGCTCTCCGACGACGACAAGCTTCTTGTGGAGCGCGCCCGAAAGATACAGCGCTTCCTCTCGCAACCATTCAACGTCGCCGAAGCTTTCACCGGACGACCGGGCAAGTATGTCTCTCGTAAAGATACCGTGGGCGGCTTCAAGGAAATCATCGAGGGACACTGTGACGACATCCCCGAAGACAAGTTCTACATGGCCGGCGGGATTGAGGAAGTAAAAAGCAGATAGTAGTTAGTAGATAGAATATAGAAAAAACAGAAAAAGACATGAAATTGCATATCTACAGTCTACAGAGCACCGTGCATGAGGGAGAAAGCGATTCCGTCACACTCCCTACGGAAAGCGGCGAGATCAGCGTGCTCAACCACCACATACCGCTCATTACGACGCTCAAAAAAGGAACTGTTACCGCCCACTCCAAAGATTCATCAAAAGAATTCACTATCAGAAGCGGCATGGCGTATACCGACGGCGAACAGCTCGTCGTCCTCGCGGATTAACTTTCTTATCCTTTCGATATATCGAAAGGATAAGGAAAAAGAAAACCACCGAACCGTCGGTGGTTTTACGTCTGGGAAAAGGGTTTACTCGACGAACGAGACAAGGACATGGTCGAAGGAGTTCCCCATCAGAGGGAATGATACAACTCGGGCTAACGCAGGGAAACGCTGAGTCTTACCGTAAAAAAACCTTATATTTCCCTGCTGCAAACTCTTACTGTCACCCGTATCGAGCCTGGCAAGAAGCTTGAGTCTCGCCATGACACTCAAGTTCAGGTTCTTCGGGACTGTGAATTACGAAACTCCCTTTTCACCCATTTTCATATACAATGACCACGGACGCCTTCAGGCGTCCGTGGTCATGAATACGAGTATTCAAATCTACAACGATATAGTAACAAAAGTCACCTTCTTCTTCAAACAGC
>DATDXL010000030.1:0-4996 GCA_036517235.1 Minisyncoccota bacterium
CCCTGTCTTTATTGCTTTTGGCATCGGTGGCTCTCCCGAAAAGCCGCAGGAGGTCTACTTCTTAGAATCCGGTCGCCTCGGATACACCTTCCTCAAGCAGTCATTCGTCAAATCCGGCAAAACAGCGTCTCAGCTCTGAAAGGTAGTTATGCGCCACTCACTCCGTGGAACGCTTCTTGTTTCTTTTCTCCGCGCGCAAACTGTATCCAACATCTGATACTGCCGCGAGATTAGCGCGGCGCATTACTTCCTTGATTGCCCGAGGAATGTCATCGATGTAGTGGAATATCTCGTTTTGAGGCTTCACCCCTTTGGTTTTATTGGCTTCGAGGTGCACATTTCCCGATGTCCAAAAAGGAACATGCTCCTTTTTATCACCCACTCTGTCAGGCAGTCCATTCGTAAAGAAACGTACCATAATGCCGACTGTCTTGTTATCTTTTTTCATAGACATATTCTACTATACCTCATTCAGTGCCTCTTTGAGCTGCCAATACACACCGTTTCCAAGCGGCAATAGCTCGTCTATGAGCTGGTACGTCTGCTCTTTTGTTGTTGGGTTCTGATACAATTTCCGGAATACTTCTACGAGATTCGCGTCTATGTGCATAAAGTGGCGGTGTTGTGGACTCGTGTCTAAAGGCGTGAAATACAGCCGCAAGATTTCGACGGTATCAATAGGTGCCTTTTCGGCCATACTTGGCAGAGAGTCCATAAATTTGAGCTCCCAATCTATCCTGCCGTCGGACTTTTCAAGAGTTGCGCGGATTCTTTTAGCGAGGGCTGGAATATCAATATCCTCGTATGGGCCGTCCATCGTATTCATCCAGAATCCGAACTCTGCAAATACATCCGGATCTGTGTAGCTCTTTAAGAGCCAGTCCCAGAATTGCATCAGCTTCTCTAGCTTTATTTCCAGGTGGTCTTTCAAGAATTCTTTCGGTCTGTCTCTGGAAATAATGTGACGTCCAATAAATGACACGAAAGCCTGGTGGCGTTTTTTGTTGGTGGTAAGCCAGAAGAGCTTGAATAGCTCGGAATCCAGAGTGACGTCCTCAAAGTGCATGTAGGCAAGCGCTATGTGCGTTGCAAGCGCATCATCTAGATCAGCACGATAACTCCTCTTCGGGTACTTTTGTGAATCCAGGCTTATCGCTCGCTTGTATTCTCCTTGCAGAAGGTCATATAGCTCCCGATAGAGCGCGCGCGTCAGATACCCCTCCCACGCAGCAAGGTAAAGGTGCTCCTTCTCTGGTTCGACCGTAAATATCTCCGGTAAAAGTTTTTTTATATTTTCAACATCCCGGAAATAAAAGAACGGCAGATAGTGACCGTACATAAACATGATCGCGGCCGTATTCTCTCGAGCCAGGAGCTCCTGATATATTTTTAGTACTTCGGGGTCCAGCCTCGATGTAGCTTCTTTAGGGTATTTTCGGCCGTCCACCTCCATAAACAGGACGAATGCCTGATATGCGCGTCCGCGAGCCGAGTTTATTGCAATAGAGAATGGGTCACTTACAAGCTCTTCTCCACCGGCTAACGTTGTCGTACCCGCTGTTCCTATCATTTCGTCTTTCGGTAACGGGTCAGGGACCGTGAGAAGGTAGTCGATTATCGAGAGAACATCGTCGCGGTGTCGCAGGAACTCTTCTGCGGAAATACCGTTTTCATCACGCAAGAATTCTTCGAATACATCCGCGAGGCTTGAGTGTACCCCTATCCATCCTGCCAACCATGCGTCGAATTTCTCTCGCTCTCGCTTTGAAAAGTCAAAAGGTTCTTTTTTCCCTTCGGCCACTATCATTTTGCCCAAGACGACTACCTGTGCCCAGTCAATCGACGATGTTATGCCTCTATTTGCCCGGATAGCCTCTTGAATGCCTCTCAGAAAAGAGTAGGTGTAATGGGCATCTAGATGCTCTCTGTCGAAGAACAGGGCGGTATTCTGCGTATATTCCTGTATCCGCTCTTTGATCTGAGCGCGCATCTTGTCGGCAACTCCCTCGGCATTGATGGGTCGTAAAAAGTCCTTTTCCCCATCCATCTTGTGCAGCTCCTCCGGCGTCCATTGAGCCTTCATCGCTTCTACGATGCCTGATATTGGGCCAGCCCAAATAGGCTCAGTCTTTGGTGGCGTTTGTGGCACAACGGTTCCGGCATATTCCCGCATAATCGATGGTTCCGGCTGATATTCAGGTTTCAGTGGTAGCTTAAATGCCTTTTCAATGCGTTCAATCTGATCCTTTGTAAGGTATTGGTAAATCGTAGAAAAGATCCCAAATCCATAGGAGTGATTTTCTTTTGAGACCAGCATATCAAGTGCCTGTCGTATATATTCCTTTTGATCTGCTTCGGATAGAAAGCTGAAACCGCGTTTGAGCGCGTGTTCATACTCTGCACCACCAGTTATCGGCCAGAGAGTTTCTTCAGACTCAAACGCTCTGAAGAACGCCTCTTTCAACTCATTCTTAAATATCTCTGGGCACAAACTCCATACATATAGTCGCAGTCTCCATAGGGATCGGCTATCAGGCATGGGGTCAATGTATTTCTTATATACATGGCGTACCTTATCGGGCTGCTCGCTCGAACCGCCAATAGCTCGCGTCACGAGTGTTTTTACTGCTGCGGCCAGGTCGCGGACATCGTCCCTAAATGAGTAGTGCTTTCTATCCCCTACCTCCAATGAGAAGAAATCAACGTCAAAAAGATGGAACATCTCCCCGATATCGAAGACCTTATCTTCCTTCTCTCCCGTTTTTACTACATTGCCAAGAGCTTGGGCCGCCACACGGAGCGCATCTTCGAGATGCGCATCATCAACCTCCGCCAGTCTTTCAAACACCTCCGTGTGATGTAGGTCGTTGAAAAAGAATGGGTTGTCCGTGACGCCACTCGGGGTCTTTTTGAACTCTTCCTTTGTGCGTACAAGTAATATCGCTTGAGCAAGGGCGATAATAGAAGCGTGGTCTTGCTCCACCACAAGCTTCTCAAACATCTGCTTGTACTCAAAACCCCAACGGTTAAAGGGCCCCATGAGACGTACCCACTGTTGATCGCGTATCTTCGGCACTATCCGAGCAAGCTCTTTTGCTGGCAGCTTACTGGAAATCCATAGGAACCTATCAATTACTTCCGGATTAAAAGTCTCCCTTGAAACAGGGACGGTCAGCATAAAATCAACCACTTTTCCGGGGATTTTTTCAACGACTCGGGAATGATAGTCCAGCTCTGGTGTTCGGTAGGAGTATTGTGTCGTGTCTTCAGCCTTCTTTTTTATGAGATCGAAAAAACTGTTTTTCCAGAGCCAATCAAACCAATTATCATCCACTCTGGAATAAAAATATTTACGCGCATCAAAATTGACCGTAATAGCTTCGCGCACGTCTGTCAGCACAACTCGATCAACACCAGCTTCGATGAAGCCATTTATCTTTTTATGTAGGTCAAGTTGAGTCATATATGCAGTTCTTCAGTTTCTAGAAATCTTCCATACAGGAGTGGCATATAACCCGCGCCTACCCGTTTCCTATAGGCTTCGGCAAATGAATCTTTGATGCCTTTGCCGGAAGCAAGATAAGGGTAGAAATCTTTGGCAAAGTCCATCGCGGAGTCGTTTCCTACACCGCCATCATACCCCACCGCGTATTCAGCTATACCCCGCTTTACAAGCTCAAAGGAAAGATTGCTCTCTGATATTTCCCCACCGCCGGAATAACAAAATGAGAGAAAGAAGAGAAGAACACCATTTACCCCAGCCCTTTCCAACAAACTCAAAAACTCGTCCCGACTAAGTGTATCTATCTGGTCTGGTAAATTTGTCTTTTCAAGACACAGGTTACCGCTCTCCTCTCCGTGCATGATCATATGAACGTAGTGCAAGGAGTTGAACTCCACGCGCGAAATTTCTTCTTTGGTTCCGTGTTTGATAATCTCTACGCCCCCAACACGCAGTTGGGAATGAGAATTCTCCATAAGTTCGTCCACTATGCAATGCACCTCCTCCTTCATTCTATCTCTTAAATCTCCAATATCAGTAGCGCCGTTCTTGTGAGCATGGGAACGTATTATTAAAAAATTTGCTCGATTACTTGCAGCAAGCTCTTGTCTCTTACTAGACGAACCGTTTGCGATTTGCCTGAGAACGATCGTCTTTTTACGATCAATCCTTGTCTCCCAGGGAAGTCTTAAAAAGACAAAAGCATCAGATTCGATAATAAGCTCGGCGTCATCTGTAATAATTTCTCCTAGTTCGTGGACGTTGTTAAGCAAAAAATCTAAAGCTTTCTTAAGAGAAATACTCCCCGGTACAGATGAGGATACTTGTCCTATGGGAACACCGATCCCAATTTGAGCCGCTGGTACCTCTTCTACCAGTTCTTCAGATAAGTTATCTCGAAAGTCATTGTAAGCAACTCGATGTACTACACCATTTATATAAAATTCGAGAAACTGCTCATTCAGAAATTGTTCACTTCCTTCGTCTTTTTTCCTTTCAAAGACAACAGTGCCACTAATTTTCATAGGTAACTTGCCTCAACGGGTACCACGTTGGTTATAGCGTTCATATCTTTTCACTTTCCAAGCGAATTTTCAACAAGAAGATTGTTTCTTCTTTCAGTTTCGACCGAGCCCAATCTTTTTGGGGTTCAGTGAGCAATTCACCCAAGCCATCGAGAATGTGCCTGTTGTCCATTTTTTCGAGTAACTCAACACACTTAACCAATGTATCTTTGAACGACATCCCCGATCTGGCCTCGACAATTGTTTTGTTTATTTTCCAACCCTTCTTTTCAAAGAAGTACACATCAAAAATATCTCGGCTTGTTTTACCAACCCGTTCATACATGGCCATCAGCTTATGGGCATACGTGTCCGCTTCTACCATTACGAGCATCGAGATGCCGAGCAAGGTTTTAAGCTCATATCGAGAGCCAAAATTCCTCCGATTCACTTCGACTTTGATTTTCTGTGCACCGGGAGCGTAGGAGAT
>DATDXL010000031.1:0-3307 GCA_036517235.1 Minisyncoccota bacterium
GCCAGTTTCCAAACCCCCCGATTTGTGGGATACCGGTTTTGAATAGATAACGACCTGAGCTTGCATTTGCTGGCTATTTGTCTAGGATGAGGCAACACAATGAAGCTAAAACGACAAGTGAGTGCAAACCTCGGACGCACACAGCATCGCGATGCGGATAAGCATTACGCTACAATGAGGCGAAATGGAAAGGAATTTAAGTACTGCCCCTTTTATGGGGGGAAGAAATATAGCCATCTATCTCCAGGTTTACACAATAAACTCAATCCGAAATTTCCTAATCCACGTGTTCCTATTGAAGAATTTGATTTTGCAAAGAAGAGTAGGGAGTGGGATCTACAAGCTTATTGCAGAACATGTTATAAGCAATATCGTCGTGCGCGTATTAAGCTCGCTCGCAAACGTTGGGCAAAGATGTCAGATGAACAAATTCGTGCATACTATCGGAAAAATATTCCCGGCGCAAATATGCGGTGCTCTGTGTGTAAGAGAAATCTTGATCCGAAGTACTTCCCAATATCTCGCAGTATGGAAAAAGGATTGCACAATGAGTGTATGGATTGTGTTTCCTCCAAGGCCGCCTCGGTACGCGAACAGGCTTGGCTCTCAGATGGAGACTGGTCTTCTTGGAGGGAGAAAGTTATTGCAATGCGGAAGGAACCATTAGTTGATTGTGCCGGGTGGCCACCAACAGTTGCTGAGAGTCTTTGTTTAGAGGAGATGAATGGGAAAAGGATGCATGCGGATCATAAAGTACCGTTGCGTGCAGGCGGTATTAATGATGCCATGAATTTCCAACCCTTATGTAAGGTTTGTAATTTGATGAAATCGGATCAACTCGACACAAGACTCACCCGGGCGCAAATACGGACTCTGGTCGGCAGACAGTTTCGTTCAGAGATACGAGCAGGAGAGAGTATCTCTACGACTGAACGTCGTCTCAAAGCAGCGTTGTCTGAACATATAGAAAACCTAGAAACTGCAGGCGAATATCTGAATGCGATCAAGGCAAAAAAGAAAAGAACGAATGGTCAGTGGGATCCACAACATGCTTATCGCAAAGGAGTTGCTTGGTTACGCAGAGGAACGATTCTGAAGGATTAGTTTGATTGTATAAGTTTACTAAGCCGATTACGCATAATCTTGATGGCCTCAGGATTACTATCTATGAGCGTCGTCGAACGACCGAGGGATTGTGCAGCGGTCCCAGTTGTTCCACTACCGGCAACCGGATCAAGGACCCAATCACCGGGGTCGGAGGAAAGTTCGATGATTCTCTTTAGAAGGGTTGCGGGCTTTTGGGTAGGATAGAGACGTTCATCTTGTGTGGTGCGAGTGATGTAGTGAATGTCATCCCAAAGATTCGAAAGCGGTTTCCCCTTTGTCTCATGTTTGTAGAGCTTCTTGTAGAGCATCCCTTCCCTCGTGCCTTTCTTTGGTTTGGCGAAGTGGATACGATCCTCGCGCATGAGTTCGTCGAGGCGCTTCCTGGGTATCTTCCAGCCATGTGGTGCGCAATAGGTAATACCGTCCCGCTTGATTGTATAGATATGCCCGCTGCGTGTCTTGTCATGTTTAATTGAACCGAGAGCGTAGAGACCTCGTGCATCCTTATTCCGGTATGAATGCTCGAAGTAGTATTCATCAAGCGGAACATAAAGCAGGTTAAACTTCGAGCCGTTGTCAGTTGCCTTATAAATAATATCGATGACAGCTCCGAGTTTATTTTTGACTGTATTTTTCCCATGAGCTTTCTTCCAGAAAATGGACTCGACTTTCTTAAAATGTTTCTGAAGGGTGAAGTGCGGTGCAAGAGAAAGTTCCGCACTAATATGAAAGAAGAGTGTACCGTCGGGCAATAGTTTTGTTTTGCAAGCAGCGATTAGTCGATCAAGCCAGCGTTCGTACTCTCCTTCCTCCCAAGTGTCGAGAAAACCGAATTTCTCTCCAAGAGCTGAATAAGTGTAGTCTCTATTTGAATTGAATGGGGGATCGAGGTAAATCGTTTGGTATTTTCGCTCCAACTGCGAAAGCACTTCAAGACTGTCTCCCAGGTACCCCTCGCAGTATCCTGGGCTGTTTTCTTCCCCGATTCGGAATGTAGGGCGTGGTGCACGAATAAGGGGTAAGGTCGATACCGGTCGAGTCTCATTATCGACGGGATTTTCTGAAATCACATCGACCACGATTCCTTGAATGGTCAGAGCTGACGGCTTTACGAAAAAAGGATCCAGTCTCTTGTTTGCCGGTTGAAGACGAATTCTTCCACGTTCACGGTAAAACTTTTTTACGGTTGCATTCTCATTCTCTATAAGGGCGACCACAACATCCCCGTCACTTGCGGTGTTTTGCTGCTTAACCAAGATGACATCTCCATCGTTAATATTTTCGTCAATCATGCTGTCCCCCTGAACGGAGAGTGCGAACAGACTGCCGGTCCGCGGCACTTTCTCCGCTGGGATGGCGATTGTTTCCGTCCGGTCCTCGATAGCTTCAATGGGTGCGCCGGCGGCAATGTATCCGAGGAGGGGAATCCTTACCATTTTCCCCGTATTGTTAGCCGCTATACTGCGCGCCTTACCGTCTTGTTTCGTTATATAACCCCCTTCTTGTAATTTAGAGATATGAAAGTGAGCGGTTGAGACCGATGCAAGTTTCAACTGCTTCTGAATTTCTTGCAGGGAAGGGGAGTACCCGTTCTTCTTAGAATAGGATTTCACAAAGTCCAAAACCTCCTTTTGACGCCTAGTGAGCATTATGTACATTCTCGCATGAAATAGAAAATAAATAGAAAGTTATCCACAGATTGGGGTTGAGTTTAATTATAAATATGGGATTATCTACGCTATACATTAAGGAGATTTAATTCAACTATCTATGACAAAATTTAGCCGAACCCGAAAGTTCACGAAAGCAAATATCGCCAACATTCCACAAAACAAGGCGATCATTTATAAAATAAAGGATAAAAGTGGAAAGAATCTATACACGGGCATTGCAGGTCGTGGACGTTCGCAAGATCGATTGATGGAGCACAAAGACATTAAAAAAGAACAAATCCCAAATGGAACGAGATTTCAATATGCGCAGGTGAAGACGAAAGATCGCGCTCATGTTGTTGAAAAGCAAATTATCAAAAAGGAACAACCAGGACATAACGAACAACATAAATAATTAGGATCAATTAGATCAAGGACGGGGAAGGGAGGTATACTGAAGACATTAGCCATTATTGATTGATTCGCTATGGATATTTCACTCGTGGTCGCGAAGGTGCTGGGTATATATCTCATCGTTAGCGGACTGT
>DATDXL010000032.1:0-15702 GCA_036517235.1 Minisyncoccota bacterium
GGAGCGGGCGAGAATTGGGACGAGCTTGTTTCGCTCTGCGTCGCGCGGGGGCTCTACGGGCTTGAGAATCTTTCGGGTATACCGGGGACGGTCGGTGCCGCTCCCATCCAGAATATTGGAGCCTACGGGAGCGAGGTCAAAGATGTGACAGCTTCAGTCGAAGTGTACGACACCAAAACCCGAAAGCAGAAGACGCTCTCGCGGCTCTCGTGCAAGTTCGGCTACCGGGACAGCATCTTTAAACGCGAAGGTTCTCCCTACGTCATCACGAATGTCAGGTTTTCGCTTGCCAAGGAGGGGGAATTGAACCTTTCGTACAGAGATATGCGAGAATTTTTTGAGCGTGAGAAGTCTCTCAAGCCGGATCTGAAATCCGTGCGCGCCGCCGTCCTTGAGATCCGAAGCCGAAAATTCCCCGATCTGGAAATAGTCGGAACAGCAGGTTCTTTTTTCAAGAATCCCATCGTGGCGAAGTCTGTGTATATATCGCTGAAGAAAAAATATCCGGAATTGCCGGGGTTTCCTGCAGGACGTGGGAAAATGAAGCTCTCGCTCGCGTGGATCATTGACCATGTCTGCAAACTAAAAGATCTTCGTGCGGGGGACAGCGGTGTGGCACCGCACCAGACGCTTGTGATCTGCAATTTTGGAAGCGCACGCGCGACTGAGATCAAAGAACTCGCAGATCGGATAAGCAAAGCCGTGTACGAGACGACCGGCATTACGATAGAACCCGAGGTAAAAATAATTCCCTGAGCTGTTCCAAAAGTTTTCCACAGTTTTTGGGGCGAGAGCATTGTAATTGCTCGTGGGAGTATCATAATAGAGAGAGGTCACTGCAGTAATCGTTCTGGGAATAGACACTATTCATTGTAATGCGGTAGGTCGAAACGATTCTGTATACTATTCATTAGCAGTCCTAATTTTGCAGCGGAATCTTGTTACGAATTTTCCCGCTGTATCACTCCAATGGCAAAGAAAAAGAAAGCACGCAAGGCCAAGAGGTCTCGCAAGGCAAAGAAGTCAAAAAAGCGCAAGTCTTCAAAGCGCCGCAGATAGTGTGACGAAATAAAGCCCCCTCTAGGGGGCTTTATTTTTTTGTGCTAAAATGGCTCCACTATGTCGTTTTTTAGCCGTATTTTTGGGGATGAGAGTGAAAAAACGCTTAAAGGTTTTGAGCCTCTTGTCGCGAAGGTAAATAGTTTTGAGAGTGCTTTTTCGGCGCTTTCCGCTGATGCTCTTAAAGAAAAGACTGAAGAATTAAAGAAACGCCTTGCAGGAGGTCAGACACTCGATGAGATTTTACCTGAAGCCTTCGCGGCAGTACGAGAGGCAGCTCGTAGGACGCTGGGGCAGCGCCATTTTGACGTACAACTTGTTGGTGGAATGATTCTGCATTTCGGAAAGATAGCTGAAATGAAAACCGGTGAAGGAAAGACCCTTGTCGCGACGCTTCCGGCATATCTCAATGCGCTGACGGGAAAAGGGGTCCACGTAGTGACGGTCAACGATTACCTTTCACGGCGCGACAGCGTCTGGATGGGGGAAATCTACAACGCGCTCGGGCTCTCGGTAGGTGTCATCAACCACGAAAGCTCGTACCTCTACGATGAGTCGCACAAGACCCCCGAGGAAGACAAGGAGCATGACGAGATCGGCAGCTTTCACGTGTTCTATGACAGGTTGCGTCCCTCGAGTAGGCGACAGGCATATGAAGCCGACATCACCTACGGTACGAACAATGAGTTTGGGTTCGACTATTTGCGCGACAATTTGGAATACGAAGAGAAAAGTCTCCGCCAGCGCCTTTTCAATTATGTTATCGTCGATGAAATCGACTCCATACTTATAGACGAAGCGCGAACGCCCTTGATTATCTCGTCGATGACATCCGAATCAGAGGATTTGTACAAGACTTTTGCAACGCTCGTGGGAGATTTTGAGGAGGACAAAGACTATGAGGTTGATAAAAAACTGCATGCGGTGACATTGACTGACGCAGGTATCGCCAAAGCCGAGAAGCGACTGGGGATAGAGAATATTTACACCGACCAGGGTATCAAGTCGGTGCACCATCTTGAGACCGCGGTGAAAGCAAAAGCTCTTTTCCACAAAGACAAAGAGTATGTGGTGAAAGAAGGACAGGTCATTATCGTAGATGAGTTCACCGGACGTCTTCAGCCGGGACGACGTTGGTCTGAAGGTCTGCACCAGGCTATCGAAGCGAAAGAGGGAGCTATTATTCAGAAAGAGTCGCGCACGTTCGCCTCTATCACGTTCCAGAATTTCTTTCGTCTCTACAATAAGCTCTCCGGTATGACAGGGACCGCGATTACCTCAAAGGAGGAATTTCTGAAGGTGTACGGGCTTGATGTCGTGGCGACACCGACGAATCGTCCCATGGTGCGCGCAGACCGCAACGACTTGATTTTCCAGAGCGAGAAAGGGAAGTTCACGGCTGTTGCGCGTAAAGTCAAAGAATTGAATCAAAAAGGACAGCCTGTGCTTATTGGCACGGTTTCTATCGCTAAGAATGAGCTGCTTTCGGGATATCTGACGCGAGAGGGGGTGAAGCATGAGGTGCTGAATGCCAAGAACCACGAGCGTGAAGGCGAGATAATCGCGCAAGCGGGGAGGCGCGGGGGAGTAACAATCGCGACGAACATGGCAGGGCGCGGTGTTGACATAAAACTCGGTGGTATCCCTTCAACCAAAGAAGAGTATGAGGAGGTGAAAAATACGGGAGGACTGTTTGTGCTTGGTACCGAACGGCATGAAGCGCGGCGTATCGACAACCAGTTGCGCGGACGTTCGGGTCGCCAGGGAGACCCCGGCGAGACGCAGTTTTTCGTTTCGCTTGAAGACGAATTGATGCGGGTATTCCCGCGCGATACCATGAAGAGCTTGATGAGCCGGCTTGGCGTGGCGGAAGATGAGCCGATAGAGAACCGCATGATTACCAAGTCCATTGAGACGGCACAAACCAAGATTGAGGGATTTAACTTCGATGCCCGTAAGCACGTGCTCGAATACGACGATGTGATGAACCACCAGCGAAAGATTGTATACGGGCGTCGCCGGGCGGTGCTTGTCGGTGACGAGAGCGCTATCGACGCGTATCTGGCGAAGATCTCGGAAGGCGATGAAGCCGCAGTCAACATCATTGCCGACAAGAAGCAGCAACTCGGCGATGCAGAGTTTTACGGAGTCATGCGGCGGCTCATTTTGCAGGCGATAGATATGTTCTGGGTAGATCATCTCGAGATGATGGACTATATGCGGGGAAGCGTGAACCTCCGTGCCTATGGCCAGCGTGACCCTTTGGTTGAGTACAAGAGAGAAGGTTTGAAATTGTTCAAGGAAATGGAGGCGACTATCGGCGATCAAATTATCAAAGTCATTCCGAATATCATACCGGGGGCGTTCACGGTGCGCGATAAGCAGATGGAGCAGGTTAGGAAGCAGGCACGGGAAATAACATCGCGTACTGGTTCGGGCACACCAATCAGTTCTGGCAAAAAAGAGCCAGGTCGCAATGACCCCTGTCCGTGCGGAGCTATAAATCCAGCTACGAATAAAGTGTATAAGTATAAGCAGTGCGGTCTTATCAATGCGCCGCATCACCGAAAGTGAGAAATAATCTATTCCATAATTCTATAGAATTATGGAATAGATGGCACTATGAAAAAGTTAGGCAAACATTCAATAGAGTCTCTGCATCATTTCCGGTGTGCTTTTTGTAAGAAATGGTGGACAATCGCGGACGCGCCAATACGAAAGAAAGAATGGTTTTGTCCTTGGTGCGGTATACTCAACACTGAAGAGCATCAAAAACTGGCAGGCAAGAAATGAAAAGGAGAGATTGGACATTTGTATACAGTGAGGGACATTCATTAATCATGAATGAATCCTTCTTTAAGGCGTTTACGGAACTAAAGAATGTGCCGGGTAGTTTCAATTCGGTTCTGTATGTGAATAGGAATGGGTTAGAGGTGTGCTATACACCAAAGGAGGAGATAGAAAGGGTTAAAGAACAGGGAGCTATATTTTTTGATAGCAATTTCAGGGATCAATTCAGGAGAGATATAAAGAAGTGCGCAGAGAGTTTCGAGAAATTCTATACAGAGTTCAGCGCGATGCGGCTAGCTGACATAGAAATGAAGAAACTCCTTGATCTATTCAATACCTACGTTTCTTGTCTCATACCGATGCTTGCCCATTATCAAGTCTCGGGTGGAAGAACCTTCCCACTCCTTGAACAGAGGATCAAGGAAGCAATGTCACGTTACTTTTTTAATGCTGATCTCTAGAGAAATTACGGACTTCTTCTTATGCCTACGGATATGGATATATTAGTGCGGGAGGAATATGAGTTACGGAAGTTAGCACGTGAAGAGAAATCTGTCTCCGATGATATATTACACGCGCATGCGAAGAACTATTCGAGCAAGTATATTCTGGTCTATGATGAGGATAAGATATTTGCTTCGTTGCGAAAGAAAATTGAGGGATTTAAAAAGAACGATGAAACTCCTGAGGCATTCTGGGCTCGAGTGCAGAAAGAAAAGAGAGATACCCAGGAGAAACAGAGCTTGGTGCTTGAACAATTACGCAAGGAAGAAGAAATAGTTGATTTGATTAAGTTCATACGAGAGCAAGGGTTTCTTCGGTTCGAATACAAAGAGTGGTTTATGGGTGCCGAGTATAAATTTCTGGAACTCTTCAAAGAGATAGCGAAAAGGATCGGTTTGGATATCGAGACATTCTTTTTGTCATACGGTATTGATGATGTTCGCAGATTTTTTACTCATGGAGAAAAGCTCTCTCAAGCAGATATTGAGGCACGTAAGAAGATGTACATTCTTTTACAAGACGGTAATGAAAGAGTGTTTCGGGTGGGTGCCGAGGCAGAGAAATTTTTTGGAGAGATTTTCGATACCCAGGGTACAGTATCAACCGAAGTGAGGGGGGTTGTTGCGAACCGCGGCAAGGTGGTGGGTAGGGCAAGGATTATACTGCCTCGGGATTTCGTTCAGATAGAAGAGGAGCTTGAACATTTCAAAGAGGGGGAAGTTTTGATAACAACGATGACGCAACCTACGTTAATCGTTGTTATGAAGAAAGCAGGGGCAATTATCACTGATCAAGGAGGTATGACTTCCCACGCAGCCGTGATTTCAAGGGAATTTGGAGTACCCTGCATCGTTGGTACCTATAAAGCAACACAAATCTTTAAAACGGGAGATCTCCTTGAAGTAGACGCCGACAAGGGGATTGTACGTATTATTAAACGTATCTGATTAATTCCTGGCTGATAATGGTTTTTAAAGGGTAAAATGCTATAATAGAAAGCATGAAACGAGAATTTACAGCTATCTATCAAAAGCGCGGGAAGCATGTAGTTGCGTGGGTAGAAGAAGTTCCGGGTGCGAATACGCAGGGGAGAACAACTAAAGAAGCCCGCGAAAATCTAAAGGAAGCTTTGCAACTTGTGCTTGAAACCAATCGCAGTCTTGCAAAGGGTAAGGGGATTGATTCACGACGGGAATCTCTACGAGTTGTGGTTCCGGCCTAACCCTTCTTGTTATGAGGCGGATTGCTCTCATTCGTTATCTTTATAAAGAAGGATGTCTTTTGGTGCGTGAAGGAAAGAAACACTCTGTGTTTGTGAATCCGAAAGAAGAGAGAACTTCAACAGTTCCCAGACACAATGAAATCAACGATTTCCTTGCAGAGAAGATTTGTAAAGATTTGGGTGTTCCTGTCATTCATAGACGATGATTAAACTCGTGAAATTCATAGATAGCTCAAAAAACTACCAGCGGCTATTCCACTTTGAGGGGATAGATTTTCTCATGAATGATGTGTGGATGGCTTTTTATAAGAGTTTGGAGGCATTAGAGACATCTATTGATGACGAGTGGTATTGCTGGTTACCAAAGAAAGTTCTTAACGCACAGTTGGATGATGGTGCCGCTTTCTTTCCTGACAATAACAGATTTAACGAATACTACGATGCGCATGTCACGTACCTAGATGACCTCTTAAAGATCTTCGATTCAGAAATACAGAAGCCTGAAATTCTTACGCGGCACAATGTAGAGAAGTTTCTCGAGCATTGTCGTTTGGCGCTCTCATTCTTTTACCGAACTGAATTCTTTTACACAGACAAAGCTTATACATTGTCTGAATCGAATCCTATTATCAAGGAGAATCTTATGAAAAACTATACGTTGAAAGAGAGGTCTCGCGTTGAAATATTCAACAATACGTGGTTTGGAGACAACTCCTATTTTAATCAGATGTTCCGAAAACTGAGCAAGCAGTTTGATGTAAATCAGCGTAATCTGAAATACTACGGTGTCGACGACATCTACGCGCTCTTTGAGGGAAGAAAATTGGAAGATAAGACAGTCAATGATAGAAAGGAAGCGAGGATCATTGTTGCAGAAAATAAAAAGAGTAAGGTGTTCTCGGGTTCGCAGGTCAAAGATGATATCATCGCGTTGCTCAAGCAAGCGGGTGAAGAAATCCCTCATGGAGTTAAGACTTTGAAAGGAATTCCGGCAAGCAAGGGGAAGGTTATTGGTAGAGTAAAAATCATTGTATCTGACCCAAAGACTTTTGATTCTCTGGCGAAGGAATTTGAAAAGATGCAGAAAGGGGATATCTTGGTCGCTGAGACTACCTCGCCGGAATTCATGCCTGCATGCGAAAAAGCATCTGCGATACTTGCTAATCAGGGCGGACTGCTCTCTCATGCTGCCGTGGTCTCGCGTGAGTTTGGCATTCCCTGTGTCGTCGGTTTAAAGTACGCAACCCATGTACTTAAAGATGGCGACACAGTAGAAGTGGATGGAGAGAATGGGACCGTAAAGATTTTGGGGAAAAGATAACAGCTCAACCACAAAGCGGTTGAGCTGTTTAAGGCCAAACTTGTCAGCGTCTTTCCGTCGAAAAACTAGTGTCGAACAATTTACGCCGACGTGCCGGGAAGTACCGGGCGACGACTTTGTACATCGCGCCAAGAATCGCAATCATGGTCGGCTCGTAGTCCTGTTGGAACTGAAGCGGCCAAGGATTTTTCACATGGGCGTTGAACATCTTGTTTCGATCGACGCCGGCTTCCACGAGCTTGAAAGCGATTTCGTCCGTTGCGCAGACAAAGAGGTCGTAGTCGTCCAGATTGAGTGAGTTGATATGGCGTCTCTTGTGGCAAGAAACATCAAGACCGATCACGGATGCGGCGACGATGGCGAACTTTGAAGCCCCGCCGTCTTGCTTGGCGCTTTCCAAAACGCCGGCGCTTTCAACAACGACGTCATACCCGGCATTTTTGAGGTATATTTTGAGGACGGCTGCCATGACTGAGCTGCGGTCCGAATTTCCAAAACAGAGGCAAAGGATTTTTTTGGGTGTGTTCACAAGGTTCTTTCCTTTCTTGGTTGAAGGTTCTGATTCTACTATAGCATTTGTAGAGTATCCTGTCAAATTACACTTGAGTAAAAAATACGTATTATAGGGAGGTACTCATTAACACATCTCAAGACGTATGAACGTAAAAGGAGTTGATTTCATTTTTTATAACGTCTCCGACATGAAGAAGGCAGTTGAGTTTTACCGTGACGTACTTGGTTTGAAACCCCTAGAAGAGCCGGGTGAGACATGGGCGGAGTTTAACGTCGGCAACGCGACCCTTTCCATTGGTGTGTATGGGTCAAAGGCTACAGGTCCTAAAGACAATGTCTCTGTCGCACTTTCTGTTGATGACGTAAAAGAATCTGTTGCTTACCTAAGGGAGAAGGGTGTGCCAGTAGTGCAGGATACCTTTGAATCGGGAGGTTGCTTTATGGCAATCGCCACCGATCCTGATGGGAATCAAGTTATTCTTCATCACCGTAAAGATGGCACGGTAGGGTAGCTTGATGCGAGGTGATTCATTTTGAGGTACTATAGCTCTGTATGCAGACGACAAAACGGATTCAAACGACCTTTTTCTTCGTTGTGATACTCGGAGTTTTTTTCCTTGCCTTCTTTATCTTCAAACCTTATCTCACACCGCTTTTCCTCGCGTTCGTCTTTTATATCGTATTCAAACCGGCCTATCGGGTCATAGATCGTGCGTGTCGGGGAAGAGCATGGCTCTCGTCGTCTCTCACTATTGTGCTTATTGTGCTCGTTGTTCTGGTTCCGTTTATAATCTTCGGCTCGCTCCTTTTTGATGATGTCCGCGATCTCTACCTGAAGCTTTCAGAAGGAAAGTTCGATGTTGGTTCTTTCCACGCGCTTGAGGAAAGCTTCAAAGACTATATTTCCGTCTTCGCCCCCGGTTTTACCGTAGATGTGGAAGGCTACTTGAGCCAGCTGACGGGATGGATGGTGGATAATGTCGGTTCATTCTTTTCTGGATTCATGCGATTTGTCGTCGGTCTTGCCATTATGCTTCTCGCACTCTTCGCGTTCTTTAAAGATGGAGAAATGTTCAAGAAGAAAATGCTGTTGTATAGCCCACTGGACGATACCGATGACAGGGATATCTTTGATGCTATCGAACGTTCCATCAACTCAGTGGTTCGCGGCTCGCTGCTTGTCGCCCTTGTCCAGGGATTTCTGATTATGATAGGTTTTGCCTTTACGGGGATCCCCAACCCCGTTACGTGGGGATCATTGGGTATTGTCGCCGCGCTCATTCCAAGTTTTGGAACCTCGCTCGTCTTGTTGCCTGGCATTCTCTATCTTTTCTTTTCAGGCAATGTCATAGGTGCGTGCATTCTCTTTGTGTGGGGAGCACTTGTTGTCGGGCTTATCGACAACCTTCTCCGTCCGTTTCTGATTTCCCGTTCCGTTCCTATCCACCCGCTTTTGGTCCTTTTATCGGTTATTGGGGGAATCGGATTCTTCGGTCTCGTCGGTTTTGTCGCTGGCCCCATCACGTTGAGTTTATTGTACGTGCTAGGGGGCTTGTACCCGCGTGTCATTGGCGCGGATTCGCGACCGCAGTAACGTATTTCCAAGCGTCGATCATATGGCAAAGGAAAAGAAGTATAAAACGATACTCACGCTCTGCATGATCCATCAGCATCCGCGAGTTCTTCTGGGTATGAAGAAACGTGGGTTTGGCGCTGGGAAATGGAATGGATTTGGCGGACACGTGGAGAAAGGGGAGACGATAGAAGCCGCTACTCGGCGAGAGATTATGGAAGAAGCGGGACTTGAAGTCGGCGCGCTGGAGAAACATGGTGTGATTGAATTTGAATGGCAGGAAAAACCGGAGATTCTAGAGGTGCATGTCTTTAGGACCAATACATTTTCGGGTGAACCGCAGGAGAGCGAAGAAATGAAACCTCAATGGTTTGAAGTAGAAAAACTCCCGTACGAAGAGATGTGGGTGGATGATAAATACTGGAGCCCGCTCTTGTTCGCGGGAAAGAAGTTCACAGCGAAGTTCTTGTTTGACTCGGCGGACAATGTGATAGAACATAAGGTCTTAGCAGTAAACAGCTTGTAAATGAGAGAACTGGAAAAGAGGGTTTATAAGCATTTGAAGGAACGGGGATGGCACCAACTGCGGCCATCGGATATCGCTAAGTCGATTGCTATTGAGAGCGGGAAGCTTTTGGAGTTGTTTCAGTGGGAGAATAAACCGCTGGCCGATATCAAGAGAAATAAGGAAAAAGTCGGGAAGATCGGCAAAGAACTTGCGGATGTGCTGATGTATGCGCTGGACATGGCGGTGCTCTTGGAATTAGATACGGAGAAGATAATTCGTGACCACCTCAAGCACATTGAGAAGAAATACCCCGCAACGTTAATGAAGAAATATAGCAAAGATGAACCGGGAACTGAAGATGTTTACTGGAGAATCAAGAGACACTATCGTAGATTAGGGAAGTGACAACGTTTCTCTTTAATAAACCGATTCGCTTACATTGCTATAATTCTATAGAATTCTAGAATAGATGAAGAAGTCAATAGTACATGTTGGTAGAAAAGCGCAAACCGTTGTCATTTGCTCAAGCGCTTCATTCTACAAGCAAGTTATTGAAGTGAGAGACAGACTCAAGAAAATGGGGTTTAAGGTTTTGGTTCCCTTAACCGCTGGAAAAATGGAGAGGATGGGCGATTTTCGCGTTGAAACATACAAGACGTGGCACAAAGATGTCGGCGCCTACAGCCGCAAAGCATTTTTGACCAAGCACCATTTCAATAAGATAAAGAGAGGGGACAGCATACTTGTGTTGAATTACGAAAAGAGTGGAAAGAAGGGCTACATCGGTGGAGCCGTCCTTGCGGAGATGGCAGTTGCATTCTTTCTTAAGAAACCGATCTATATCCTTAATCCTATTGACGAGAGCGTGAGCTATAAAGAAGAGATTCTGGGCATGCAACCTGTTATGTTGAACGGGGATTTATATAAGATAATGTTATAAACGTGATGGGGTTAACACACGGATTTTCTTGCTGTCTATTCCATAATTCTATAGAATTATGGAATAGGTCATACATTACAATGCCAAAAATCATAAAGATATGAATGATGTAAGAAAAGGTGAGAGGATTTTTAAAGGGGTTGCCCATAAGTACCGATTGCAGATATTAGACTTGCTTAAACGAAAACCAGAGTTATCGATTATAGAGATTTCCGAGGCGCTTACGATAGGTTTGAAAAATGTCTCTCAACATATTGCGAAGATGGAGATAGCGGGATTGTTGATGAAGCGGCACGATGGTAACTTTGTAAAATTAAAACTGACTGCTCGAGGAAGTTCAATACTACAATTCTATAGAATTGTGGAATAGTGTGACGAAGTAAATTTGCAACCAAAGTAGTTGGTATATACTGTACTTATGGTAATCAACGTTGGTTCAAAGAATAAGGTGAAAGTCGGGGCGGTTGAGGAAATCCTCAAAGACTATCCGCATCTAGCGCACGCGCATATTGAAGCTATAGCAGCAGCTTCTGATGTTCCTAATCAACCACGCTCTCTCGATGAAACTGTTCGTGGTGCCATGAATCGTGCACGCAATTGCTATAACGCATGCGACTTTAGTATAGGACTTGAGTCTGGCATGATGCATGTACCCCATAGCAAAACAGGTTTTCTGGATGTTTGCGTCTGCGCGATCTATGATGGAAAAGAATTTCACTTTGGTATGTCGAGTGCGTGGGAATTCCCGGATAAATCAATTTTAGGCTACATCATGAATGATGGGCTTGATATTAATCAGGCAATGCTCAAGGTGGGTCTAACAAGAAAAAAGAATATTGGTTCTGAGGAAGGAGCAATTGGTTATTTCACAAAGGGGCGTTTGGATAGGAAGGAATATACCAAGCAAGCCCTTCGTACCGCACTTATCCATCTCGAAGAATCATATGACAATTGAACCGCCGAAGTTTATACCGAAGCCAGGACAGATTGACTACACCGGTATTCGCTGGGCGCCAGTGATCAATTGTCTTGTCAAGTTTAAAGACAAAATACTTCTTGTGCGGCGTAACAAAAACATGAATCTCTATCCCGGAGTTTGGAATGGAATTTCTGGATTTCTAGACGATGACAAAAGCTTGGAAGAAAAGGTTAGAGAAGAACTTCAGGAAGAACTCGGGTTGCATTCAAAAGATATTAAATCTATTCACCTAGGAGAGATTTTTGACCAAGAAGAGCCAAAGTACCAAAAGACGTGGATTGTGCATCCCGTGCTTGTAGATGTCACAAGCGATAAGATTCGTCTCGACTGGGAGGCGCAAGAGTATCAATGGGTAACTCCGGAAGAGATAGACAAACTGGAAACACTCCCGGGTTTTGACAGGGTTGCTAAATCACTATTAAAGAACAGATGGTTGCAAAAAGAGACCAGATCGCGCTAGGATTGTAAACTATGAAAGCAGTTATACTTGCGGCAGGAGAGGGGAAGCGGATGCGACCGCTGACCGAAGATACGCCAAAACCCATGCTCCCGTTTTTGGGGAAACCGCTATTGGAACATTTATTGGATAGTTTGCCCGAGGGGGTTGACGAGGTGATACTCGTCGTAGGGTATCGAGCAGAGCAGATACGGAAGCATTTCGGAGACCGTTTCAAACGTTTTCGTATCCATTATGTCCATCAGGGGAAGCCAGAAGGCACGGCCCGCGCATTGGCGCTCTCAAAAGATCTGCTCGGAAAAGGGAAGTTCCTTTCTCTGTATGCCGATGATCTGCACGGCAAAGAGGATCTCGCAGCGCTGACGTGGCACCCGCTTTCGGTTCTTGTGAAAGAAGTGGAAAATCCCGAACGCTATGGTGTGGTCACGCTCGCGCAGGGCAATCAAGTGGTTTCCATCACCGAGAAACCATCCAATCCGATCGGGAGGCTTGTGGTTACGGGGCCCGCAGTCTTGGATGAGCGCATTTTTGAATTTGAGCCACCCCAGCACAAGAGCGGAGAATATTACCTCGCGGAGGCCATCGGGAGGTTAGTTGAGTACCACCCCGTTGTCGCGGTAGAGCAGGAGTTTTGGGTTCCCATCGGATATCCTGAAGATTTGGAAAAAGCAGAGAAACATCTCACGGAACACAAGAAGAAAAAACCGTCTAAGCCAAAAAAGAAATAAGCCAGCGGATCACAGGGATCGCTGGCTTGTCGGTCATGCCGGTGTTGGCTGTTGCTGATGAAGATGAACAAGTTTTCGAATCGCCCGATTCCTCAAATCGGAGCCGGTGGAAGCGTGGTTATACACGTATCGCGCTTCTTTTGGGTCAGAGGCTACGTGTAGGAGTTTTGCCAGAGCACGCATTTCAAGGCTCGATCCGACGAGCGTCAGAGTGCAAATATGCATGATGTCGGCCGGCCGGTTCGCTCGGCTGAGACGTCTCTGCAGGTCTGCCTCTCCAGCGTTCGGTCTGCCCAGGGCTTCGCGGAGCTCGTATTCTGGGATGCCCAGTTCGGTAGATAACGTCGGTAGACTTATTTCATTTAACACAATAGCTGCCCTTTCGTTTGAGGAGGTTTTCTTGATGGAGGAGTTTCTAAAATTTAATCTTAATCTTCAGATTTTTTCTGTCAAATCTCCTCACACACTCTTTTTCTGGAAATTCGGTGGTGTTTTTAGTATTGTATAGGCTATGGAATCAACTATGAGCCAAGTACTGCTTCAGGTAGGTGTAAAGATTCTTCTCAAAAACAATGAAGGAAGGTATCTTTTGTTGCACCGCTCACTTAAAAAGTACCCAGATATCAAGGGAACATGGGACATTCCCGGTGGTCGAATACACCTGGGAACTCCTTTACTTGAGAACCTAAAGCGTGAGGTAAAGGAAGAAACTGGCCTTGTTGTATCGGGCGAGCCAAAGCTTGTCGCCGCGCAGGATATCTTGCGGGAAGGAAGACATATCGTGCGTCTTACTTATGTCGGAGAGGCAGAAGGCGAGGTCGTACTTGATACCGGAGAGAACGATCAGTACCAGTGGTTTGAGAAAAAAGAATTGCTAAAGGTTTCTGACCCGGATGTATATCTCAAAGAAGTGTTGGACAAAGGACTACTCTAACGTGTACACTGCTTTCTAATGTACTCCCCGCCAAAGAAAATCTTGGAGCGCTATGCCGATGTCTTGGTGAATTTTGCGCTGAATAGCGGAAAGGGTGTCAAAAAAGGCGAAGTGGTACACCTTATCGCCTATGAAGCTGCCAAGCCACTGTACCGAGAGTTGAAGATAACGATACTCAAAGCCGGCGGACATATCATAGGGGACTACCGTCCCGACAGCGGGGATAGGTTTCCCTTTGACCGCGACTTTTTTGAACATGCGAAACCGCATCAGCTTGCCTATTTCCCTAAAAAATATGCAAAGGGACTGGTGAATCAGGTTGACCACTCTATCTTTATATTAAGCGAAGTGGACAAGCATGAGCTTGAGGGGATACCGCCGAGAAAGATTATGCAAAGAGGGCTTGCGTGGAAGCCGTACATGGATTGGCGGCGTGATAAAGAGAATGCAGGGAAATACACCTGGACCTTGGCGCTTTACGGAACGGAAGCGGAGGCGAAGGAAGCTGGCATGAGCTTAAAAACCTACTGGCAGCAGATAATCAAGGGATGTCTTCTTGATAAAAAAGATCCAATTGGTGCGTGGAAAAAACTCTATCGTGACCTTGAGAAAACGCGCGCCAAGCTCAATGCCCTGCCGGCAGAGAAGTTGCATGTGGTAGGTCCCGACGCCGACCTCTGGGTTCACCTTGGGAAGAAACGCCGTTGGATGGGAGGAAGCGGAAGAAATATTCCCTCATTTGAGTTGTTCACCTCGCCTGACTGGCGAGGGACCGAAGGGTGGGTTCGTTTCAACCAGCCGCTCTACCGCTACGGTGTTCTTATCGAAGGGGTGCAGTTGTGGTTCAAGAACGGACATGTGGTGAAAGCAACCGCGAAGAAAAACGAGAAGGTTCTTCGAGAGATGATCTCGACAAAGAATGCTGACAGGATAGGCGAGTACTCGCTTACGGACAAGCGTTTCTCGCGCATCACGAAATTCATGGCAGAAACCCTATTTGATGAGAACATCGGTGGTCCGAACGGCAACACGCACTTGGCTCTCGGCAATTCCTACCACGACTGCTTTGTGGATGACCCAGGCGAGATGTCTCCGGAGGATTGGGAGAACCTTGGCTACAACGATTCTTCGGTGCACACCGACATCATCTCAACCGCACCGCGCACGGTGACAGCTCACCTAAAGAATAAAAAAACGAAAGTCATCTATAAAAACGGTCGTTTTATATTGTAGTTTCGGTGAATTGGCGACTACCATGGTTGTCCCTTTTTAGAATGTCCAAGAATCCACATACGTTAAAGTCAGGCTATAGCCTGACTTTAACGTATGTCAATCATGTGTTGTAAGGAGGATAGGAGACAAGAATTATTTACAAGAACGGACGATTCACGCTGTAGGCATAATTCTTTCGGGTACTTCCAAGCACATACACGTATCTACAGCGACCGTTGAAGATACGTGTGTCTGCGATGAAACAGTAGGTCGCGTGTGGCCGTGTATCTCAAAAACGGAAAAACGAGAGTCATCTACAAGAACGGAAAGTTTACATTCTAATCTCCTCTATTTGATATCTTTCCAGATAATATTCTTTGGTCTTGGATTGTTTGCATCTATGTCGTCAAAAAGATCAGGATACTTATCTCGGTATTCTCTTATTCTTGCGATTAGATTCTCACATTCGGCTTTTGTCCCACCTTTTATGACGGTTGGAGCTGCATAAGCAAGTTGGTGATAATGTATTCTGGCAACCAGCAAGCGAGGATGTACGTTACGATTGTCAACGTGGGTTATATCGTATGCTTTACCACGACCGAATGTTCTCTCATACTCTACAAAGAGATCAATGTGATGGTGTTCTGGTCCAATCTCAAAATCGGGGATTAATTTACGCCCATCAGTTGTCCAGATTTCCTCACCTTTTCTTTCCAGTTCCAGAGGAGGATGACCCTCAATATGTTTTTTCTCTTGTGGCTCTGGTTGTTTTCCATTCTCTGGATTCTCAGAACTTTCTTTCATAACCAGTAACCAGAGGATAATACTATTTCATTGTCCTTTCAAGCATCTTAAAATCAGTACTTATATGCTACAATACTTCGCTGTATGGCCATTCTTGAGATTGAGAATCTGGTCAAGGAATTCGGGCCGGTGAAAGCCGTCAACGGCCTTTCTTTCAA
>DATDXL010000033.1:0-3823 GCA_036517235.1 Minisyncoccota bacterium
ACGTATAATCATACGTATGATAGCATGTCTCCTTTTCTGCACAACACATCCGACCGCTGCGGAATGCGAGAGTTATTCTTCCAAAATGAACCTCGGCTTCTGCGTACCGTCCGGCCATTCGACAAGCTCAGTGAACTCATCCAGGTCTCGCGTATGAATTTTTCCCAACGCGATCGATTGATATACGACCACCTTATTCCCCGTTCTCTTATTCGTCGATTCATCTGCAATATGGAGAATGATATATCTGCCTCCTTTTTTATGAACGTATGTCGTGCCGGGAATTACGTCCATATTTTTAGATGTGACTTAAACCATTCGACAGTCTTGGGAATAATAACGTCCATACTTTCATCCATCTTATGGTCTCCATGCTGCCAATTTTCTATGATCTCAAGTCGTGAGCCTTCAGGGAGCAACTTGATTGCTTCTTCGGACTTCTGGATAGGAATGGTTGTGTCCGCGGTTCCGTGCACGATAAGAACCGGAATCTTTATCCTGGACAGAAGCTGCTTGCGATCCACCTTGGCTCGTTCCTCCAAATAGATTCCCGGAATTTTATGTTTCCTTCCATCTTTTTCTCGAACGTAATAACCTTTTTCATTGAGGGCTGCTTGTTGTTCATCAGTGATTTCGGTGGTTCGAAGGTTGCTGGTAACCGGCGCCCAAAGAACTGTAGCCTTAATTCCATCGTCGTATACCTCAAGAGCAACAAGTCCTCCAAGACTTTCTCCCAATAATCCGATGTCCATATAGCCTTTTTGACTCATAAATCGAATCGCGGAGCGTAAGTCATCAATTTCCCCCTTCACAGTTATTTCCCGGTCTTCACTCTCTCCACACCCGCCGAAATCAATCCGGAAAGCTGCGATTCCATTCTTAGCAAGCGCTTCTGCCATCTGTACATGCCGCGGTCGATCTTTATTCGAGGTAAACCCAGGACAGATAATGACTGCCGCAGATTTCTGTTGCGCCGGAACATGTAAAGCCCCTACCAGATTCAAGCCATCCGAATTTTGAAAGGTTATTCTCTCCATATTACGACTCGAAATCAAACCCTATCGAATCCGCCTCGTACGCATTGCACAAATCGGCAATCGGCTTATGCGCGGGATGTACCCGATACGCATCCAAATCCTCACGGCTTTTCAACGTCACCACGACCGCATGCGTATACTCTTTCGCCCATTTCGAGAAGTTCTCACCCGCGTATATCTCCACAATCTGCGGGATGCTCTTTTTCAACGCTCGAATATCCGCCATCAGCCTTTGAATGTCTTCTGTCGCCACTCCTTCCTTCCATTTGAATATCGCGACGTGGACGGTCATATTATGTGAGTTTCTGCCATAACTCTTCGTTGATTTCCTTAAGAGAAGAAAGTACTGCGTCTGCGATTCCTAGACGTTTATCATCACGATGTGCGTCATCAGGAATAGCAATGCATTTCATTTTTGAAGCTTTAGCTGCAATCATTCCATTGATAGAATCTTCGATGGCAATACAGGTACGAGACGGAACTTCAAGCTTTTTGGCAGTCGTAAGGTAAACACTGGGATGAGGTTTACCATACTCTTCGAACTCCGCTGAATGCAATTCAGAAAAATAGCTCCTGAGACCCAACTTATCAAGTACCGCATTAATCAGAATCATCGCCGATGCTGACGCAAGAGCTATTGGGACATTCTTGCCTTTTATGAATTCGAGAGATTCATACACTCCCTCTTTTGCTTGTCCCTTGTCTAAAACAAGAGCGGCTACTTTTTTCAAGATCATATCCTCTACTGGTTTTGCGAGAGTACTATCGGTCGGGAAAAGATGGAACCAATGTTCCACTACCTCGTCGACACGTAAACCCATAGTTTGAATGCACATCTCGTCAGTTAGTGAAATATTCACCGTAGCGAAACTTTCGATCTCGGCCTCTCTCCATAAAGGCTCGGAATCGATAATTACCCCATCCATGTCATAAATTACTGCGTTAATCATAGGTAAATTAGGAAAGTTTACTCCCCAACTCGACACTGTCTTTCCCAGGAGTTATGAGTACCCATCCAATATCTGCGGTGTTCTTAAAACCAAGGGTCAAGACTTCCGAGGTAAAATCAGCTACTTTCTTGGGTGGAAAATTCACGACACAGCATACGAGCATTCTTTGCATCTCTTCTTTCGTGTGAGCCCCCACCGCTTGTACGCTCGATACTTTAATGCCGATTGCCGGCCCGAAATCTATTTTTAATTTGAACGCGGGTTTCCGCGCCTCAGGAAAATCCAAAACTTCAATTATCTTTCCCACTCGTATATCCACTTTCTCAAAATCTTCGTAAGCGATTGTCATACCATTTCTAGTTAGCATACGCCCAAACCTCGAAGGGTCAAAGACTCCAATCTTTTAGAAAATCGATAGCTTTCTGGAATACCCGAGCTTGTTTTACCGATTGGTTTTTGTCTTTCCCGTACCACCTGATGTGTTCCGCTTGTTCCGCTATCCTTCGTAGTGTTCCTCGCCAGGCGAGTTGCTCAATATCAGGTATCTTCTTGAAAGATGCGAGTTCATCAACCGGTGGATTATCCCACGCTATCGCGTCGGCCAGCATGATTCCTTCTGCAAAACCATTCGGCGCCCACGCGGGAGAGAAATCTATGATTGCCGGCGGCAATTCCTGATCACAGAGGATGTTTGCCGACAAATCGCCATGCACCAGCTGCGAGCGTGCTTCCAAAGGCCTGAGATGCGGTTCTATCTGACGATAGAGCTCCATAAACTCTTCTTCGTAATCAAACGGCTTCTCGCCCAATGCAACCAAGTCGGCCGCGGCCCAGGAATTTCGCGGAACATCGAGAAAATGAGGCTTTTCGACATTTCGTATCAGATTGTGAAATGCCCTGCTCGCCGAAAGCTTCTCCGCATAACGGCCTTTCACATGTTCGCCACGCATATACACCCAGGCGACATAGCCTTCATACATCCACATTCCGTGTATTGATTTTACTGGCCTAAGAAATCTGACGCCCGGACTACCCGGCAGACTCTGAAAAAACTCAGCCATCCAGTTTGCTATTCCTGCATCTTCCTCGCGCTTCAGTACGATGTTCCCCGACACATACGAATTACCTTGTCCGCCCGGCAGAAGAATCGGCTCAGTGTCCGAGCCGAACGCCTGCGCCACCGCCATGCTCGGCGGCAAGATACTTTTCCTGTATGAATGTACTTCCATGCGATTGAGTTTGATGAACCAGGTCAGCATACCCGCTCAGCAGGATTCTGCCAGTTCTGCATTTTCCTCACGCCGCTCATCATCATGAAGGTATTGTGGTATATTGATTTCTCTTATTTAGTAGTCTTATTTTTATCTCACACTGTATATGAAAGGATTAATTGCAGTTATTGTCGTCCTTATCGTCCTCGGCGGCGGCTATTATTGGTACACGCAAAACCAGGCTTCAACGGGGACGGAGAGTGCCTCGGATGATTTCGGGATGACCGTCGACCAAAGCAACACGGATGCTATGGACAATACCGGTACAAACGCATCGGGCGACACATCTGGTTCTGCTGGCACGAACGTGAACGTGAACGTCGACGCAACGGTCTCGACCGGCACGAAAGAATTCACCGTTACCAATGCGGGAATGACATTCACAGAGAAGTCGCTCTCGGTACAGAAGGGCGACACCGTAAAAATTACCTTCAAGAATACGGGTGGCACACACGACTTCCGCGTCGACGGTTACAACGTCGGCACGAAAGTGATCAATAACGGCCAGTCAGAGACATTCGAATTCGTTGCTGACAAGGCAGGCTCGTTCGAATACTACTGCTCC
>DATDXL010000034.1:0-8425 GCA_036517235.1 Minisyncoccota bacterium
TCATCAGAATTCTTTGACTTCTCTGACAGAGGACCCATTCCAAGACACTTGCGGAAGATAGCCAAGAGAGAGAAATCCACACCTAGGGTTTCTCTCGTACGGCCACCCGTGTTATCATCTTATCGAAGGACCGCCTCCCATTCCGAGAATATGAAATGGGAAGCATCATCTAATTCACAAGGGTTTACCACCGCAGTTGGACACGGCGGTTCTTTGGGCATGACTATGAGAAAAGCAATTGAGGTGTATACCGATCACATGTCGGCAGAGCATAAGTCGGGTGCGACAATTAAAGGATATGGCGGAGCGCTTCTACAATTCTGTCTCTACGCTCATAATCCAATGCTCTCGCAAGTCACGCCGGAACATGTGGACCTTTATTTCAAGGAACGTTCCGAATTGGGGTGGAAGCGAAACTCCATGGTTGTGCCAGCGATGGCCCTGCGTAAATTCTTCGAATACTGGAAGCGAAAAGGATATCTGGTACTTGATTACGAGACGCTTCCCGTAGTTCACAAAGAAGGGGTTGAGCCACGTATTGCGACGGATGATTCCTTGGCAAAGATTCTTACGCAATGTACCGGTGACAGCCTCTATGACATCAGAAATCGGGCAGTTATTCTTCTGCTTTCCGACACAGGGATGCGTAATGGCGAATTGTGTTCCATGAACTTGGATGTTGTAGAGAAGAGGGAAGTTTCCGAGGAGAACGGCATCAAACAGTATTCATATGTGGTTCGGACGGAGAAACGCCGATCGTCAGTAAATCCGCACCGTAGGGTCTTCTGGTACGAGGAGACAAATAATGCGGTGAAAAAATGGATCACGGCTCGGGGGAAGTATGTTCGGCTAATTCCGCCACGTCACCCCGAAGCTTTATTCATCAGCACTAAAGATTCGCATGGGAAAGCAGGAAGTCGTATGACGCAGTTCACGGTTGGTTTGATGCTCCGAGACCTCTCTGCGAAAGCGGGTATTCCCACGGTCAACGCACACTCGATTCGGCACAAATTTGGGAGTGATGCTGCGGAGAAGGAGATGAATAACAGCAATATCAGTGATTTAATGGGCCACGCTACTCTCGCCAGTTCGTTCGTCTACACTCACCTCCGGGGGGAAAAGCTCGCAAACGCGCATCGGAAAATGAAGAAAGACGAGAATGTCATTCCGCCATGATAAATTGTTGACGCTCGTTGACGGTAGGTCTATACTTCAAAAGTTCATTGAACAATTAAATAGTTAGATGGTTTCATCATCTCTAAGTGAAGAGCCTCTGCACCCTCCCAATTAGTTTTGCAATTGGTGCAAAAAAAGGACACCTCATAAGGAAGCCAAGAAATAGAAATACCCGCCGAAAGCGAGGATTTTCTATTATTGCGGGCCCGCCGCGAGTCGAACGCGGAATCTCGGTTTTGGAGACCGATGTTTTACCATTGAAACTACAGGCCCATTTATGCTGATGAAATACTAGCACATTCAAGAGCTTTTTAAAGTTTTCTTGACACGAATATAAATCACAGTATACTCACACCGGAGTAGAAAACATTGTAGAGGTTCCCAATGAAAACTATAAAAACAATGACCGTCTCGGAATTCTGTGTACTCCTGAAGCAAATGAAAAATATAGGGTGGACTGCGGAAATTCGCGTAAGCGAGGGAATCCAAATGCGGAGGCCAAACGGACGCCGCTACTGCTACAACCCGATAGCTGCAGTGTACTGTCATCGTTTCGGAAAGTCTGTGCGAAAAGTGACGGTTGCGATATGCGAGCGGTTGGGTTTATCCTTGCTCGATGCTCGAAACATTGTTGACGCAACGGTAAACATTGTGTATTGGAAGCGTAGCATGTACAACGTACACCTCTGCGAAAGACTTTGCCGGATCACCGGTGCGATGTAAACAGTATTCGCTTTCAGCTGTGATGACCTGACGTCTTGTCGGGTCATTTTCTTTTGAAGAAAGGAGCAACTGGACGCTATTCGCTAAACGCTATACGCTAAGGAAATGGAATCCCGTTAGAAGCCGCGGAAAGCGTACTTTCATCTTTTGTTGGATATTATGCAAAACAGTAGAGTCAAGAATTATAATGTATTAGTTTCAAGCAGAAACGGTTGGTCCGTTTCCTGCTTCTAACGGGATGGAACCTCTCGCGTCAAAAATCAGACCACAGAGTCTCAAGGATTTTGTGGGACAGGAGCATCTCGTGGGTATCGGGAAGCCTTTACGTACTTCTATTGAGAAGAAACATCTTTTTTCTTTTATCCTCTGGGGACCGCCCGGAGTGGGGAAGACGACGCTTGCGAAAATTTACGCGCGGGTGCTGAATGCCCAGCTTCACGAGCTGTCGGCGGTTTCGGCGGGCAAGGACGATATCAGGCGAATCGTGGACCTGCCTGCGCCGCAGCGCGGCAGGCAGGAGAGCCTGGTATTAGACCAGCGCCCGCGTGTTCTGTTTCTTGATGAAATACACCGATTCAACAAAGCCCAGCAGGATTTTCTTCTGCCCTACGTAGAGAGCGGAAAATTGACGCTTATCGGCGCGACGACAGAAAATCCGTCATTTGAAGTTATATCGGCTTTGCTTTCCCGATGTCGTGTTTTTGTACTCAAATCGCTCACGCCCAAAGAGATCGCGACCATCATCAAGCGAACCAAGATCAAGTTAGACAATAATGCGCTCGAATGGCTTGTGGAGATGGCGAATGGCGACGCACGCATCGCAATTACGGTTCTTGAGAGTGCCCAGCAGTTGTACAAAAAGATTACCGTTGAAACTCTGAAAAATACACTCCAGCATGCGTTCTTGCGGTTCGATAAAAAAGGCGACGAGCACTACGACACCATCTCGGCATTCATAAAAAGCATGCGCGCAGGAGATGCCGACGCAGCCATCTACTATTTGGCACGTATGATCGAGGGTGGGGAAGACCCTAAGTTCATCGCACGGCGGATGGTAATTTTTGCGTCGGAAGATGTTGGGCTTGCCCAGCCGACCGCGCTCGTGGTTGCGAACCAAGTATTTCAAGCGGTTGATACGATAGGGCTACCCGAAGCGGCGATAAACCTCGCACACGGCGTTGCCTACCTCGCCGGTGCGGCAAAGGACAGGAGTGCCTACGATGCGCTCCGTGCCGCGCAGGAAGATGTGAGGAAGACCGGCAATCTGCCAATTCCGCTTAACATCCGAAATGCACCAACTAAACTGATGAAAGAACTCGGTTACGGAAAGGGATATAACCTGCCTGCGCCGCAGACAGCGTCGCCTGCCCACGCTCCTGCAGGCTGGCGGCAGGCAGGAAAATATCCTGAAAGAGAGAGCTATTTACCTGACAAACTGAAAGGGAAGCAGTATCTCAAGAGACCAAACCTGCCTGCGCAGGCAGGGAAAAACGACAAAAAGAGCCCTTAGCTAGAGGCTCTTTTGCTATTGACTTTAAGCCATTTAATATGGTATAATTAGAGGTAGTTAAAGTGGACATTGAAAAAGCAGTTGCACTAACGAGATAGCTTTCTGGGCGCCTTGAATTAGGTTTTCAGTAAGCTATCTCGTTTGAGACGGCACAGTAAGTTGGCTGAACTGACTAAACCAAAAAGGGATTAATCCCAAAGCCAACGGTCCGCGCCGCCGCATAAGGTGCACTCCATTGCTATGAAAACTTCTACAAAATTCTGGTCCATTAAAAACCAATGTCAAGAAGCCGAAACGGTCTTCAACGCAGCATTTCCTGTTGTAGTGAAGCAAGGTCACCTCAACGTAAAGCAGGCGAGAGATTTGATCGGGCAAGCAATCTGCCTTGAGTATCACGAGCCTGTTGGTGGAACTCTAGGATACATCTCGGTCGAAAAGACCGAGGCAGTAGTAACCGCATGGGAAGTGGTCGAGCAGATTACGGCCCCTCGTGTGGTTGCGGAAGATACCCCGTTCGAGCTCGGCACTTCTGGTGTGGTGATGGCGCGACAGATGCGCCGGTGGGTCAAATTTGGCCCGGGTTGGGGCGCTACTCCCCACGATTCACGTCTCACTTGCGGGTACGGCGTTGGACAAATCACGAGCGGCGCGGAGGAGATCTCGGCACCCACCCGTGGCATATTCGTGGATGGGGATTTCAATCCCATTCCCGAAGGTGGAGCACTTCGGATTGGTTCCCCAATTGCAGGGGAACGAATTCTCGTTTCTTAACCGAATATCGCCGAAAGGTAATGGAGACAACGAAGCCCCGATTGGGGACGTTCGTGGCGGTGCGAGGCAAGCAATCCTCGCACCGCTCTCATCCACTTGCTTTTAGTTTTTCAAGGGTTATCGTATTCCCTCAAAAAATACTCGCCGAAAGGCAAAACAAAAGTCCACCTCACCCGTGGGCTTTGTCATTTCTACAATAATTCTATAGAATTATGGAATAGATTTCTGTATCTTTGATATTTCCTAAGGTTTAAACCACTTGATTTATTTCATTCTCAAATTCTCAAGAATTTGAGAATGAAATCTGCTAGTTTCTTTTTGTCGCGCGGTTGGAACCATCTGATTTTCTTGTCCCGACGGAACCAGGTCATTTGGCGTCTGGCATAGTGCCAGATTTCCGTATCGAGTTTTTCAATCATTTCTTGTTTGGATATTTTATTATTCAAATACTTCGCTAAGTATCTATACTCAAGCCCGAGCTCGTCCATACGCTTCCACGACAGCCCTTCTTTATGAAGACGTCTTGCTTCCCGTATCATCCCTGCCCTAATTCGCGCGAATAGGCGAATAGCAATCCGCTTGCGTAACTCTCCTTTCGGTAGGGTGATTCCTATGCGAAGCACTTGATAATCTCGCAGTCTTGTGTTTTGGGAGTCGGACTTCCAAAAGTGGATATCTTTGCCTTTGAGAGCTTTCGCGATTTCGATGGCACGGATGAGTCGGTGGGGATTTTGGCGATCGGATTCGTTCATCATATCGGCTCGTTTCCTATTGAATTTCGTTAGAAGAACGAAGAGTTCAGCCACCGTCTTTTTCTTAAGTTTCTTTCGCAATGATGGATTCGGAGGCACATCGGGAATCGTTTCGTTTCCAAGCAGAGCCGAAATATAAAATCCTGTGCCGCCGCAGATAATGGGGAGCTTGCCGCGTGAAAGTATGTCCTCTACCGCACGTTTCGCGAGTGTTACGTACTGTGTCACAGTAAATTGCTTTTGAGGTTTTGCAACATCAAGCAGGTGGTGTCGTATGCCCTTCATTTCCTTTCGCGTTATCTTTCCCGTGCCGATAGTGAGTCCTTTGTACACTTGGCGCGAATCGGCTGAAACCACTTCGCCGTTAAATCGTTTCGCGAGTTGCACAGCACTATCGCTTTTACCAACTGCCGTTGGTCCGAGAATTACTACAATTTTGGGTAGTTTTATTCTTTTCATTATTCAATATCTATAATCATCACTAAATTTAACAAAAAGAAAAGGGCGAACGCAGTGCGTTCGCCCCCGGCTGATGCCGTTCGAAGTCAGTTGCCGCCGGTGGTATTGGCGACGCGTAACGCAGTGGGTGGCGCAATCAAGGCCGTCTTTCCGAGGTGCTCGGAGGCGATTCCTTGCCAGACGATGCGCAAGTGCTTGTTGTACTGCATGTCCGCCGGCTCGGTTTGGAGCTTGTACGTTTCTTTGGCGTGGGCCAACAGCATACGCTTGACTTCTTGCGTATTAAGATTGACCCATGCGGTAGCGTACCGCTCGGATTCTTTGGCTCCCCGGTCCATGGTAACGCGTTCGGCGCCATTGATGTTCTGGACGTTCACGATGGCGAACTCTTTCGGGTATTGCACCAGGATGCTGTCCACGACGAGTGTGCGTTTCCCATTGCTGTTCTCCGACGGCGTGTCCATGCGCGAGTGATCCGGCTTGATAACGAACATGTCCATACGCGCCGTCGTGACCTTGCCATGCGTTGGGGCAAGTGCCTTGTTCGCCGTGGCGGTCGCGCAGGGTGTCGAGATGGCGGTAATCGCGGCAGTTTGCTTTTCAGGGCCGGTATTCGGGTCGGCGGCGGAGGAGGTGAGATAAACGGAACTTAACAGGGCCATTACTGCGGTCAGGGTGATGAATCGTTTCATCGGTTTTCCTTTGGTTTTCTGTGTTTGCGGTTGTTTGTTGTGGTGAACAAAAAAACTACAGCACTCGCTGTAGAAATGCACCGGGGACTATACTAGCATTGCCGCTGATTCTGTCAAGTGTCGCCTTCTGAAAAAGAAAACAACGGCAGGCGCCGTTGTTGAAAGGGGTTCAGTGCGTGAAGAGTACCGCTAGATAGGACACAAAGCAGGTTATGATAGACCAGAACGACCAGTTTTGATTTTTTGGGCGCAGACCCTTCATATAGAGGGACCACACAAGGGCCATCGAAACCCCCAAGAGGATTAGCGATATTCCTGGGCTTTTGAAGAAAAGGGATACTGTGAGTTGTCCGGTCACGTATCCGAGAAACGCGGCTGGTATCGCAATGACCAGATTTGTGCAAGCTTCAAGGCAGAGGTTTGGTAAGGAACGAAGTAGTTTTTGCATTCTGGAAGAGAATTGTACCGAGAATACAAGAGTAGTCAACTGTCAAATATCAAATTATGTTGTCACGCCTAGCTTTATGCCGGAGGTGGGACTCGAACCCACACGGAGTTTCCTCCATACGATTTTGAGTCGTACGCGTAGACCAATTCCGCCACTCCGGCGCACTTCATACATTAAATTATCACCAAAAACCGTTTTGCTCAACAACAAGGAGATGATAGAATTATCAACATAACAAATTTTTATGTCCCATTTTTACGGAGACGCGATATTTTGGATAGAGCTAGATAAGATTCGACCCAATCCTTACCAGCCGCGCAAAGAGTTCGACGAGGCGCGACTGCGTGATTTGGCTGAATCCATTCGCACCTACGGTGTCTTGCAGCCCTTGGTAGTGACCAGGAAGGAGGTAGAGCGGCCTGATGGAGGACTCAACGTTGAGTACGAGCTCATTTCGGGAGAACGTCGTCTCCGCGCTTCAAGACTTGCAGGAGTTTTGCAGGTTCCCGCCATCATAAGGAACGACTCAAATGATGCCAAGATCAAGCTTGAGCTCGCTATCATCGAGAACCTTCAAAGAGAGGATTTGAACCCTGTAGACCGAGCCAAGGCATTCGCCCGTCTCGCGGAAGATTTTAAATACAAGCATACCGAGATCGCGGAGAAGATAGGCAAGAGCAGGGAATATGTGTCCAACACGCTTCGCATTCTTATGTTGCCTGAAGAAGTGCTCACCGCGCTCTCCCACGGTCAAATTACAGAAGGACATTCGCGTCCCATTCTAATGCTCGCTGACAGGCCAGAAGAGCAGATAGTGCTCTTTAGAGATATCGTGGGGAAGAAGATGACTGTGCGTGAGGCAGAGGTCATCGCACGCCGCATCGCGGTTGACCGTGTCCGAAAGAAAGAATTCTTGGCGGATCCAGAAACTCGAGAGATAGAGGAGAAGCTTTCCGAGACTTTAGGAACGCGCGTCCAGATAGAGCGGAAAGAGAAAGGAGGGAAGATCCATATTGATTTTTTCTCGCCAGAGGATTTGACGCAGATCGTTTCTATGATAGAAGCACATAGGCAGTCGCTTGCCCAGAGCCAGGGCGTTATCGCTCCCAAGCAAACCCCCGGAGAAGTAGCGCAGAACGTAGCGAGTGTGGTTACGGAAGCTGTCGCAAATTCGATTGCTGAACCGCAGCCCGCTACCGAGTCTCCTCGGCAAGAAGGCGAGAGCGGCGAGGATATCTACTCGGTGAAGAATTTCACGGTGTAAGTGTCAGATTCTTTTTAACGTATTGTTGACACTCAGTCAATGTCATGCTATTCTTTTCTTTGAAATAGAACCTACAAAGAAAGGAGGTGAGAAATGTGCGAACAAGACTTGAGTTAGAAACAGCTCCCAATTCGGCAATCGGCACTATAGGAAGACTGCTTGCCCAATGGGAATTGGTCGCAAAAAACGTTGATACGTTGGTAAAACCAACTGCTGATGAGCTAATCCTATGGCGGTTAACCTATAACTGGCATCAGGAAACAGCGGAAGAATTCGAGGAGAGTGAAGTACCTCCTACCCCGCTCATCTTTGGGAAAGTAGTTTTGGTTAACAGTGACACGCTGTGGGAAACAGGAGTTTTTCCCCACATCATCGAATTCAACGGCTACGGATCCCTCATCCATACTCTAGGACGGATCATCATCAGAGATATCAGTGACGGTGATCTTTCAGGAGAAATAGCGAAGTGTTTGAGAGACAGTACTACTGAACTGTGAATTACGAAACCCCTCCACCCTCTCTTTTCTCACCCACCCAAAACACCCGCAGTCTTCTGCGGTTTCTGCAAAAGTCTTCTTTCTTCTTCAACTCAACCCGCTAGCGCAGCACATACGCAAGCAAGGAGTAGAC
>DATDXL010000035.1:0-14646 GCA_036517235.1 Minisyncoccota bacterium
CCTTCGTAGAGAGTATGGATCTTGACTCCGTTGCGTGAGGCAAACATCAGGGTGAGGAGTTCTTTGTCGTCGACTGCTAACACTCCCGCCTGTGGCAAATCTGTAGGAGCCGTAATAATTTCCTTCTTCCACGGGTAACCAAGCAATCCAAGTATTTTTAGCGCTTCCTCCGGGGTGATGGTGCGAATATCATATGAGACACACCACGGGCGGCCGGTTACTGTAAAGTAGCGGTCGGCGGTATAACACTCAATAGAGCCATGACGGTTGCGCTCAAGCTCCAACGGCTCTGTGAGGTTGAAGTAGAAGTGCAGTCCAGTTTGGCTCGGTGAGATCTCTGTATAAGTGTGTGCTCGCTCAACGAATGAATCAATCGTTATAGATAGTAGACCCCTATTGATGCAGTGGTCGAGGTCAATACCAAGTTGAGTACCATCAAAAACGATGCCGATGCCGTCAAACCGCTTCTGTGCGGCCAAGACCTCATCAAGAGTGCCCCAAGTTGCCGGGTCGGTCGAAGATGCCCTTTGCCCAGTTGTGGTATAGGGCACCTTCGTAACCTTTCCATCTCGTGTTTCTTTTCGCCAGTTCAACCAGCGCTTCTCATTCGGTGCGGACAGCTGTCTAATGTTTATTTCGTTTAGCATCCACCTATCATGCAAAAACCCACCGCCGTGTATTGTCTCGGTGGGTTTTTTACAATTTATCTACTATAGAGGGTATAGATTTGGTGGGTTTTAAGACATTACAATACCCACGCGCAGTTTTTGCCTATAGACCAACATGACAGCTTTGTATGGGCTACGGTGAAGGAAATTTTTGAAAGAGATCCCAATAGTGTCAGGAAGGTCGCCGATTCTTGTTACGCGTAGTTTAGTGTGATCGTAGAGAGTTTCATTAATCTCCCGTAATGCATCCAGCAGTTGGGTATCGCTTGGATTTTGCATCCCTCGATGAGTCACCTCCTGTGCCAGTTTTTCACGCACATGGTCGGTGGTTTGAAACTTACCCCACCTATCCTCTCCTAAGACACCGAACAGTTCGCCCTTTAAAGAGCCTTCGCGCCCGATGGGCACAAGGGTGCTCTGCCCCGGAAGACATATACACCAAAAGTTCTCATGCTTAACTACAGTGGGCGTCGCCCGAGTGGTTGCTGCACGAGGTATAGCCCCACGCTCCACTTTGACTGTATAAAAGTGTCTGGTTACGCGGGGGCTGCCATTATCTACTCCGCCCTGCAGTGTGATATTTCCATGTGACTCTCGGACAATTTCTTGCAAGATACCCCCGAGTTCCTCGAGCGTCAGTTGTAGCACGGTTGGGAGACTGTCTAGCCGTAGAGTTATGCAAGCCGCACCTCTCCGGCCTTGCCTCTTGAGTCTCGCAGTAGCTAGGTCCATTAGACGCCTACGTATGGTGTCTTTTTTGATTTGGGGGTCCATTTAATATAAATAGTACATAACTTCGAACCAAATATATAGAGCTGTGGCGGTGGTCATGCTTTGTAAGAGGTACTGGCAAGGAAGAGTAGGAATGCTCTACTTCTGCCTTTTGGTGGTAGTGTTTGCGCTGTACGGCGCTAGGGGCGCGTATCTCTTTTGGATTGCTTAAGCTTTAGGGTGTAGCCGGCGCGAGACGTTCAGCTTTAATTAGACGTAATATCAATGCCTGTTATACTTTCACCATGGAACCAGGAAGGTCTATAGAGGCAGGCAGGGCTACCGATGCCGCCCGAGTTGAGTTGGAGGGCCTCCGCCGTAGGGCTTCTCAATTGGAGGCAACACTCAAAGTTGAAGCGTCCCCGTCCGGCGTTGTTGAGACGAGACAGGAGGCTGCGCAGCAAGCAGTCGGTGAGCAGTGGCGGCAAGCGGTGCAGAAACCATCGCCAGCGGAGGCCCCGAGGGCACTTTCGCACCCAGACGCAATCACGCTCCAACTCTCTGCCGAAGAGCATGACGGGCGCATGGGCGAGTTCGTCCATGTACTGCAAGAGAAAGGGGTTATCAAAGCGATTGAAGCGGCAGAGGCGACTGGCAATCCTCATCTCATTGACGATTTCCATCGCATATTAGTGGAGTGGGTGCGTGAAGGGCTGCCCGCCAAAGGCTCCGACAAAAAGCCCTACAAAGTACCGCTCTCAATGGCGCTCTATGAAGTGACCTTGCCGCAGGCAGGATTGGACAAAGATAAACCGACTGACCAGATCAAGGCTCTGCGCGAGTTCATATCTTTGATGGAGCAGTTCTACCGGGGCATGTTGCAGATGGACACAAAACACGGAGAATACTTTTCCTTCGAGATAGCCAACCCCGCCGGTGCGGTGCATACGAGCATCTACATCGCGGTGCCGCAAACACGCAAAGTGATGTTTGAGAAGCAGTTGCTCTCGCTCTACCCCTCGGCGCGGCTCATGGAAAAGCACGACGACTACAACGCTTTTGCCGAAAATGCGGAAACCGCCGCCGCGAGCGCGAGCCAGGCGGAGCAGCATATTTACTCTCTTCGCACTTTTGATGCCTTCCCCAACGACCCACTCGACTCTCTCCTCAACGCCTTTTCTAAATTAGACGAAACAGGCGAAGGCGCGGCGATACAATTTGTGGTCTCTCCCCGCGACAAGGGGCTGCTCAAAGGGTACCGCCATGCCCATGAACAAATATTGTCCGGTACTCCGCTCGGCTACGCGACCAAAGTACGGACAGGCGCAATCCGCGTTTTTCATGACCTTTTTATAGACACATTCTTTGCTCCGGAAAAGAAGGCACCGGATGAGCGCCTTAAACCGGACGACCTGCGCCTCAAAAATATAGAAAACAAGATCGCAAGTCCTGTACTCTTGGCCGATATACGCATCGTGACTTCGGCTTCCACCATACAGCGGGCAAAATCTATTCTTGAGGAGATAGAAGCTCCATTCCAGCAGTTCGCCGATACCGCCGGTAACAGGCTTGAGTTTAAGGAAATATCAAAACGCAAAATTAAAGCATTTTCGCACGCATTTTCATATCGCCTCTTGGATGAAAGCGCCGCGATGCCACTCTCTGCCATGGAGTTGGCAACGCTTGCACACCTGCCGAGGCCGGAGGCGCGTGAGGCCGCACCCGATCTACGGCAGGATAAGAGCCAGGCGGCGGCCGCACCGCTCGGACTTCCAACACAGGGGGTGCTACTTGGTACCAATCGCTTCCGCGGCGGCGAGACTAAAGTCTACATACAGTCCGAAGACCGTCTGCGTCACCTATACCTCATTGGTCAAACCGGCACCGGTAAGTCGGTATTGCTCAAAAACATCGTCAAGCAGGATATTGCAAGCGGAGCTGGCGTCTGCTTTATAGACCCGCACGGCACCGATGTGCTAGACATCCTCTCAACCATTCCGCCCGAGCGTATGGACGACGTCATTTACTTTGACCCTGGCTCTGTAGAACGGCCGATGGGGCTCAATATGCTCGAATACGATCCCGCACACCCGGAACAAAAGACGCTCGTAGTAGACGAGTTATTCGGCATATTTAAAAAGCTCTTCGGCGCAGTACCCGAGAGTATGGGGCCTGCCTTTGAGCAGTACTTCCGCAACTCGGCGCTGTTGGTGATGGAGTCGCCAGAGCTCGGCAGCACGTTGCTTGATGTTACTCGGGTGTTTGCTGACACGGCGTATCGCGCGAATAAAATAGCAGCTTGTAAAAACCCGATCGTCAAACAATTTTGGGAGAAGATAGCCTCGCAGACGACCGGCGATCAGTCGCTCGAGAACTACGGGCCCTACGTCACCAACAAGTTCGACATCTTTACCACCAACGACTTTATTCGCCCGATGATAGCCCAGCAAAAGTCGGCGTTTAACTTTCGCGACCTGATGGATAACCGCAAAATATTGCTGGTCAACCTGGCTAAGGGACGCATCGGCGACCTCAATGCCAATCTGCTCGGCCTTATTATCGTCGGCAAGTTCCTCATTGCGGCGCTCTCCCGTGCCGACTCCTTCGGCAAAGAGTTGCCCCCATTTTATCTCCATGTCGACGAGTTCCAAAACTTCATTACGCCGTCTATCGCGACCATATTCTCCGAGGCGCGCAAATACAAACTCTCTCTTACCGTGGCGCATCAATTTATCGCCCAGCTTACCGACGAGATTAAAGATTCGGTATTCGGCAACGTCGGGAGCGTCTGCGCCTTTCGCATTGGTGCTGATGACGGGGAATATCTCGAAAAGCAGTTTGCTCCGGTATTTACCGCCGCTGACATGATCCACATCGACAACTACCAAGCGCACCTCAAACTCCTAGTGGGCGGAAAGCCGGCAACCCCGTTTAATATACACACCCTGCCGTTTGAGAGCGGAAGTATGGACCACATTGTGCAGATGAAGGAGATGTCTGCCCTGCGCTACGGCCGCCCGCGGGCTGACATTGAAGCAGAAATTACCAGCAGGTTTAGCAATGCTCCACCCCAAGATCCAGCGACTCTCGCGGGGAGCGGATTATGATTTAGGCAGTATTTATTAACCATAAAATTCAATTATGAAAGAAGGACCTCCGCAGAGTAAACCAGCGCCGCAAGATAAGAAGGATGTGCGTGAGGAGATGGCAAAAGGACTTGAAAACTATAAACCATCGGATTCTTTGGAAAATCAGATCAGTGGAGCCGGTACTTTTGAGGAGCTTTTTGCTGCACTAGACAAAGCCGGGGGTGTGCAGGGATCACATACATACTACGGAGCTGAGCAACTCAAACAGCTTATCAACGAAGTGCGAAACGGGCGGGGCAAAATATCTTCCAGCTCTATTACCCGCACTGGGGGGTTAAGAGAAAAAGTGATTTTGCTCACTGTTGCAGAATCACAAGGAGGTCACTTGGAGAAAGAGGATGCGACGATGCCGAAAGCCGGAGACCAGGTGACCCTTACCAAGGTAAGCGTGCAGGAAGGAATGACGTCTGGAATTGCGTCAGGTAGCGAGCTGAGTGGCCGGCTTACGCGAGATATACGCGTCGGAGAGGATGTACTGCTAAGCTCGGGCCAAACAAGCAAAGTCCGTTCTACCCGCACCGAGAATGGCAAAACTTATATCGATACACAGACATCCACCTACGAAATTTCTTAATCTATGGAAGGACCTCCAAAAACTACGCCAAAACAGGAAAGCAAAGAGGCCGCGCATATTCTTACCAGAGAAGAGGTGCTCGAAGCCATCGGGCAGCATATCGAGGGGTACGCAATCGAGCGCGAGTTGTCGGATGCGGAAGGCGTCTACTTACTGGAGGCAAGGGTCGCTGGAGAAAAGCCCGGCGAAGTTACCGAATATAGATACCAACGGAAGGGAGAGTTTGGCCGAAATCAATCCGCACAGACGGCCATCCATGTCGCCTATTATGAAGACGATGTTCCGGTGGGCGGGACAACGGTAGCCAACTACAACGAAAAAACTGGCATATGGGAAAAGGCAGAATAAAGTATGGAAAAATCTCCAAAACCACAACCTAAAAAGACAATCGAAGGCCCCGAAGCGGAGATTGTCCATGAAGAAATGGAACGTCAAGCCGGCTCTTTTTTTCAAAGAAAAATTAACGAGCTTATGCAAAGCGCGGCCGAAGAATCGGATAAAAAGCGTTTTGTAATTGATCAGATTGCAGCGTCCAGAGAAAAATGGTTTCAGGATAGAGAAGAAATTCTTGAGACTATTTTGGCAAAAATAGAGGCACTCCCTTACGATACCGACGCTGAATTTGAAGCAGACGTTGCCAGAGAGCTAACCGATACCGTTGTTACATATATGTCAAACTCGGGCATTTCTTTGGAAGAAGCACAAAGAAAATTCCGAATTATGATGACAGAACAGGACGGCTATATTCCATTGGATAGGAACGGTGTTACCAACTGCTCAAGATACGAGGACATTGCTGAGATCCATATCACCAAAGGACTGACACCGGGAATTTGGAAAGAAGCGATGGGTAAGTTTGCCCAAATCGTTCAGAATGACGAGAGTATAAAAACTATCAAGATGAAATCTTGGATCGTCGCGGAGAAGTTGCCGTTTTTTAGGAAATTGGGTTTTATTGCAAATGAGATAACCGATGAGGAAGAGCTTGAAAAAATACGAGAAAATCTTGAGGGTATGGAGGAAAATCGCGATAAACCGATTGGAGAGGCGTATATGACACGGAAGGATTTTTTAAAACGTTATGGGCACAAGCTAGAAAAGCAAAATCCCGACAGTTAAGTCGGGATGTACGAACAAATGAATGAACGAAAAGAACTAATGAACAGAAACGGATGGTTCAGTTATTTTTACAAGGACGGAACCTGAAACTGTCCTTGGTGCCGGTTGGCACAAGTGGTGAAAGTTCGTTAAATTACGGGCGACTCTTTCAAAGTCCCGGGAGCTTGTGCTCCAGTTAAGTGACGAGAACAGCCTAGCGGCGTATGGGGAGCATCAACCGATAGTCCCACACCTTCCGCTCAGGATCGTACTTGGCCACTACTTCCACGGCCTTGCCCTTCTTGACCTGTGTTGCGATCTTGTTAAATGAATCGGCAACATCTTCAAAAGGGCTGAGGCTTTGGTGTCTCTTCCAGCAGTTGTACAACCACGGGAATACCCACACCACAGCAAACGAGACTGCTGCTGCTTCCAACAATGTAGCCCACCACGGAGGGTTGGGAACAAAGTAGGAAACCGCAAAGTTCAGAAGTAGCACGATGGGGACTGACACGATCACCGTGTTGGCGATTCTTCTTTGCCATCCTTTCTTCATGACGCTACTCCTCCGTCCACAGGATAGTCCACCGATACACATTGTAGCTGTAGCTTCCTTCGCTAATGGGGACTTTGTATCGTTCATCGTCTATCGTATAGCCTTCCTCTTTGAGTTTGACCATCGCACCGTTTACCTCGACCAGAACTTTCTCATCCCAGTCGCGTAACGAGCTGTAGACGTTATGCTGAATCATCAAGTGCCGATAACGGTTTCGCTTCCGGCCTTTGAGGGCTTCGCGAACGCTTGCCAAGATGTCTCTTTTGGAGTTCTTCTCGTACATGTCGGGAATGTCCGCCACATCGAGATACCCTGTTATTGCCAGTGGGTTGAATGACATCGTACTCTCCTTTTCAATTTTCAAAGTGCCTACCACAACACCTTGCGGTGATTGGTTCTAGAGCGAGTCTCAAGAACGCCCTAATTATACACCCAAGACCATGCTTTTGTCAATGGGTCAAGGGCAAATGCCAAAATAGCCTTAAGAATAAGGCCTTTTTGGAGATTTTTATACGAGGAATCTTTGTGGTGCTGAAATCGACCTCACCAAGTCTACGGGAGGGCGGTAGACGCGCAGGGGGAGAAAAAACAGAAATCCCGACAGTCAAGTCGGGATTGGTGAACAAATGAATGAACAAAAGGTACTAACTGGAAATCCAGTGAAAGTTCGTTAGATGACGGGCGACTCTTTCAAAGTCCCGGGAGCTTGTGCTCCGATTGGCCGGCCTTCTGTCTCTGGCTATTCTTAAAGAAAACCAAGCGTCTTCGCCAGATCGACAGGATTTGCCACGAACTGACTACCGAATTTACCACTCATCCAATAGGCGTACTCGTGATGTCGAATGGAACCGCCATTCGCCAAGAGAAGTTGCAGAGCACGTATCGCGGCAGCCCGTTCCTTCGGGTCTGTGCAGTATTGACCACCGCCTCGGTATTTTCCATTTCCGAAGCAGGCAAAGTTGTTCACAAAAACGACTCGGTCGTAGACTTCTGCTTTTTCACACATCGGCATCTCCTTTCTGTCGTTCAGGAATGTGGAGTATGCAGACCACACAACCGAGGTCTTTGTCGTCCCAGGCATCGTACTCGAGCCGGTCGAAACCGTCGAGCATTTCACTTAGTGCTGTCCAAGATTCGGCCGTGAGCCGCACCTTTCGGAACGTTTTTTCCTTTTCGGAATCATCGTCGTGAGCCATGACGTTTGGCTCCTTTTAGCCTGCTGCCCTGCGGTGAGGACGACATGGGCAATAATAGAGTTATCACTTCGTCGATTTTTGGTTGCATCTCCTGCACTTTCCGACGAAGTCCCTCCTGAAGTCCTTGCTCGTATGCTTCTGCTGAAGCTTTTTCTAGAGCCTCCAGGTGGCTTCGGTGAGCAAACCGGGACCTTCTTCTTTCTCCCGGACCAGGTTGGTCAAAAGAGTGAAGCATGACGGGTTTCCTTTCAAAGAACCTACCGCAATGCCCTGCAGTGAGGGGTTCTGGAGCGAGTCTCAAGAACACCTATATTATATACATATAAATAAGGACTTGTCAAGCCCACTACGGGGTCGGTTGCTGTATGCCCAAAAAGAGAAGGGGTAAGCCACTTTTTACTCAGTGTAGAGGAGCTTTCCGATACTTCCGGACGTTTTTGAGGAGTTGTCGCAACGCATCTGGGTCGTCGGTGTTGGTGTGTCCTTTGACAGCGACACGCTGCTAATCGAGATTTATATAGTCGGCTGGTCGCACCTGATTTTCCGTGTAATCTTTCATGGTTACATGGTGCGTCACAATGATCACTCGTTGCTTTTTGTCTGACTGGGTTTTTGTCGCTCTCTCAACATTTCTATCAAACCGATGGTGTATGTCGGCTTCTTTTTCAAGCGAATTAAGAGAAGTTTGCACTTCTGCGGGGATACTCTCACCACTCTGCAAATACTTTTTGTACCCTCCTTGATAATAATAATCTTGGAACGACAAATTATCGGGGTTTGTTTTATTTTTATTGAGTGCTATCTCTGTTCCGTCTTCAAGCATATACGATTTGCCTTCTACAAGAGCCGAAAAAAGTTCTATATCTAAACCGCGCACTTCTTCCAATGCCTCAAATACCCTGATAGTGTTTTCTGCACTCGGCGGCACCTCTGCACTGTCCGTCGATTTCTTCAAGCGTATTTCAAATCCTTTATCGCGTAAAACATCGGCAACGATAGTCGCAGTTTCGAGAGTTCTTCCCATAGGACTGCTCCAAATGGTAATTTCCTCGTCCTGTCCTATTTCATTGGCGAGCCGCTCCGCTTGTTTACGGACAAGATTACGCCCCTCGTCGGTCAAATCGTCCGCTTCCGAGACGGCGACCTTGCCTTGCTCGTATTTTGCAGTCCCATGACGGAAAAGCGTAACGCGCACATTGTGACGTTCTGACTCTGGCATTTTTGGTCTTTCTATCGGATTTCTTTCCATGTTTTTATTTCGGTTATTTTCTTATTCTGCATACACTTGTAGACATACGATATTAGTTTTTGCCTATCCTCGTTGGAAACTTTTGGATAAAAATCTTCCACCACACTTACGGCTCCGGTGAAACCGATATAACTAACCATGCTGTTCTTAATAAATTCGTCTTTAGTCAGTTCAATATATTTAGACAAGAACGCTTGCGCCATGCGTACATGGTAGTCATCTTTTTGCGTCAGTGCGAGTTGCAAACATACGACATAGAAATGCCCGACATCTATTCCTGGTTCTCCATGTACGAGACGCGAGAAATCTATCAAATACAAATCCGAATCATTTACAAGAACATTCGCGTGCCACGCGTCGCCGTGTATGAGTGCGTTTCGCTCGGTAAATTGAGAAAAATGTTCGGCGACCCGTATCATTTCAGCCAGATACTCATACCTAAAATCTCCCTTTAGCACCTCGCTTTTTTGTAGGAAATTATGAAAAATATTGAGCGTTAATTCTGGGTGCGCCACAACATCGCGAAGCGAACGCGAGTACTCATCAAATTTTGTTCCTCGTTCTATAGGATGTTTATGCGAATGAATGTCAGCAAAAATTTCCGCGACTTTCTCTCCTAATTCGACTTCGCGCCCCTGTATAATGTCGACGATAATCGGCTCGCATAGACCATACAAATTGTTTCCGCTTACGCACTCCTGTATTTGAAAAAACTTTCCGCCACTTATGTGCCGTAGGGATGTTGCGTGATTATCAAAGGAGGCAAATGTCCCAAGAACTTTCGGCGACAATGTATTTTCCCGCGCAGCAAGATCACTTGTGAAATAAGTGGCGTATGGGTCAGAAGGTCGCTCCGCGCCCCACTTATTTTCGTTCTGTTCTTTTACAAATACTTTTGTTTCTTTCCCTTCATTTTCTACGTCAACTATGTACGCATTGGAAAGATAGCCGCCTTTGATTTTTTCGACTGTTTTGACGGTTGCGTTTTTCCAGCCTAACCCGTCCCGTATACATTGCTGAATGTGTTTCTTGGTATTCTCCACGGTTCTATTTTAACAGTTTATCAACTGAAACGCCAAGCGTTCATGTCAATCTTTCTAAAGGAGCTATCTCAGGCCGCTGAAGAAATAGAAAAAGAAGTAGAGCCCGCTTAGTAGCGGAGTAGCTAAAACATAATTAGTGGAGAGGAGTCTTTCGATACTGCCGAACATTTTCTAAAAGTTGGCGGAGTGCTTTCGGGTCGTCGATGTCGGTGTGTCCGTTAGTATTCACGGGATTTTCAAGATAGCTGCCGAATCGGGCCGCTAAAGAACTTGGATCATCCGGGTCGCCGACCCATTCTTTCATCGCCACGGCACGAAGCTCCTTCTCGCCTAAATCTGGATGCGCTTCTCGGCTCGCCATAAGTGCCAATGCAATCTGGACTTGATTGCGATCAACTCCCATCTCGGGCACAATAGGAGCCTGCGTCGGGGTTGGTATATTGTGCGGAGCCTGTTCCATTAACTTTTATATTAAGACGTGGATTTTAAGCGGCCTTGGCTCTGCCTATGCGAAAACTCTTTGGATCTGTCTGCTGCACTTGGTGCGAGGCCTCTTCAATCGCGGCAAATACCTTGTCGTGCAGGAGAGCGACTGGCATGGCCTTGGGAGTATGCTGCAGCATATACCGAACAAAAAGCAGCTCCTGTTGGCACCGCGCACTGCGCTGCGTGTCGCCAGTCTTTTGCGCGTAGGTATCATGCGCCTTAAGTTGGGTCTCCATTTCCTTAAGCAGTAGGAGAAACGATGGCGACGAAAAAGAACCATCGCGCACGCTCGGCCAGGGAGAGTCTGGAGCGCCAATATCAAACCCAAGCACCATTTTCGTATGCGATGCGTCTTTCGGATAAAAAACAGCTTCCTCTATTTTGCGCAGAACCGCTGCGGGGTTGGTTGTCGCATCATACCGTATCTCCGCAAGTTGACGTCCGCCACTCTGGACTTTCAGCACACCATCGAAACCCTTTAGGATGTCGTCTCCGCGTGAAGCGAGCTCGACACTGACTTGCATGTTTTCAAGTGAGCGGAAAGGGTTGTCTGCATGGTTCAGTATCGAAAAGACCGCCGCTTCTGCTATATCGCCGGTGGATTCTTTCTTGTTGGAGTTACCCTCTCGTCTTTTATGAAACTCCCATTCCTGCCGATGAGCCGCGTTCGAGGCTACTGATTTCTGGGACGCGTGCTCGTTAAGAATTTTTTCCGCTAATAAAAAATCTTTTGAGCCGAATTCGAGTCGGCTTGACTGCTGGTTTCGAGATGACCCTGGTCCAGACTCAAGACCACCCATAGTTAGTGGTTGCCCTCGTCGACCCAGGTGCCGAAGTCATCTTTCTTTGTAACTATTTTTGTTAGATTGCCATCAATCTCCACCTCGACAATGCCGCTATCAAATTTTATTCCATTCTCTTCCATCCACTTGCGCTGCTCATCGCTATCGAGCTCGACACTGCTCGCACCGCCGGAATATTTCTTCCACTCCTCCATAGAAAATTTCGGTATCTCGGGCTTCTTCTCGCGGCTGGGGGCTCCTTCCATACTCATAGGTTTAAAAAATAACTCTTAATGTCCATATAGTACCACGCCCCTATTGCTACCCAGCCACCCCATAATTACCCGGCATTTTCGGGTGATTCAAGTCGTTTGCGTGGGTTATAATGTTTCCATGTCCGGAACGGAAGGCCCGCCACGCCCGAGCAAAACAACCTCTGAGAAGGCTACCAGCACACTTCCGCATATGGAGCAGGGTGAAGCCTTAGCGGGGGGCGTGAGAAATCCGGATGGTACATGGGATTTGTCACGAGCTGTAATCCTGAAAGCCTCAAACCAGGAAGCACCAGAGGCAGAGAAATTGCCAGATGTAAAAAAATCTGCAGTGTTAAATCCGGTTGAAAAACAAAATTTCCTGTCGGTTTTGAGTACCGGGCGTGATTATGAAAAGGACCGGGTGCTTCGCTGGAAGGCAAAGGAGAAAGGCGTCGCTCCCGAGCAACTGCTTCAAGAAATGCGGGAGTACGCAAATTCAAAAATCCAATCTCCCGAAAAGGTCAATTACTACCACCGTACGAGCATCAAAAATTTTCAACACATTGCACAAATGGGAGCGTTGCTGTCTCGCTCCGAGGTCAAAAGGAGGAACCCAAGTGTCGAGCTTTCAGCGTGGTCTTCGAGCGACAACGTGATGATGACCAAGGATACGTTTGATTCTGAAGGCGCGATTATCAGCCGTGGTCTGTCCGAACACGGCGTCGGCGCGTCCGGTGGTGGTGTGACGTTGGTTCTAGGCCCACGGATTCACCAACTCGAGAATTTCGATGCAATTAGCCCGTACCCGACCATCTCTGACGCGCCCCTAAATGAGGTATTGGCAGCTGTTTTGGTAGATAGCGAAGCTAATGTGTCGTCGATCAAGCAGCTGTTGGCCGACAATAATCTCGCTGGAATCCCTGTGGTTTTACAAAAAGATTGGGAGAAAAGTCACTACGCTTCGGAACAGAGGAACTGATAATTCTTACATAGCAAAATCCCGCACCATGTGATGCGGGATTCCCGTTTTAGAGGCTGTTCGGGTGAGCCTGTAGAGTTTCTACTCCTTCTTAAGATCTTCGTAGATATTGAGCGCTATTGCTCCGATGAGTGACGCGGTGGCGAGGCGGTGTAAGAGCAGCCAACCGTTCCCATTTTCAGGGAGCCATCCGTCTGCCCAAACATCGCGAGGGGCACAGTCTTTGAGGAAAGGAAACTCCTTCAACACGTTTTGTGTTGGGTAACCTTTTCCCATCGCCACAATCCTACCGCATGCCTTCTCACCAAGTTGAGCGAGACGGCTCAGGATATCTCTAACCAAGTTTGCGTCTGCGGCGATTGCCTTGGCCACGCTTGTGACATCCTCGTGATTGCGGTATGAGTCCGACTGAATCTTCAGCCGCCCCATTACTCCACGAGCACGGTCACGAATGTAACGAATCTCTATAACAATATTAGGAACTCGCTTTCCCATCTTTACCTCCTGTTGCTGGAGCTCCTGGCGACAAAATGTCTCTGATACTTATGGGAAAAGCATCAGTCAGGGTCACCTAAGTGACTTGGATAGTGTACATCCAGACCACGCCTCTGTCAAGCCACAAGGCCAAGCAAAACAAGGCTATTTTGGAGACTTTAGGTTCCTTTATTCTTTGAAGCCCGCCGGCCAGGCCACGAGCTAATGCAGCTGTTTAGGCAACACACTGGCAAACATCACCCATCAGCACAAAAAAACGGCGGCCGGTTAGGGTCGCCGTTTAATGTGAAATGCTATCTAGCCCCCGCCAGCATTTTTATTTGTGCCGATGCTTCCTCTTTCGTCAACTCGCTAAGAGCATTAATACGCTCTTGCCGGTCTGTGTCGTCTTCGCAAGTTGCCAAAATTAGCTCTCTTAGATATGCCTGTTGCTTATCTGTGATTTGCTGGTTCTCCTCGCCCTGTGGGGCTCTATAAGCCTCGCCAAGCTGCTCCTGGGTGCCTTCGAGCCGGATAACGTCGAGTGACTTACAAGCGCTGTTGATTGCGGACATCAAGCTGCCGTTTAAGCAACTATAGAGCGCGCGGTCTAGCCCCTTGTTGAGTCTCGAAACTGCCGTCGAACCATGTCCGATTCCAAGGGGCCTACCGTCCATGCTCAACTCACATTTCACTGCAATTAAGCCTGGAGTTTTATTAAGCGCTGACATTACTCCAATGTCCGGAGAGAACGAAGCGCATAGGTTGAGATTGGGCTGACACAGCTTTTGTAACATCAGCCGTATCGGGTTTCCTTCGTCCTGCGTATTCATCGCCCTCTCCTGCGCCTGCTTCACTGGATGCGGTTGAAAGGGCGACCGGACTGGACGGCTTTTGTAGTTTGTTTGCATGGTCTAATATTCTTAACGTAATAATGTTTTGCTCGTAGGCGACTTCTATTACTGCCCCTATCACAAATCCATGGAGTTGTAGCGTTCTGTTCGCTATACGTACCATTGGACAATTGGTTGTGGAGGGGGCACGTACAACGACCATCTTGCGCAGGGTCATACTTTCTCGACCTGTTTGACGTAAAACAGCAGGATATTGCGTTTATAGCGCTTTATAATTTTGCCGTTCTCATCTTTCGTTTCTATCAACGTGAACGAGCGGATTGCCCTTTCATTTTTACGAATTTTATAACCAAGTTTTACCCACTGGAGAAAACTTCTCGCATTTGAGTAGGGGTCGTAGCGTTTGGCCTCAGTTGGTCCCCATCTTCGCTCTATTTCTTCGCGGACTAGGTCTCTCGTCGTATCCGATCCCGAAAAATTGGTCGGATGCTCGAGTAACTCTTTTATGTGTTGCATAACAGGCATAACTAAATACACGCGACTCGACTAGGTGCGCAAAGGCTTGTGTGTTGA
>DATDXL010000036.1:0-9081 GCA_036517235.1 Minisyncoccota bacterium
CAAACCTTACCGCTGTTGCCCCGCCTATCTGTTCTCCGAGACAAAAGATAATGAGGACTCGGTAATGACGCAGGGGATCCACATGTTGAGTGACAACTCCGCGCAGATACTCTGCATCATCAATGATGTTACCGGAACCAACTCTGGTTATCCGGGAGCCACTGTGTGGAGAAAGAAATTGCTCCGCCAGGGCGCACTACTGTCCGAAATTGCCATCATTCCCTGCAGAGAACAATTGAACACGTACACTGAATCGTTCGCAGTCGCTACTCATGCAAAAGAAAACGGGTGGAAGAACCTCACAATTGTGGCTCCCCCCTTCCATCAACTGCGTGCGTTTACCTCGATCTGTGAATTACGAAACTCCCTTTTCTCTCGTTTCCATACTACAATGACAACGGACGCCCTGAGGCGTCCGTTGTCATGAATACCTCGATTCAACTCTACAACGACATAGTAACAAAAGTCTCCTTCTTCTTCAAACAACTCAAACTGAAAATCAAACCCTCTAGCACTGGTCGTCCCTTAACAATCAATCCCATCGAAACGATCTCCCTCGCCCTGTTCAAACAATCGCAGGGCATTGTCACGAAGAAAGCGATCTGGAACATCTTCCGTCCACCCTGTTCGTACAAGACGCTCGTGGTGAATCTCAACCGTTTTGCCCTCTGGGCGCTCCTCATCCTCCAGTCGATTCTGAAATGGAATCAGAAAAACGCACACCTCGTCAAGCATACCGACTCCACCGACATTTCCGTCTGCCTTGCCAAAAATGGGAAACGCCATCGAACAATGCGAGGCCTCGCTTCATGGGCATATTCCGCAAAAGGCTGGTACTACGGCCTTAAAATGGTGATTACCACTGATCTCAAACGGAACCTTTTGGCGGTCAGGTTCGCCTCGGGGAACGCCAACGAGCGAGAGGTCTTCAAGAAATTGAACAAGGAGTTGCTCGGCATCTTCGTCGCCGATGCGGGCTATATCTCGAGAGATCTGGAACGTGACTTCTACCTCGAGCACAAACGAATCTTGTTTGCCAAACCGAGAGCCAACATGAAACGGATTGCTACCGACTGGCAGAATCGTCTCTACGACACAAGAATGCAGATCGAACTGAACTTCCGCAATCTCAAGCTGTTCTACGACCTCGAGACTTCTCTGCCAAAATCGATTGACGGGTATCTTGGAAATTACGTGTACGCACTGCTAGCCTACGTGCTGCGCTAGCCAGTTGAGTTGAAGAAGAAAAGACTTTTGTCGAGAACCGCAGAGCGCTGCGGGTTTTTGGCTTGTATCAAAATAGGGGGTCAAAAGGAGTTTCGTAATTCAAAGTCGATGGTGAGCGCCATGAAAAAACTCGACGCTACCGTGCGCGTGTACAACAGGGCCGGAACACCACAACCATGGGGTAACACCGTAGCCCACTCGCAAGGGACACTGGTTCGAACCCGTCTCGAGCTTGTTGCGGAAGAAGTCCGATGCATCGAGCGCTACACGGCAAAGGGAGACCTGTTGCCGATTGATGACATCCTCGAGTACATCAAGTGGAGAGACAATGCTTGACCTCCAACGCCGCGGTACCAGTACCGCGGCGTTTTTCATTTCAATCTTGCCGAGATAACTTCGAGCCACTCAGTTATTCGACAACCAAAATCCACGTCGGAAAGAGGGGCCTCTCCAGTCTCAAGGCAGTGCAAAAAATGCTCCAGTTCGTTCCTAAGTGGCTGTCTCGGACTGATTTCAGGGTAGGAGGTCTTTCCGTCTTTCACAACGGCCAATTTTTTTCTCTCCAGTGTTTCATCAATCACCGCGCTCCCTTTCTCTCCCCGCAGAGTCATTTTTCTTATTTTAGAGGGACCAAAACAAGAGGCTATGATTTGAAGTGGTGGAGCATCCTCAAAGGTTACGTGTACCGATGCACTATTATGCTGGATTTCTCCTTCGGCAGAAACTAACTTTTGAGGATTGAAAAGGTGCTGGAAAATCGAGAGCGGGTGGGATGCCTCGTCCCAAAAGATATCAACGTCCGGTCGTGAGGAACTCAAAACATGTTCGTTTGTGACTTCAAGTATCCTTCCAAAAGATCCCCTTTCGATCTCTTTTTTGAGATAGGCGACATTGTCATTAAAGAGGTATTGATACCCTACCATAAAGACCTTTCCACTCTCTTTGACAATGGCTTTGAGCCTCCCCGCATCAGAAACATCCAAGACCATAGGTTTCTCCACGAATACACTGATGCCTTTACGGAGAAAGGTTGTACCAATCTCTGCGTGGGTTGACGGAGGAGTCGCGATGATAACCGCATCGATATCACTTTTTTGTAAAAGTTCTCTCCAATCAGAAACTTTCTCATACGAATCAGTAAACGACTTTAGAGATTCGAGATTAAACGTACAGAGATACTTGAGGCGTGCGCTCGGAATCTTCTCAAAAGTCGACACGATATTCTTCCCCCACCTACCGACACCAATGAGCGCGAGAGTCTTCATCCCGTTAGAAGTAGACCGCGATCTGCGAAACTACTCTCGTTATATACTGGTAATGGCGTGAACTACTCATAGTTAAAATATTTATTTTATTCGTCGTTCGGTCGCGACTTCTAACGGGATTCATACAAAATTATCGTCTAGAGCTACGAGAGGGCTTCCGCTTCGCTTTTTTAGAAGGTGTTTTTGCAACAGGCGCACTCGCCTTATACATTTCTTCACCTCGACACCATGCGATGAATCGCTTGAGTCCTTCTTCAAGCGAAACAGCAGGAGCATACGAGAGGTGTTCCTTGGATTTCGTCAGATCGGGACAGCGCCTCTGGGGTTCTCCTGCGGGGTAGGTCGCGGGATAGGGAATAAGTTCATAGGAGGCTCCCCCGCCCTCGATCTTCACAAAGAGTTTGGCGAGATTTTTCATCGAGATCTCATTGTCCTCGTTTCCGATATTGTACGCATGGCCGCTCTGCCCCACCAAAAGCACCTTGAGAAATCCCGTCACGGCATCAGTGATGTAGCAAAAAGTTCTTGTTTGATGTCCATCACCGTGTATCGGTATCGTCTCTCGGTTAAGGGCTTTGTAGGCGAACATCGGGAGAACCCTTCTATCATTGTGCCCCATACCGGGCCCAAACACATTGAAAGGTCTTACGATTTTCCCTGGAATACCGAACTGCTCATGGTAAATGGTGGTAAGCGTCTCTGCCAAGCGCTTCGACTCATCGTAGCACGCACGAGGACCGACCGAGGAGACGTAGCCGTGGTATGTCTCGGGAGTAGGTACCGCACGCTCATCAGGGTCACCATAAATCTCGCTTGAGCTGAAAAAGAGAAACCCTTCGATGGTGTCTTTATTCTTCCGTGCAAGTTCGAGAAGATGCTTCGCCCCCGAAACGGCGCTCTCGATGGTTTCGAGGGGATACTTCTTATAAAAGACGGGCGAGGCGAGGCCAGCGGCATGAAGGATGTAGTGAACCGGTTCGCGTATGGGAAGCGGCTGGGTGATATCTCCCCACACCTCCAGCACATCGGGACGTCCCTTGTAGTTGAAGTGAGAGTGTGGTTGCCCGGTAATGAAATTATCAACCGAGATGATCCGGCACGGGGTCTTTAGGACGTGGTCGTTGAGATAACACAAAACACCAACGATATATTTTCCAAGGAAACCACCTCCCCCGCTGATAAAGATGGTTTTTCCCTCCAGTTTCTTTGCTTCTTTTTTTAGTCCCCGCGCGATAGCCGCGATATCCTCTTTTACAATTTTCTCTGACATATTACTTAATCTCTTTAGGAGGAATAGGAAGAAGATAGCGATACGCACCTTCGGTCTTTTCTTTTATATCTTTGAAATACTCGTAGGCAAATACAACCAGTACATCGGGACGATGCGTATCAAGATACCGTTTGGTCATTATAGGGATATGCATACCGGGACTGAATTTATTCTCTTTGAGCTTGCTGTCGTCTACCAAAAACCTGACGAGGTCAGTGCCTATCTTTCCATAATTGGTGATGGTAGTAACTCTCGCTGGTGCCCCATACCCAGCAACCCAGAGTCCTGCAGCTTTATAGGAGGCAAGTTTCTTACGAAAAGCCCGTATCTGCCTTTCCACCGTGCGCCTGAAGGAAGAGAGTTTGGAAAGCGTAAGCTCTCCTGCTTCCTTTTGTAACCACTGAGGAACTCGAGATGAAACCGCGGTTCGATCTTGACTGTGCCGAACGGTAACCCTCAAAGACCCGCCGTGGGGTTCTATTTCCTCAACATCCGTAACCCGCATGCCGTGCAACTCAAAAAGATGCTTGAGTGAAGAAAGCGAGTAGTAATAGATCCTATCCAAGTAGAAACGCTCGAATTGGATCTTCTTGATGATGTTGCCGATGTACTCAACTTCAATGATAAACTTCCCATTGTCTGCCATAAGAATTTTCACCGCCTCAATGAAGGGGTGTGGGTTTTCAAGATGTGTAAAAATGCTGCTTGCAACGACAACATCGGGTTTGCCGTATTTCTTCAGGATCTTTCTCGTCGTTGGTTTGTCAAAAAAAGCAACAATGGTTGGAAGTCCTGCATCATTCGCCATCTTTCCGACGTTGATCGAAGGATCAACTCCCAAGAATCTCACACGGAGTTTCTTAAGCGGTTTGAGCAAAATCCCATCATTTGATCCGATATCAACGACAAACTTGGAACGCCGCAACCCCTGTGCCATCTTCTCAAAATGTCGTACCAATCCAAGATTTACGGATGAGAGATAGTAATAGTCTTCAAACATTCTCTCTCGAGAAACAATGGTGCCCAATTGCACGTTCTTACAATTCGTGCAAAAAAAGACCCTCATGGGAAAGAAGTCCTCTTTTCGGAAATCCTGTTCCCCTCTCGGATACTTGTTGGCAAGCGGCTGCTGTCCAAGGTCAAGGAATTCAACCGACGTGTTCTTGTAGCACAGGCTGCATTTCATAGCTAAAACCATTTAGTCTTAAAACCCATTGCAAAGTGGTTACCGCATCTTAGCAGAAAGAAGGTACCGAGACAAATAATCGGTATTAAACTTCATAGTGCAATCGCTCTTTCGGGAGTGAAAAAAGCTTCTCTTTTTTCACTCCGCTCACCCGCTAGGTAATAAAAACAAACTAAAGATTATTTTGAGCCCGTTTGAATAAACCTCTGCTCGTCCCATCCTCGCCGCAAGCAGACGAGGTATTAGGCGAGCAGGCTTTTATTTTGAGAATCTCTATGCCTGTGTGTTCGCACACAGATAGGTCGGTTCTCAACGCTCGCTGACTTGCTTACCGTGTTCTGCCTAAAAACGTAATTCCTTTGGGAAGACCTTCAATAAGTCCCTAGAAATCCGAGTATCCTCTCCGCTCGCTTGTGCCATGAGTGGGATTGTACCGCTTCACGCGCTCGTTGCGCGCGCGCTTGAGCTGAAGAATCAGATACTGCGGCCATGATACCCTCGGCAAGCGCCTTGCTGTCGTCCGGCGAGACCAGGAACGCATTCGAGTCGTCTAAAATCTCTTCGATGCTCTTTAGTCGCGATGCGACGATGGGCTTGCCAACTGCCATGTACTCAAAAAGCTTCATGGGTGACATATAGAGATCGTAGTGGGGAGTTTTGGGAAATGGCGCCACAAGCACGTCACACGCCGCCAAATGCTCAGGAACACTGTCGTAGTGCATCCAGCCTGCGAATACCACCCTATCGCTTATCCCGAGCTTCTTTGATTCTTCGCGATAGCTTTCTATATCCTGCCTGAGGCCTCCGATGATGAGACACCGAAACCGCGGTGGCAATGCGGCCATCGCTTCAAGTAGTGTCTGTATCCCCTTCTCCATGTCCATCGTCTTTAGCGTACCCGCATACCCCACCACAACCGTGCCTGTGGGCAATGGCAACTTCTGCCTCACGGCATTCCCAACCGCAGAGCCGAAACGGAAGGCATCTACGGCGTTGGGTTCATACAGTATCTTCTCTCTCGCTACCCGAAACCTTCGCACAAGCTCATCGCGTTTCCAGCGATTGGTAGCGATAATCCCCCGCACGCGTGAAACGAGCATTCTATGCATAACCGACGAGCGCGGAAAATCATGAACCTCATAGAATGTCTGCTTGAAAAAGAGCGAAGCGAAAAGAAGCGGCAGAGCTTCGTTGGAATAAATGTTTGCGTCACGGGATGCACGAGAAATAAGGTACACCCACACTCCCGCGGAGAACAAAAGATAGCTCACCGTAAATGCGATATTCTTGAAAAAACGGATAGGGAACAGATCCAGAACGGAAATATAGACTACTCTGAAAGTACCCTTGACGCCAAAATATTCTTCGGGAGTTTCCTTGGCTCTTCCTATCCTTCTCGGCGCAAGCACGGTCACCTCTAGACCCGCGTCAGCGAATGCCTCCGCGCTTTTTGCAGTAAAAACCGATGCCGCTTTTTCCCCCGGAAATCGTCCGTGAAATATAAGAAAGATTCTACCTTTAGCCATAGATATGGCCGCATTCTAGCATAATTCTTGACTCATTTCTCACCTCCGCTAGCGCTCCCGCACAAAAAAGGAATCGTCGGATATCACTTCTTTGTTGCGAGGATGCTTCTTTCCATACCCATTTCCCGCATATTTGAAATGCATTGAAGTTAATTTCTCGTACACCTGACTGAACAAAGGCTGCGATTCGTAAAGCGGATAGAAAGAAGTCTCAACCATGATCGCTTCACACTCACCAAGTGTTTTCTCTCCTCCTCTTAGGACTTTGTCTTCGAATCCTTGGACGTCGATCTTTAACAAAATATTCTTTGGACACTCAAGCTTGGAAAAAACCGAGTCGAGTCTCTTCACCGTGATCGTCTCTTCGGTACTCCCCCTTGAATGAGGAAAGGCCTCCTTATGCAACTCTGCCATAGGCAACAGCGACGAGCTCAGCGAGTAAGAGCTCACATTGATGATGGATGTCCCCTCACTATCTCCAAGAGCACAGTGAAAAGCTCTGAATTTCGAATCCCCCTGTCTATTTCTGACAAGCTCGTTATACGACGGCTTTACCGGCTCAAATGAATAAATCATAGCGTCTGGAAGTTTTTTCCTGATTTCGGCGGCGAATTGCCCGGTGTTTGCACCAACATCTATGACCGTTTTGATACCCCTGAACTTGACCCATTCGAGTGTGTCAAGCGGTGGAATATATTTTCTCACTTCCAGACCAAACGGTCTAAAAAATAAATTGAGTACTCTTTTCAGTGCACTTCTCATGGTGTGGGTAAGTATACCCCGTGAGATAGCCTCGCGTCATCTCATGGGACATACCCCGATTCCATCTCTCTTTCACCACGTTATAAGCAATGCTACAATGCCCTCACATGGAGCGTAAACCGACACTCGCTTATATAGACCATATTGCGCACAAGGAAAATGGCTCTAACCTGTTCCTCAAGGAAGTTTTGAGTAAGTATTTTTCTGTTACCTCGCTGTGGGTGAATCCGTGGGGTATGCCACGCGTCATAGCGCCCGAAGAGATAAATAAATACGATTACGTCCTTTTTTTTCAGCGCATCAACCAATTCACCGAGTTAAAGCAAGTAAAAGCAAAAATTATTTGGGTTGCGGTCTATGACAGCCTAAATACCGATTACTTCTTCTGGAAAGCTCTGTCCACCCTTCCTATCAAAATTTTGAGTTTCAATAAAAAAGTCAACGAAAAGGCAGCAAAATTTGGGATTAAAAATGAGTACTTCAAATTTTATCCAGACCCAGAGTCTCTGAACGAATGTGCTCCAAGAAACGAGAAAACAAATGTGCTGTTCTGGTATAGAGGAACGGTGAAGTGGAAAGAAGTGAGGAGTGTACTTGATCCTGATGAGATTGATTCCCTCACCTATCGCAGTGCCCCTGACCGACATTTTGAGCCAGAGACAATAAGCAATGAGGATATACAAAAATACAAGATACGGTTTGATAATAGAGCGTTCAGCGCCAAGAATGTCCTCAAAGAAATGTTCACCGAAAACACCGTCTTCATCGAGCCAAGGCGAATGGAAGGTATCGGTCTTGCGTATCTTGAAGCGCTTGCGAGTGGACATTGCGTCATTGCGAACAATGACGCAACTATGAATGAATACATCACAAGTGGCACGAACGGTATTATCGTTGATTTTGATAAGCCTCAGAAAATATCGCTTAAAAATTGGAAAGCTCTCGCCACAAACGCAAGAGAAAGTTTTGTAAAAGGAAGAAAAGAGTGGTTGGCTTCTGAAGAAAAGCTTGTCGAGTTCGCTAAACAGGAAGCAAGTTCAAGAATCACCAGTTCCCTATCCGTAGCAGTCTGGCGAACGCTCTACGCGATAAAGTATTTCATATATACAAAAAAACAAGACTCTGTTCGGCGAGCGAAAATCAAAGAAAAGAAAAAACTCGCTCCGCCAGTGGGCTAGAGCGAGTTTCGGCTTTATTAGCCGAGAAGGAGTTTCTTTGCGGAGCCGGTGTAGATCCGGTTTACCCTGAAGCGAATAGGGTTTCGACTAACCAGATTACGCATCTGGAGAAGTCCGTAAGCGTAAGTCCGTATCCCCTCTTTACCACCAGATCTGATTCGCGCCAGGGAAATATGCAGAAGGTCCTTAATTGGCATCGGTTTCAAGCCCATGCGCGTGTAGAAAGCTTCGAGGCTCACCCGAACGGTCAACACCAAATTCGGGATTTCGGATGCGGCCAAGAGGAGGTTGCCCTTGTCCACGACAAGTTCGGAGAAGGACCATTCTTCACCTATGAGCTCATGGGCTCCTCCATCAAAAATGAACTCGTCGGGAGCAACGGATCCATCAGAAGTTAAACCCTCGCCAAGTGTACAGTGTAGAGGGTAGTGGACACCCGCCAAAAGAAGCGCGACGTTGCCTTCGAGGGCACTGTCACTGACTTCCTGCAAGACTCGGAAGAGGTTGAGAACACTATCATCAAACCGGACCGAGCAGTTGAACCGCTGTATCAAGTCACCGGGCCACCTGAAACCGACAACTTCTCCATTCTCCACTGCAATGAGCCCTGCTTCGTGAATTCTGTTTGCTTTTTCAAGTACGGGGTTGGACATACCAACCTCCTTTC
>DATDXL010000037.1:0-3396 GCA_036517235.1 Minisyncoccota bacterium
CTCAAGAAGGCGTATCGTAAGCCGAAGAGTGAACTGAAATACAGAACGCCGTTCCAGTTTCTCGTTGCGGTCGTGATGTCTGCACAATGCACCGACAAGGTAGTGAACAGAGTGACGGCAACGCTTTTCAAAAAGTACAAAAAGCCATCATGTTTTGCGTATGCAGATCCGCTGGTTTTCGAGCGTGAGATATCGAGCATTCCGTTCTTTAGGAACAAGGCAAAACACATCATCGCAGCCGCGAAAATCGTCTCTCGCGATTTTCGCGGCGCAGTCCCGCGCACGGCCGAGGCGCTTCAAAGACTTCCTGGTGTGGGATACAAGACGGCGCATGTCGTCCTCGGCGAATTATTCGATATATGGGAGGGGATACCGACGGACACGCACGTGAAGCGTTTCGCATATCGCTTCGACCTTTCCGGCCACCGTGATCTCAAAAAGATCTCCCACGACTTGGAGCGCCTCGTCCCAAAAAAGAATTGGAAATACGTGAACAATGGCCTCATCCTCTACGGCCGCTATGTATGTCCCGCCCGCCCTCATGAATGTGGAAAACATCCACTCACAAAACTGTGGCCGCCCGCAGCTAAGCGTTGGCCAAAAGCCAACTGATATAATAGCCAATATGTCTGCAGAGGGTATGTATTCCTTTGATAAAGCCTATGGAGAGGCCGAGCAGTTGCGCAAAAGGGTTGGGGGCGAGAAGAACATAACTTACGGAGAGGCGGAAAAAGGACTAGAGACCCAAGAAACGGAAGAATCAAAACGAGCGAAAATCTTAGATTTTCTTGCACAAAATTTGCCACCCACGGAAGAGAGAATTACTGAGCCAATGAAGCCTAATTGCGATGTGTGTGTTGTGATACCCGCGTACTCTGAACGTAATAATATTTTGCGACCGATTGCATCGCTCGCCAACCAAAAAGGTGTTAATTTTAACCAGTTTGAGCTGATTGTCGTCGTCAATAACCCGCCCGTATCTCCAGAAAGGGACGCCTTTCTGTCTGACGACGACTACACGAGGAGAGTTGAACTTTACGAGAAAGGAGTTGGAGATAATCAAGAAACGTTAAAGTTAATACGACACATCAACGGCGAAGACGTTGATATTGCTCTGACCGAAAAGGAAAAAGAAACGATAGCAGGAGCTCAGAGAGCAGGTTTGCGTGTATTTGCAGTTGACAAAGCGACTATGGGAAAAACTCTTCCCAAAGAGGATGCGAATGTGGGTGGAGCTCGAAACAGAGGGTTGGCAGAGGCGGTAGCGCGATTCTACGGGCATGCTCACAAGAACGGCATCATTGCTCAGACGGACGCAGAGACTAGAGTCGGCGAAACATATGTCAGAGATCTAATTGAGTTTTTTAAACAAAAGCCCGAAATTGTCGGGATAACGGGGCCCATTGATTATGAAGAGAGCCCAGAGGACAACATGCTTTTCAGGGAAGTTCACGCATATTCATACGCCGATGAATTATACAGGGCGTTGGTAGAAAATCTTTTGCATAAAACCGAAGAGAAGAGGGTCGGAAGTCAAGATAAAAAACAGTCCGATGCCGCTGCCATCGCACGGTTTTCCGGCGCTAATATGGCAAGCAGAGCCTTTGAAGCTGCAATAGTTGGCGGAGTTCCAAAAATTCCCGGAGGTGAAGATCCGGCCTTCGGCTTCCGTCTTGCGACTGTCGGTAAAACGGAACGGATTTTTCATATTACGGCCACGACGCTCAGACGTATTTCTGCGCGGACGACCACGGGCGGTGGTCACGAACTTATAAAAAGGATCCAATTTATGGATAAACACAAAGGGGCGCTCATGGTTAAAAGCCCGTCGGAAATTGCATCTCTGCATCGCATCCGTGGTGGCCTCGAACGAGCTATAGAGTCGGGCCATACGTCTGCCGAAAACCTTCAGTCAATTTTGTCGTTGGGCGATAAACCTATTCTCGACACGAAACGACTCGAAATCCTGAGTCTGAAGATACAGAACCGCCAGGGCATGCGGGCAGAGGAGATTTTGACAACGTTGGCAGCTGGAGATGATCGAGACGCTGCCCAACTATTCGATAGTATTCGCACCAAGATATCAGACATTCTCGAGCCGATGCCGCTTGCTACCGCCACAGCTCAGTTGATTAACTTGTTCCAAAAGAATCAAGATGTGCACGCAAAATTTGATGCCAGAAGGAAATTGCTTGTGGAGGAGGAGAATAATCAGGTGAAACGAAGAGAGAATACACTGAAGATTCTTTTAGACGTCATCTTCGAAGACAAGCCGGCTCAATTTAGCACTACTACCCTTGTAAAGATTATCACCGCCCATAAAGAACAGCTCCGAATTTCCGACGACGAAATAAAAACGCTTGAGGAAACAAATCCAATCCTCGACGCTTTGGCAGACACAATTGCGAAAGCGCAAACAAAGCAGAAGGCCGAAGAAGCAATCGGGATAACTTTTAAAGATTATCTTGCACCGCTGGCGGAGAGTCCGCTTAAACTCCAGACAATCGAACTGATTGCGATGCTAGATACACTTGAAGAAATCGATATAGATCTGCTAAATCGTAAAGGGGAACTCTTTTCTTGAAAATACTTCGAGCGAGCTCCGTGCGGCAAATGTTACTTCACACATTCACCACAGCATAGACCATAAACAAATCCCTACCGTGAGGCAGGGATTGCGGACAAACGAAAGATCAAAAGGAACTAACGAATGAACAGTTAGAATTTTGAAGGTTCATGTTGCAGAGCGACTCCTTCAAGTCTCTGGGAGATTCACTGATAACGAGACGTCCTCCAGGTCCCGGGAGCTTACGCTCCGATAGTCATCGCTTGCGCGAGGTTGCCGCGAGGTAAATAGTAAGGAACATCGCGACGACGACTTCCCATACATAGACGTGTATGGTCATCAGCTCGATTGCCAGTAGATGATTTAGGGTATCTACGAGTTCACTCATGACCCTTACCTCCTTCTCAACCAGAAATTGAAGAACTGTTTCATCGCTTGACTCCTTTTAACTGGTTGCCTTACGAAGTGAGGACGATATGGCCTGCAATAGAGCTACCACCTCGTCGATTTTTGGTTGCATCTCCAGTGCTTTTTGACGATGCCCCGTTTGCAACCCTCGCTCATACGCCTCTGTTTCAGTCCTTTCCAGAGCCTTTTTGTGCGCTTGTGTCGCAAACTTGGTCCTTCTCCGTTCTCCCGGAGTAGGTTGGTCGAGGGAGTGAAGCATGATGGATCTCCTTTCAACGAACGTGCCGCAACACCCCGCGGTGAGGGGTTCGAGAGGGATCTCAGGAACGGCTCTATTATGCCAATAAAATGGCTGGCTGTCAATACCCATCCCCCCCCCCATTGTCCTTATCCAGAGGCGTCGTCGGATGCGGCGGGCGGTT
>DATDXL010000038.1:0-9316 GCA_036517235.1 Minisyncoccota bacterium
ATTGTCCACTCATTGGCTCTCGAAGACTCGAGCTCAATGAGTCTTGCGAAGCTCCAGGTATTCGCTTCTCACCCCGACCCCCTTCCCATTCTTCCCGCATCCATCCCCGTAGCAGAGCTGACGGGGAATTCTGCGTGCAGAGTAAAGCAAAACCCCACCCTGTGCGGTGTCAGAGTGGGGTCGTCCGAGATAAGCAGCCGCAGGCACACATCGTTCATACCAGGGGGAGCTATCCTGTTCGTTGAGGTATCACCGGGACCTCAATAGCCCACGAGGGAACGGCAAAGTGCAACTTGGGCAACCCAAAAGACCCAAGCTCGCATGCATACTTACCCAGATTCAGAAAAACCTACTGACAGATTACCCAGTAGTAAAAAGGATGTCAAGAAAAGCCGAGCGTACGCGGACGCTCGGTCATAAATTGGTGCGAAGCTTTCGGCTGAATGCCCAGCGTAAGCGAGCGCTTGGCCTCGCTTTAGCGTGTAGCTAGTCGAGGTCGTTTCAAAGAACGAGAAAAGACAAATCGCGGCAATGTAAAGCGTAAAAAAAACCAGATACGTAAAAAAGAAAAACCGCCCGCTTGACGCGAACGGTTTCGAAAAGGTCAGTCGAGAAGCTCCACCGTGATTTCGTCCCCAACTTTGATAAAACCGGTATTCTTGTGGTCGAAGTTCCGACCAACGAACACCTTGTTGCTGTTGCTATCATTCAGTCCCAACCGCTCACCTCTTCGATACGATGCGAGCGTCGTAAGAGGCTCCTTGCGTCGCTCGCCGGTTTCTTGGTTCGTGCAAATCACCGAGCACCGACTACAAAGTGTCTTTCCCTCGAACACCACGCCGTTTATCCGAATGCGCGCGAGATGGTCTTCTTCGTACGCGTCAAGACCCGAAAGCACGAAGTTGGGTCTGAAGTTATCCATGGGAACGGGAGGTACACCTTTTGCCTGAAGCAAGGCGTTGAGGTTTTCAAGCGAAGCCTCGCTCATAGCCATGAAGGGAAATGCGTCGTGGAAACCAAGTTTTGCGCTTCCCGCCTTACTGACCCTCTGACACGAAGCAGTCATGCGCATAAAACGGTATTTTCCGGGGCGCTCACGCGAAAGAAATTGGGTAAAGAATTCAGCCGCTTCCGGACCCTGATCTCTTGCCGAAAGCTTGTTGTCTCTCCAGACCTGGACACGCTCTTCGGGTCCCTCAATTCCCGCGAGCGGAAGCTTGATAGTTCCCATTCCAGGAGCCCAGATCACAAGGTCATCCCCCAGTTCGTGACATGTCACCTGACACATACTACGAACCTCGATGCCAAGACCTAGTGGAGCCAACACTTTCCCTGCGATTTTTGCCAACGGCTGAGGCAAAGGCAGGCTTCCCTGTCGCTGTGCGACGAACATGTTATTCTCCCCGACCACAAGCCACTGCCGGTCGTACTGGATACCTCGCTTGACGATATCAACAATCGTTCCTGGTTCTCTCACCCAGGTGAACGAGGCGGCTTTGATGTAAGAAAAACCAACTGCAGAAACAGTAATCATAAAGAACCTTTCCTTTGTTTACCGCAAATTCTACTCAAGGGAGATAAAAATGCAAAGGGAAAGCCCTCGCTTTTTAAAAGAAAGCGGGGGCAAAAAAAGATTGCGCGTTCTCTAGATGAGCCCGAGAACGCCTACCACGATACCGGCAACGCCTATCCACTCAGAGTACGCTTGGACCTTGGGGATAATGTCGCGTATCGCTGGAAATTTCTGGAAGAAGTTCGCCCCGAGGATAAGCCCCATTAGCACAGCGGCAACCCCCTGGAGAAGACCGTGCCCGAGAAAAGAATTGTAGCCGCCGCCGAACGACTGCAGGATAACAAGCACGCCAAGCACCAGCTCGATGATACCGATACTGCCGCGAAAATTGTTGAGTCTCGTTTCCACCGTACCCATCTGCGTACCCGCCTCCGGGTTCTTGAACCATGTCTTTATCTTGGGTGAAGCAAGAACAAAACCCGCTACGATATTTCCTAATTGAATGAGCATAAAAATAATTACACTGGTAATGCTGACTCTCTAAGCTTACACCCGAGACAGATACCGGGCAATCAAAGAAAAAGAGAGAGTTGCTAGCTCTCTCTGAACCGCTCACTGGGCGGGAATACTGCCCTGCACGCTAGTCCGATACAACGTAAACAAGACGACTCCGACAAGCGATGACACGAGCGCAAGGTATGACACCGTACATGCAACATAGTCACGCACCTTAGGAGGATCAGGGTAGATCACCATGTCAGGCTTAAATGCGCAGAGCACCCCTATGGCGAGGAAGAGGATATTCTTGAAGTACACGGCGGTGAATACAAGCAGGCACAACCCTAGAATCTGCATAGCCGGTCCAAGGGCACGAAGCATCCGACCTCCGTCAAAGGGTGCCCGCGGCACAAGATTGATGAGATTCATCAACCCACCCCAGAACGCAATGCCTAAGAGAGTTGTGTTAGTCGTAAAAAAGAGGACTTGCGCCAGGATGACTAAGAGACATCCACTCAGACCGAAAACTGGTCCCATGGCGGCAAAGACAAGTTCCTGGCGGTACGTCCGCACATCATCGGGTGCAATGAAAATAATAGCGCCGATGAAAGGTATGAATGTGGGGAATCGAATTTGTCCCGTGATGCGCCAAAGAGCAAGCGCGTGACCTGCCTCATGCAAGGCAAGCAAAGCTGTAAATCCAATACCGAATCGCCACCCAAGAATGAAAGAGTGAAAGCCGGTCATGAGGAGAAATGAGGTGACTGAGCGTTGGAATTGGTCGGAAGTTGACGTTTTCGCGTTCAAAGAACACTCCTTTCTGGTTGAAAGTTTTCTACTGCCAAGCTACAGATTGCCATAATGGGACGAGTTGTCAAACAAAATAAAATCCGCTCGTCCTATCCCCGCAGCAGAGCTGGCGGGGTATTTCGGCGAGCGGGCAGGGGCGCGGGATTGAACGCGGGCGGCGACTCCCACAATTCTCGGTAGATGAAGGCAACAGCCAGTTGGTAAGTCATCTGCATTCTGTCATCAAGACTCCGCAAATCCTGACCAGGTTCCATCCCGAGCTTTTTGCGGATCTTCTGATCCTCAGAATATTCGTGCAGTTCGCGCAAACGTTCGAGGGTATACGCGTTCATCCTGAAATGAGGCAAGATGGTATCCTCAATGTGCCTCATGACCGTATCGGGTATTTCCTCAACCTGTTTTCGGGGCATGACGCAGACATTTCCTCCCTCATGCCGGATAAAGAAGGCGGGCCGTCCACAAAGATTGCAAACCCAGTGTGCCCAACTAGTATCTTCATGGGTCGAGTTGCCTGTAAAATCCCATTCGTCTCGACGGCCGCATACACATCTCGGTAATACGAATTCCGAAAGGTTCATGGGTTTCCTTTCTCTTTTTGTTCCACAAGTATCCTAACACAAGGACTGAATTTGTGAAGCCAATGGTTACGACTGTACATTCGCCCTGCACGTTCGCACTGGTGTGCTCAGTATTTCGTCATCTTTACTCATCAATCGCTCCGCCGCTCGGTCGAATACCGAAGAGATCCAGGAACACCGAGGGATCGATAGAGACCTTGTTGATACGGACGCTCAAATGGAGATGAGGACGCTCCGCGTACCCAGTCTCTCCCGACAGCGCGATTGGCTGTCCTTGCGCCACTACCTCTCCTTCAGCCACTAGCGGCTCCGCAAGGTGCATGTAAAAAGTCTGCAGACCCAATCCATGGTCCAAGACGATAGTTTTCCCATAGGTACGGAATTCTCGCACAAGCGTCACAACTCCTCTGTTCATGGCAACCACCGGCGTCCCCGTAGCCGCACGAAAATCAACGCCTTTATGAGGTATGGCATAAGCTCCTGTGAGACGGATATAGCCGTAGGTATCGGTTATGGTCGTTGAAGCTAAAGGCATGATGAAGGGCTCGCTCCAAAGCGCTTCGGATACAGAATCAAGATGGGCAAGAATATTATTTTCTTCAACCAGAGAAACAACGAGACGCTGTTGGCTTTTGGGCGTATTCCCTCCGAGCTTTTGCGGAATACCGAGCGGTATCTTTATTTTTTTGCGCTCTTGTAACACAAGCGTATCCGTGAGCACTCGCCCATCTGAAAGCTCTGCGTACACTGAATAGGTGCCTGTCGCTTGCATGAGGTCAAATCCAACTAGCGCTGCCGGTTTCCCCCGGTACGAAAACCAGGCGAGCGTAGTACTACCAATGCTCATGCTTTTTACCTTCTCCGGAAAAGTACCCTCAAGCGTAATCATGAGAGGATCACCTTGTTGAGGATACACAGGTCTAAAGGAGAAGACTGGTTCTTCGAAATAGCGCGTAAGTGTAAAAAACGCAAACAACGAAATAAGAATAACAAAAACGAATCTCATGAATTCATTGTACCAGCATCCTCTTTTATTACGACGAGTAAGGAGCGCCGCGAAAAACGAGCGAAGCGAAGTTTTTCATGGCGTCCGAACGAAGTCGGAACAAAGGGTTTTTGGTGATAATACCCCGCCCCTTGGGGCGGAATAGAGTGAGCGACCTGAATTTCTAACGAGCAGAGCGAGTATAGAAATTGGAAGTACTCTTGTGGTGCGGAGCGAACCCAAAATGGGTGCAGGGCTGCACTCGGGGTTAATACCCTTTATTACGCACAAGGAAGCATGGTGTCATTACGCAACTTGACTAAGTACCTGTTATAATGTTATTATATTCATAGCAAAACACCCTCCCTAACCCATCTTACTAGAAAGGCCCAGATGAAAACAAGTTCTTTGTTAGCCCTTGTGGCAATCGCCATACTTACCGGCGGTTGCAGAACTGCTCACGTTGATGAGACGACATCGGTACCGCTTCCTCCAAACACACTAACGGTGCATAACCGTACACCGTACTCGCTTCGTGTGTTCCGAAATGCCGTACCGTGGGAAGCATGGCAGCATGGCGTCGATCAACGGGAAGCGATGAAATACGCTCCGACGAAAATAGCGGCGGGTGCGACTGGCACCCTTTCCCCTGCTTCGTCTAACCAGAGCGAAAGCGTCTCGGTATTACTCGTCGCATCTCAAAACTGGAGTCTTGGCTGCATTGTAGGCAGTACCTCCGTTGGAACTTGTACTCGAATTGTGGTACTGGGCACTGAACACCCGGGAGCAGAGATCACGATACGGAAACGCAACCTTAGACGCTGACATTCCCATTCCGACCTAAACTCAAAAGACAGGGCAAACCTGTCTTTTTCTTTGAATGACTAGAAGGGGATAATTTGATTTTACTTGATGTGTATTTATGCGATTATTACTGTATGAAATACCGAAAGCTAGTCTTGCTGGTTACGATAATAGTCTTCTCGGCGGCTATATTTGTTCCAAGTATTACAAATGCGTGCGGAACAACAAATATATACTCTGCTTCTGCGTACCCTTATTATTCTCCTGCACCGAATACATACAAGCTTACAGGTATATTTCGCATACAGGGTTTTGGTCATGGAAACTGTCTTCAGAACAACGAGGTCAGTCCTGACTATGGATCGGTGGGCATTGTAAATCCGGATTCCGCCTCCAATGGCAAACCCAGCATTATTCTACTTAGGGCCAGCGTACCTGGTCAAGTCTATACCACGCCTTATGTTCCGAACGTTATATGGTTCTACGAATATTTTGTGCTGGATAACACTTTTGTTCCTTCCACATACGTTACTGTGGAAGGAATAAACAGGCCCTACACTACATTGTCTGGTTCTAATTCAGATAAGAGCGCGGTACAAGCGCTTCTTACAAAATATGGATATCTGACAATACGTTTTAACAATTACCACAATGTTAACGTACTATCAGCTGGTGCATCCACCAGTACTCCTAACACCGATCCTAATGCCGGCGTTCTAAGTTTTGTTCCCTCTGGTACCACTCCGACACAGCTTAAGATAAAGTTAGATTTGAGCAAGGTCAATACAGCCTCGAACATATTTAACATTCCCTATTTAGAGCGTAGCAGTTCGTTAGGTGCCGGTGGGGTTCCATCTTGGGTTGCTGTACCTAATAGTTTACATATTCTGACAAATCCTACAGTGACTGATATTAATCTTTTACCTAATACAACCTATTCATACAGATTTCGGCAATATTTAGGAAACACATACACACCATACTCAAATATCATTTCCACAACCACACCGCCTCTAAAAACTGCACCGAGCAATCTGACCGCAACCCTCGCAACAAGTAATGACCGCGTACAACTTTCCTGGACCGATAACTCCGTCGGAGAAACTAACTGGGTGATAGAACGTGCTACCGATGCCGCACTCACTACCTTTACTACGGCTGGTTTTATCGGAGCGACTTCCACACAATTTACCGACAACATAGACACGGCTCAGCTTCTCGCAGACCGAATCGCCTATCGAGTGCGTGCCATGTTCTCTGATGGGACTTATTCAGATCCAAGCAACACTGCCTATGTTTCGAATTGCGTAAAAATTAGCGGCACTGGACCGAAAAGAGTGGTATTTATGAGAGGATTGGGTTGGGCATGGAATACACCGACAATAAGCCAGTACCAGACATTCGTGAATAGGATAAAAAATGAGGGTTTTGGTGGTATCGAACCCTTTAAGTCTTACCTATCACAATTTTCATTCTATATTGATCTAAAGATGATCCAAGATAATGATTTCCCTTCAACAGGAAAAGATATTAGTCCTCTCGATATTGAAGCATCGGATATGGTAGTTGCGCGTTCAAGCTGTTCCACACAACCAGCGAGCGATGGAAATCCTCCGTTTACTGCGAACCAGTATATCTTCTTCTGGGGTCGTCTCCTTGGTAACAGCGGGTTCGCCCACTGGAACAGACCCGTTGCGTATGTAAATCCACCTGTTATGTCAAATTCTCTAGTCCCCGTTTTTCCCATACATGAAACCGCTCATACATTCGCTGGCCTCTATGATGAATATATATACCGCGAGCTTGAAAACCCGCACATTGATATGTGGAATTGGTCACAGAGAACCGGGTGGTCATACAAAAATTGTGTTGAGAGACCTTCATGGCAATATCGAGCCAGCGACAACCACATTTACGGTGCTATAGATCAACGAGGGTGTTCATTCTACAGAGATATAAACGCCGATCCGCGGTTTCCAATAAACTACTTTCGCCCTGGTTACACCAGTATGATGAAAGGCAACGAGAGCGGAGGCGAGTACCGCTTCAACGTCATTTCATGCGGCTATATCATCGCGACGATCAATAACGAGCCCTTGGACCAGCAACATGCACAGCAGTATTGGCAAAATGAATGCAAACTGATGGCGCAGCAAGGAACAGTCATCATGAACAGTCTCCCACCCATTAATCCTAAACCATTCCCCAAAAAGATTCCGAATGTCGAAACCTCCTCAATTATACTTTCTCAAGTCTCATCAAGTGAAAGCGGTGTTCCCCAAAATGGAGTATCGGGATCAACCGTGACCATCACCGGATCTGGATTCACGCTAATAGACAACGCCGTGCAATTTATCAATACCACAACCGGTGCAATGTTTGATATCCTTGGCATCCCGAGTGACGGCACCTCCATCTCATTTACGATTCCCACCAATGTTCCACTGGGACAATACACCCTGAAGGTGGGTGCGTTTAATAGCGACTGGTCAGATCCGTATCCCTTTACCATAACTTCTTCCGCAAGCTCGCCCATTCCTCCTCCCAATGAGAACCCGATACCGCCTCCCGAAAGTATTACCTACCCGCCTCACTCGCCCGCACCAGAATCAATCGGTCCTCCTCCACCCCCAGCTCCGGGAGCATCCACACTCTTTTCCCGCCTCATCACCTATATCCTCAACCCGATTGCCTATCTGCTCATCGGTCTGGCGGTAGTGATATTTCTGCAGTGGGCGATATGGTTCGTGTCGAAAGCTGATGACCCAGAGGCTCGGGAGGAAGGGAAAAAACACTTAATTTGAGGGATTGTTGGACTCTTCGTGATTGTTGCGGTATATGGCATTCTCAATTTTGTACAGAACACCCTCCTCACTTTGTTTAACAAATGATAAAGGGTATTAAACCCTTTGTTCACGTCTGCCTGTGCGGACACGCAGACAGGTCGCTCGTTCGGGAGAGAAAAAAGAAAATACTTTTCTCTCTCCACACATGGGCCCTGCTGGGCTCAGTACTTCCTCGCTCAACGCTCGGGCGCACATTCGCTAGCGAATAAAAAAGAGAAAGGGCTTCGCAACAAGTTGCGAAGCCCGACTCAAAATGGTTGGGACTTGAAGTCCCGGAAATTGTTGGGACTATCGTCCCAGATTTTGTTTGGGAGACAAGCTCCCGAAGAACGAACTTGATACCCGAAGGTTTCTTGTTCTAGTGAGAGAATACCATCTCTGCCGACACGTGCAAACAAAGGTGTGGATAAGTCTCTTCGTCCTATTTACCTTGCTGTACATCGATTTATGTGAGAAATTACTACCATGGCCCTATCGTTTTGGGGTGGTACGGGTTTATTATAGTGGCCCTATCGTCTAGTGGTTAGGACACGGCCTTCTCAAGGCTGGAGACGGGGTGAGCTCGGGAAGGGACCCGAGCGCAAGGCCGGAGCGCGACGGCGCGAGGCGGGTTGAAGTGCGAATACGTGGAGCACTGAAAGACCTTTTGAGATAGTTTCAAGCGTAGCGAAGAAAGTATCCAAAAGGTGTACTGACCCTGTAAGGGTCGCGCAAATGTTCACCAGAACATTATGCGTGACCGACTCCAAAGTCGAAACCGTTTAAAGTTTGATAATATTGAATTACAGCCCTATCGTCTAGTGGTTAGGACACGGCCTTCTCAAGGCTGGAACCGGGGTTCGACTCCCCGTAGGGTCACCAAGAGAAACATTGTCGGAATTAAGAAAGTGGAGCGATTTTGCGGAAGCCAAAATCGCACTATCAATTTCTTTTCCGCCGAAGGCGGAAGCCGTGAATTCCCACAGTTCGCCCCAGCCATATGAAAGCGTTTTGTCTTTGAGAGAAGGGTTAGAGCCGATTTTTTGGAAAAACCGCTTCCATTCAAGATGGTTGTCGTTTTTTCCAAGTTCCACGGCTTCTCTCAAAGACAAAACGAAACTCCGCAAGGGTTCGACCCAATTCTTTCTCTGTTGCCCAAAATCCCACAAACTTTCCGCGATTGACGCTTTTTGACGCAGGAGAAGGTCTTTACGTGTTAAATATGCGGTGCGTTCAATGTCGCCGTCGAGATACACAGAAACCAGTTTGTCTAACTTCTCCTGTGTCTCGGAAAGTTTGGACT
>DATDXL010000039.1:0-7660 GCA_036517235.1 Minisyncoccota bacterium
AAACGCCTTGCTTCCGTCAAGAGGATGTTCTGGTACACCAAGCGGAACGCCTTTCGTTTCTCCTCCGCATGAATGGAAGCCGCAATCGCCGGTACGAATTTGTCAGCCGCACGGACAACAAGAGGCGGTTCGGTAATTCCGGTAGCCCATGCATGCCTGACGATTTTCTCCATTTCACGCTCGCGCAGATTACCGCCGTCGATAATGAACGCTTCCAGCCTCTTTTCAAGGACTTTGCTTAAGAGTGCGGTGACCGATGTTGAGTCAACTCCGCCACTGAAGCCGACAATGGCTTTTCTGTCGCCGATGGCTTCAATAGTGGTTTCGCGTATCTCTTCGGCGAGATTTCTTGGACTCCAATCCTTCTCACATCCGGCAATTTTGAACACGAAGTTGGAGAGCATCCGTTTGCCATCTATCGTATCTTCAACTTCAGGATGGAACTGCACGCCCCATATTTTGCGCTTCAGATCAGCCATACCCATGCATCCCCTGTGAAAAGCGTTCGGTTTGGCAATTCTCTTAAAATCCAGCGGAATGCGGGTTACAACATCGCCATGACTCGCATGAACGACATGCCGATTATCGCCAGAGTTCCAGAGTCCGTACCAAAGGCCACCGTCCTCATTGCCCGAGTTGAACGTGATTATGGTCTGACCGAAATTCCCTTCTCCTGTACCAGACTGCACCTCGCCACCAAACTTCTTGGCGAGAAGTTGCATCCCGTAGCAGATACCGAAGATAGGAACTCCGGAATTGAGAATCGCGTCGGAGATATCCGGCGCATCGGCGTCGTTAACGGATTTATCGCTCCCCGAGAGGATAACCGCTTGAGGCCTTTCTTTCGCAAACCATTTATCTGCCCTTTCAGGCGGTAGGATCGCGGAACGCACACCTAGGTCCCGCAAGGATCTTCCGATAAGATCGGTGTATTGAGAACGAAAGTTTACAACTAACACTTGAAGACTTTTCATAAGCCCTCCTTTCTGATGAGAACCCTAGCACGTGTTTATAGTGGCCGCAACAACTCAAATAGTTCTCTCCCTTATTCGTCATTATCTTACCATGGTAAGATAATGACGAAAGAAGGACTTACTTTTCTCTGAGATGCTTTCTTTTCCATTCTTCCACCTTCGCGTGGTGGCCGGACAATAGTATCTTGGGAACGCGGTAGTTCCTGCCTTTGTATTTAAAAACTTCAGGTCGTGTATAGACTTCCGATGAGGCCGTACGATGTTCTTCAACTGAATCGAAGTTGCCGAGCACTCCCTTGATCTGACGCGCAACCGAGTCAATGACTATCATAGCTGGCAATTCACCGCCCGTCAGCACATAAGTACCCACGGAGAGCTCTTCAGCTTTGAATATCTTTCTCACGCGCGCATCGATTCCTTCATAACGACCACAAACCAAAACAATATCGCTGGCTTTTTTTGCTACCGAGCGCGCATAGGTATTTGTAAATTCTTTTCCTTGGGCGGAAAAGATAATGACCTTGGCGCCGCGCTTCGCGCGGCGCACTGCCGCTTCTATTGCTTTCACGAATGCGGGCGCTTCAAGCACCATGCCAGGACCACCGCCATACGGTCGCCTATCTACGCGTGCCCATTTGCCTGCCTGCCGCCAGCCTGCGTGTCTCGCGCTGGCAGGCGCTATGCCCGGCGCAGGCAGGTCCTTAGTGAAATCTCTCGGATTGTAAAACCGCACGGCGATTTTCTTCTCGCGAATAGCGCGCGCAATTATTGATTCCCCCAAATAGGACTTAAACGCGCCGGGAAATAAGGTGATGATGTGAAATGTAAGCATGGGGTATAGGGTGTAGCGTATAAGGTATAGAAAAAGAAGGCAAGTCCCGCTACAGCATGATCTATTACTAGCAGGAAAGAAGAAACCACCCTTGCACGTACACGTATCTAGGGTGGTTAGAGTCTGAAGTATCAAAAATCCTTCAGGGGCTTAAAAAGCCAATCAGGCGCGCGTCACCAAGCCACCATGATAAGCAACACCAGCAAAAGTATCGACCAGCATATCCACTGTTGGAACCGTTGGAGCTTCTTAAGCTCTTCCCGATACTTACCCTGGATGTGAGGAGGTAGCTCAACAAGTCTTTTGCGGGCACGCCAGAGCCAGTACTCATTAAGTAGCGTGACGAACACGGAAACAAAGAGCGCAACCATAAGGGTAGTCGGAATTTCTTGGTCCATAATTCATGCTTTTCTAGATTGTTGGAAAACCAAAAGATATTCTCCATAGTATTTCTCTTCTGTCAAGAAGAAAAACCCGCGAAGCAATGTTCGCAGGTTTGAAAAACTGGTGATTACTTCAGCCCAAGTACATCTTGCATGTCGTAGAGACCGGGCTTCTGCTTCACAACCCACCGTGCGGCGCGGAGGGCACCGTCTGCGAATACCTCGCGACTAAATGCTTCATGAGAGAGTTTCACTGCTTCAGTGCCACCAAGAAACATGACCGTGTGGTCGCCAACTACCGAACCCCCACGGACAGAATGAATACCGATTTCCCGGGGGTTACGTTCTCCAGTGATCCCTTCTCGACCGCGACGAAACATGGCAGGAGCATCGAGTTGGGATTGACGAATAGTGCCCAGAGCGCCTGCCAACGTCTTTGCGGTACCGCTTGGCGCATCCTTTTTGAGGCGGTGATGCACCTCGACGATTTCGGGGTCGTAATTAGGACCAAGGATTTCCGCTGACTTCTGCGCGAGCCAGAACAAAAGATTGGCACCCACAGAAAAATTGGTAGCCATGATAACTGGGATTTTCAAAGAAAGCTTATCAATTGTTCCCAACACCTCTTCTGATTGGCCAGTGGTTCCGAGGACTAGAGGTCTGTTGTAGGTATCGCATGTCATGACGAAAAGTAGAGAAGTGTCTGGGGAACTGAAGTCGATCACGACGTCAGTTTTAGTAAGAAAATCCAGTAAGTTACCTTCCCTACCGATTTGACCGACGATGGTAAGGTCTGGATGGTTCTTAACAGCAGCAACAAGCGCTGTCCCCATTCGCTTCTTTCCGATAATGCCAATGTTCATAGTTTTCTCTCTTTCGTATTGGTTTAACCGAATCCATTCTCCATATTACTTACGGACCACTCATAGTCAAGAAAAAACGGCGGGCGAAAGCGCCTGCCGTTTTGAAAACCAACTTACTTCACGAGACCATAGGACTTGAGGATCTTGCGGAGCTTCCGGCGATTGACCGAATTCAGCGGCACGAGCGGAAGACGGAGTTCCCCATCAATCAATCCCATCATCTCGAGCGCCGCTTTAACAGGACCTGGATTCGTTTCCACAAAGAGCGCTCGGAACAATTCGAAGTAGTTCGCGTGCTCCCTTTGGGCAAGATTGTAAGCATCATTCTTGGCGTAGTCGACCATCATTGAGACTTTATCGGGGATGATGTTCGATGCCACGCTGATGACACCATGAGCTCCAACCGCCATGAACGGAAGCGTCAATGAATCATCCCCGCTCAGTACTGGGAAGAATCTCCCTCGAGTTGCCGCGATCAGCTCACTCACGCGATCAGGGCTTCCACTTGCCTCCTTGATACCAACAATGTTCTTACAAGACTCCAAAAGACGTACCACCGTCTCGACATCGATCGAGACTTGGCAGCGACCCGGAATATTGTAGAGGACGATCGGCAACCTCGTGCTATCCGCGACGGCGCGGAAGTGCTGGAACAATCCTTCCTGCGTCGGCTTGTTGTAGTAGGGAGCGACTTGAAGCGATCCGTCAGCTCCGACCTTCAGCGCTTCCCGTGTCAGGTAAATCGCTTCGCCTGTGGAGTTTCCTCCTGTGCCCGCAAGCACCTTGATTCTGCCTGCCGCGAATCTCACCGAGCGCCTGATAACTTCAATATGCTCGGGCACCGTGAGCGTCGGCGATTCTCCTGTCGTACCGACGGGTACGATACCCTCAATTTTGGCCTCAACTTGCCTTGCGATAAGGCGTTCAAGCGCCTTGTAATCAACCCTTCTCTTGCGAAAGGGCGTTACCAATGCCGTGTACGTTCCTATAAACATAGTGTTGACCTTTCATTTTTTCGTTTGCCGTATTGAATCTACGTATCACCTTAACCGAAGCGAAGACTCTGTCAACACAAAAACCGTCTCGCCTTTAGGCGGACGGTTTTTGTGTAAGAGACTTGAGAATACCCAATACCAATTTTGCGAGTAAATTTGAATAGCAACGCGCTTCGCCCGTAGAGTGATGCGCTATTCGCGCCCGCACGTTGCAAAACAGTATTAAAATATTTTTTAATTCCCAACGATTACCGTAGCCAAGGCAAAATTGTTACGGGGTCTAATTCTTGTAACATAAAACACCCCGCCACTCGGCGGGGTGTTTTATTAACAAGTCATTAGAGCTGCAAATCGGCCATCGCTTCGTCAACGGTCTTCGTCCCTTTTTCAGGACGAGGAGCTGCGCCTTCTGGCTCGTTGATCTTAAGGTTGACGCGAGCATTATTCTTCATGCCCACGACCCTAAGCAACGTGCGTATAGCTTTCGCGGTATTGCCCATACGACCGATGACTTTGCCCATATCAGCAGGGTTGATGGAAAGCTTCAATAAGACTCCCATCTCATCAACAGTCCTTTCGATTTTTACATCGTTAGGGTTGTCTACCAGCGCTTTGACGACATACTCCAGAAACTGGACATCTGAATCGTTCATAGCGTTTCTTGAAATTCTTTGTAATTCGGCAGTACTCGACCTTACTGAATATTTATTACGACAAGCGAGTGGTGTGTGAGAGCGAGCTCTCACAACATCCGAGTGCTGTCGAACAAAGGTTTAAACCTTTACTGCACTGCTCTCTCAATTATAGCACCTGCGAACCCCAAAGTCAATCAAAAGTATCTACCGAGAACCTCCATTGTTCACAATCCTCCCAAGGTACAAATCTGATGCTATAGCATCAGATTTGTACCTTGGTCTTGGCGTCTTTTTGCTCTACCTTTGGCTGTTTTGGCTATATCTGTCTATGTGCTCAGATTCGGCAAAAAGAAAAGCTGCTCCCGAGGGCGCGGCTTTTTAAGTTGCTCCAGATTAGGCCGGAACTGGTCCTTGGGCGCTAGACAAAGCAGAACTGCTCTGCATATGCTGGCGTCCTTCATTGATGTCAAAGAATGCTCCCTCAAGAACCTCGTCAGCAATCGTTTGGGCTGCATAGAGCTTCTCAAACTTGAGAGCGGTAGAGGTAGCGATTTTTCCCAACCATACCGGAACAAGCGAACTCACTTCATTCGCAGGGACTGATATCGCCCTCTTCCCCTCCCTGAGAATCGCGAAAAATGGGTTTCTGCAAACCAGCACGAATTTGGAGTCGCCGGTCTCTACGTTTCTTTGGCATAACTGTACTTCGGTCATAACGTTATTCATGAGTATCTCCTCGTGGTATTGCTTTATGGATCACCCAGAAAGACAAATCCTGTACGATACTAAAACAATCAGGTAAAAAAGCAACCCTCACAGGGTTCAGTATACCTTTGGGACTACTTTTAAAAATCTCTTTTACGCTTTTCCTTCTTCAGGTTTTACCTCTGTAGGAGCTTCTGCTGGTTTTGCTTCAGCGACCGGCGTAGCGGCTACTGGAGCTCCACCTTCTACGGGCTTTTCTTCCTTTTTGATAGGACTCTTGCGAGGAAGAACATTGATTTTCTTCCCGGTGATTATCTTCTCGGTTATCAAGAGATTGTGGAGCGTATCAGTCGGTTTTGCGCCCACAGACATCCAGTGCTTCACGCGGTCAACCTTTATCGCTTTTGTCTTGTTGACCGGATCGAATGAGCCGAGGATTTCCTTGTATCTGCCGCTCTTCGTGGAATTCTTGGAATCGGTCAGGACAATGCGAAATGCCGGAATATTCTTCCTCCCCACGCGCTGTAATCTGATTCGTAACATGACTCGGCTATGCTAACAGAATTATCTTTAACCGTCAATGTAGTTTTCCGTTGACTCAACCATAAACGGTAGTACTCTGACGAAAGAAATCGTATGAGAGCAATTCTACTTGTACCCATGCCGGTAGCCGTCAGTTACGAAGGAGTAGACTGCAATACCCCGTCGGACAACATCAGAACACTGTATGTACCTGCGTTACAAGTCTTAGTTCGATACAACGACAGACTTGTCGTGTGTATACGAATACCCTCCCTCACGGTACGCATCGAGGATATTCAAGGGGAAATAAGCCTCGATGCAAGTTTTGTTCAAAGGATTCTGGCATCCCTCTCTTCTCAAGATCAATTACTCCAGGAGGCGCTGATGCTTGAGATCAAATCCATTCCGGAACCCGACATCTACAATTAAGCCTTGGGAGTACACTGCCGCCAGTGCGGCAGTTTTTCATTTAATCGCAACGAACACGCAGTGCGCTCTCCCCTGTTTGAGCTTCTCGCAATTTCCGAATTCTTCCTTGAAGCTCCGCTTTATGAATTCCTTGAGTCCCGATATCACCACTACGTAGAACTTCCCGCCGGGTTTGAGATATTTATTCGCATCGTCAAAAAAGATCTGGTAGAGCTCCTTGCTGGGTTTTGCCGGCAGATTCGAGGCAATAACATCAAATTTTGCATCTTGAGGTATGTGGCTAAATCCGTTGCTTAAATACGCTTCACAATTTTTAAGCCCATTCGCTTCCGCATTCTTCTTTGCATACTCCACGGCAACAAAATCCTTATCTACCATGTGCACGTTTCCTTGCGGTGCAAGTTTTGCCATGACAAGACCTATCGCCCCGTACCCACATCCCAAATCAAGGCACGTGTCGGTTTCTTTTATTTCAAGCTCGTTCATCAAAAGCTCTGTCCCCTCGTCAATATGCTCCGGGCTGAATAGCCCCCATGCGGAATGAAATCGGAGATTCTGTCCCCTAAGCACAGCTCTGAATTCAATATCTTTTCGAATATCCTTCATATAAACAATATAATCTAAAACCTTACTATTGACAAGTAATAGATAGAGTATTACTATAACGACAGCAACTGAAAGGAAACTTGTGAACAAACATGAAGCTCTTCGGCAAAAGGAAGTGGAGATTCAACAACAACTTGATGGGTTGGTAAGAAATTCTGGCTTTTTCTCGGTTGGTGATGTGATTAAGTTCTCACTCAAACTAGAGCAGGTTCCAGTAGCAGTACGAGCAGAGATCGGTGGGTTAAAACCGTTCAAGCCCCACCAAACAACTTTCTACAAGTACCTAAGTGTTGATCTGACTGAAAGTGACTGGAAGAAGCTATACGCTGCTGGATTAAAAGACTCATTCAGGGAAATGGTCCTTCTCTTTCAGAGTCAAAACAATAAACCTGTGGGCTTGGAGGAACTGAGAGAAAGTTACGGTACAACCTATTTTAGCAAATATCAGTTTGATTCCGCTCTCCGAAAACGTGGCGTCAATATCCGCGTGGTCTGTACCGGTGTAGCTCAGAACAAAAAAGGAGAAAGGGATATTTGGTACCAGCTATGCATTGTCGAACCAAAAAGTGCTGTTAAACTGTGAATTACGAAACCCCTCCACCCTCTCTTTTCTCACCCACCCAAAACACCCGCAGTCTTCTGCGGTTTCTGCAAAAGTCTTCTTTCTTCTTCAACTCAACCCGCTAGCGCAGCACATACGCAAGCAAGGAGTAGAC
>DATDXL010000040.1:0-6875 GCA_036517235.1 Minisyncoccota bacterium
TCTACTCCTTGCTTGCGTATGTGCTGCGCTAGCGGGTTGAGTTGAAGAAGAAAGAAGACTTTTGCAGAAACCGCAGAAGACTGCGGGTGTTTTGGGTGGGTGAGAAAAGAGAGGGTGGAGGGGTTTCGTAATTCACAGTAACGAAAGGAAGACGGTAGTGGAATGCTCGACTATCGTCTAGTTATGATAACTCGTCACCACACAACCAACCGGCACCTAAATGGCGCCGGGTTTCTTTTGGAAAGATTTTCGACTACTACTAATAAGTAAGCTATAGCTTACTTATTAGTAGTATGTTTTCTGAGAACTTTTTGGATTTGAAAATGGGACTGGGATTGACATGTGGAAATCACATGTTAGTGTTCCTTTTGAAAGGTCTTCTCTTTATGACAAAAACTGAAATTATCCAGTCGGTAGCCTATGCTAACTGCGCTCCAGGGAGCAGGCTGGTGGAACGTAACATCCCGGGTTCCGAATTCACGGTAGCTTGCATCACGCCAAAGAATGTGGCTGGTCTGGAAATTGTGGCCTCGCGCATTCTTGCGGAACAGCTTGTCGTTGATACAGAGGATCTTCCGGAAACACCAAGTCAAAAGCTCTTTGAGCGTTTGCACAATACATGCCTCCAAATCCATGAGGGGATGATTGACGACGCGCTATTTGAAGCGATGGAAGACGACACGAGGGACACTCACCGGGAAATGATCGTCCGTCTGCGGGAAATGGCCCACAAGCTCGGTATCCAGTACGAGGAGCCGGATGACCCTCTGCTCAATCCTCCCGAACCGCCGAAAATCGACGGCGGCGAATAGGAATCTTTTACAAAGCTGTCCGCACTGTTCGGACAGCTTTTCTTTTTTTGGCGTTTTGGGGTGGGTAGGGGAGTTTCGGCCATCACATTGAAGTCAGACTTCAATGTTGGGATACGCTCATTTTTTCCTTTGCGAGAGCCACATTTTCTTGAAGTAGGGCATCGTGAGGGTGGAAAGGAGGAAACCGATAGTGGGAACGATGGCATTAAGCCATGGGTGGGGAATTGCGATAGTCGAGAGATAGATGCTTATGGCGAGATAGGTAAAAAGTGCCAAAAGCCCGCGCCGAGTCAAACTGGTCTCTCACACTTTGTCGGTCTCCACATTCCTGTTCCTTTCCTCAATTTTTTGTATTCGTTGCTCTAGGTCCATTAATAATTTCAGTATAACATCCTGAATTATCTTAACAAATAAGGCTTTTCTTGTATAGTAACATATGTTACTATACAAAACATGAAGAAAAAGAACATGTATTCCACAAGCGAGGTAGCTAAGATTTTACACCTAAGCCGTATAGAAATCTTTAGGAAGATAAAAGCCGGCAAGATAAAAGCCGAGAAGGTAGGTAGGAATTATGTTATTCCTCACGAATCCGTTGCGGATGTTCTTGGAGAGAATCTTGGTGATCACAAAAAGGAGGAGATAGATAAAGCAATAAATAGAGCCTTGGAGGAGTACGGGGATGTTTTCAAGAGACTTGGACGAGAATGAGGACCAAGAAGATTACGGTAACAGAGGTTGAATATGCCGCTTTCTCATTAGCGCGAAAGTTAATGACGTGGGATGAACCCATCCCTGATTTTGGGACGCGTTTTCCGAATGTACTAGAGAGTTGTATTGAGGCTCCTTTCGGTAGGTTTAGCAAGAAGGATTTATATCGGGGAATAATCGGTAAAGGCAGCATTCTGTTTTACCTTGTTATCAAAAATCACCCGTTCCAAAATGGCAACAAGAGGATTGCGGTGATGAGTTTACTGTATTTTCTATATAAAAATGGAAAGTGGTTGAAGATGAGCAATGTGGCCTTATATAATTTCGCCAAGGGTATTGCGAAGAGTAAGCCAGCTTCACGAGAGAAAATTATTTTCAATATCCAAGAAAAGCTAGGAGAAGCTCTGGTAGATTGGGAAGATTCAAAATAGATAAAGAGATGACGAAGAGCTAATCCTCAAAGCTTTTTGATTCTGCAAGGGGAATCTTTTGTACGCGCTGGGAGAGGTCCATTTTATTCAGAAAACTTTTACGCCGAGAGGGACGTCGGATTGGGGAGTGAGGTAAATCGTTTCCCCTTTTTCATTCGGCACACCGAGAATCAAAACCTCTGATTTCTCGGGACCCATTTGTTTGGTTCCGAGATTAGTTACAGCGACAACACGCTTTCCGATCAGCTCTTCCTTTGAATAATTGCGATATGCGCCACAGGAAACTTTTGTACCGATTTCCGGACCAAAATCAACGGTAATCCGATACGTCGGCTTCTTCGTCTGCGCGTCCTCGACATTTACGATTTTCCCGACTCGTATATCAAGTGCTTCAAAATTTTTGAATTCTGCAAGAGGAGTCATTAGCTAGAATTTATCTTTGTTTCTAAACCCAAAGAAATAGGGAATGCCTATGAAGAAGAGCGACCAGACAGCACAGAACGGAAGGACAATAAACATAAGAAGATTTCCTTCTTCGGAGACCAAACGAATTGATTCCCAGGTGAATATCACGTAGACGCTTGTGGCAAGGTAGAACAAATATTCCTCAATCGGAACATCAAATACTTTTTTCCCTATAGTTTCTTTGTGGTTGAATTGCCAGAGCCAAATGGGGTCTTTGTTGCCGTGCCGAGTTGCCCAAATGTCCCAAATACTTCCCACGATGGTGATGCCCACCATAAATGTTAGGAGGTTAAAAAGGGAAATTCTTTCATATACAAAATAACCCTCAATCAGAGTTGGAATTACGAAAACAAATATTAGACTAAGCAGTATAGAAATATTTACTCATGCAACCTCTTATTTTCTTCCTCTTATTTCCCCTCCAAGTTTCTTGACGATTTCGGAGAACATTACTGTCCTTTAAAGAAACGTCGGATGGCGCTTCCAACGTTTTTGTTGGGCTTTTCGAGGCCGAACATCAAAGCTATTGTTTTTGCGCCCATCTCGTCGGTTTTTTTCATTTGCTCAACAACTGCGGCTTTGTCCGATACTCCTGTGTCAAACGCCTCCCGCGCATCTCCTACTGCTTTTTCCATCTGGTCGTACGCTTCTTTCATCCCAGGAGTATATTGCCCAGCTTCGGCGAACGTGTCGAACCCTCCCTGGCGGTGTACAAAGTCGTTTCTTTCGTTGATCGCATTTAGCAGGGCTTGCGCTAACGCTACTTCATATTCAAAGGATTTCTCTTGGTTGCCCTTTTCTTCGCGCATTTCTCCTCCCGTAGGCATTTGTTCGATCATGGTTTTTATTTCCTATTAATAATCTCCCCCTCAAGTTTTTTAACTATCTGGTCAACAGTTAATCGTTCTTGGTCACTTGTTCGCGATTCAAGCGTAGCTGAATTCGTGGCGACGTCTTTATCGCCGATGACGAGCCAGTAGGGGACTTTTTGGAGTTTTACTTGACGCACTCTTTTGCCGAGCGATTCGTTGGGGTCGGAAAGTTCTGCACGAATGTTCGCAGACTTTAGCGCGGCGAGCGCTTCGCGAGTAGCATTCTCATGCTTTTCGGAGACGGGAAGAACCACAACTTGCACTGGTGAGAGCCACAATGGAAACGCTCCGCTGTAGTGTTCAATGAGAACCGCAAGGAATCGTTCAATAGAGCCCATGATGGCGGCGTGGATCATCACGATGCGCTCTTTTTCGCCTTTGTCATTGACGCAGGTAAGGTCAAAGCGCTCGGGCATATTCATATCAAGCTGAATTGTCGCTACTTGGTGCTCGCGTCCGAGTGCGTCTTTGCCCATGAAGTCTATTTTAGGTCCGTAGAATGCCGCTTCACCGATTGCTTCTACAGCGGAGACGCCCTTTTCTTTTACCAATTCACGCAGTTCGCTCTCGGCTTTTTCCCATGTCGCCTCGTCGCCAAGGTACGCTTTCATATTCTTAGGATCGTGAAGCGAGAGGCGGGGAGTGAGGTTGAATCCGAACGCGCCGTAGAAAACGGATATGATGTCCCAAATCTTTGCCATTTCGTCTTTGACTTGTGAAGTACGGCAAAACACATGCGCATCGTCCTGCGTGATGGCGCGGACGCGGGAAAGCCCTGCAAGCTCGCCCGACTGCTCGTCACGGTAGACTTTGGTGGTCGAGGCATAGCGCTGGGGCATTTCACGGTAGCTCCAGAGCTTTCGCGCGTAGATTTGCGTGTGATGAGGACAGTTCATCGGCTTCATCACGAATTCGTGTTCTTCTCGCGTCTTTATACGGAACAGCTCGTTCTTGAATTTTTCCCAGTGTCCGCTTTTCTCGTACAGTTCTTTCTTGGTGATATGAGGGATGTCAACCAACTCGTAACCACGTTCCTTGCGCAATTGCCACACAAAATCATCCAAGAGGTTTCGCAAAAGCGTGCCTTTTGGAGTCCATAGAGGCAATCCGCCGCCAACAAGGTCGGAGAAGGTGAAGAGATCTAGCTCGGGACCGATTTTCTTGTGGTCGCGCTTCTTCGCCTCTTCTATCTGCTTTTCATACGCTTCGAGTTCTTCTTTGGTATCGAATGCGAGACCATAGATGCGGGTGAGCATCGCGTTCTTTTCATCACCACGCCAGTATGCGCCAGCGACACGGTCTAATTTCCATGAGCTTGGCGCGATGTCCTTGGAGGGGTTATCGATGTGTCCGCCACGGCAGAGGTCAAGAAAACCAGGGGATAGGGTATGGGGTATAGGGTGTAGGGTTTTAAGGGAAGAAAGAGTAGGGACTCCAGATTTGGGGCCGGAGTAGTAGAGGGTTATTTTTTCGCCGGCTTTCTCGATATCGCTTATTAATTCAAGTTTGTATGAGTTATCCGAGAAAAGCTTTCTGGCATCGGAGGCGCTTACTTCGAATCCGTTGAAGAGTTCCCAGTGTTTGACTATCTCCCGCATTTTCTGCTCTATTTTACCTAAATCCTCTTCGCCAGGTCCCTTTCCGCGTCCGTTCCGCATATCTTCCGCGTCCGTTCCGCATTCTGAAAAGTCGAAGTCATAGTAGAAGCCGTTTTCTATCGCAGGACCGATAGTCGGTTTTGCATCTGGATAGATATCTAAAACTGCCGCTGCCAAGAGGTGGGCGAGAGAGTGGCGTTTGTGGTCTAAATTAACGTCGGACATGGAGAAATAATACCAATTTTGGGTCTTTTCGCAAAACCCGACGAAATCTCCATAGGAGATTTTTTCGGGCAACAAGTGAGCGAAGGCGAGTGCAGTGCCCAGCGCCAGCGACCTAAATCTCTTTGAGCGAAGCGAGGTAGAGATTGGAAGTACTCTTGTGGTGCAGGCGGCGGGTAAGAAAAACGCCTCGGTTTGCACCGAGGCGTTCGCGTTAGTGGAGATAGAGCTTCTCCTTCAAGAAGCTAGCCAGAGGTTCCAGCGAGAAGTCGGTTGTGGAAATGGAACCATCCAAACCAAGAGCCCGTGCTTCTTTCTCGCCGATGATTTCACCGGTGAGTACCACCTTGAGGTGTGGAAAAGCGCTTTTGATCTGCTGGGCCGTCTCAACTCCGCGCTTTGTCGGAGTGTTATTGGTGATGAACACCATGTCGGTGTCCGGGTGATCGAAGACCACCGCCGGCGCATCGGAGAAGCGCGGAACCTCGACGGCTCCTGACCCCGCATACATTCGTGCGAGAGCGGATTTCATGAGCTCGCGACGCTCAGGGTTCGGGTCGATTATAATGAACTTCATAGTACGTCCTTTTTGTTGAATTTCCCCTTTGTCCCTAGCTTCATAATAGGTTCCCTTGCTGTATTGTCAATTCACACGCCAAAACTTTATGACAAACGAAGGATTGTTGAGGAACTAAGAAAAATTTCCATTACCGCTCTCTCTGTCGCTGTTGTTCATTGGGTAAAAAGTCTAGGCAGGTAAAGAAAACTAAGTATATTCTTGTCAAATCCGGCCAGCATAAAACAGCCGAACGAATTCAAGCCACTGTTTTTGGTTTCAATTAACGGGCTTCAAACGGAGTGTCGCGGGTCCACACGGCGTAGATGAGGTGGACAAGTTTTCTCTCAACTGCACACAAGGCGCTGAAGTAATGTTTGCCTTCTGACATCTTCTTCTGTAAATACCCCTTCAATTCAGGATTTCTTCGTTTGGCAATGAAAGCGGCATTGAAGAGAATGTAGCGAAGATACCGATTGCCTCGTTTCGTAATGTACCCCTTGCCATGAATTGACGTGCCGCTTTCATGCACCCGGCAATCAAGGCCGACGTAGGCTACGAGCTTCTCGGGACTCGAGAATCGGCGAATATCGTCGACGTAGGCAACCAGTGTGGCGGCAGTCACTTTGCCAATGCCGGGAATCGAACGGAGAAGTTTCTGGGTCTCTGAGGCATAGGTGTCCATCTTCTTCTCGATCTGCCTCATCTCATATGAGAGCAGCTTGATCGTGCCGGTAAAACTGTCGTGGAGCGAAAGCCCGCTTGCTTTGGCTCGAATCCGGTGTGCGTGGATGCGCTGCTTCGTCTCTGCGCGCGTCCGACAGAGTGCCTCACGTTCCTGGACGAGCGTCTTTAGCGCCAAGATTTCTGGCGTGTCGGTGTATGCGTATCCGGCTCCGGTGAGAAGCGTTTTCCTGATGGCGATGGCGTCCTCACGGTCGGTTTTCGCATGACGTATCGCGCTCCGAAACATCCGGCTGGTAATGAGCGGGTTGATAACTTTCACGTTCCAGCCTGCCGCTCGGAGTCTTTCACACAGGAGAAGGTGGTAGATGCCGGTTGATTCAGTACCAATGGCCGTATCGTTTTTCGCGTAGCCGTGTAGAATCATGGTCTCGATGAATTTCTTGATTCCCCGTTCATCATTTCTGAATACAAGTACTTCAGTTTCGTCGAAAGACGCATGGAAGGTGTCCTTCGACATGTCG
>DATDXL010000041.1:0-5177 GCA_036517235.1 Minisyncoccota bacterium
CGCCGACGTGGGTTTCGGCGGGGGTTTCGATTTTTCAAAAGTGCGGTGTGTGTTAGACAAAGTTCGAATGTGGTTTGAATTAAATCCCGATTTCGAACTTTGATCTGACCTAACTTAGCTTCCAAAATGGTGCGTCCCCGCCTGTGTGCGGAGTACCGCCCACCGCACGCCATCCCTAGGCCTCTGCTATGTTGTTTTTTGCGCGCGTGAGGTTTCGGGTCCCAAGTATGGAAGATATCCTTATGGGGTGGGAGAGCAGTCCCGCAAATTCCACCTCCTCCCCACCTATATGCTTTGCGGGACTGCTGGGTGGGATAGTAGAGCTTCCATACTTATTGTAGTACTTTACAATATTGTGTGAAGTGGCAATAGAGGATAAACTGGGGACAATGAAATCGATATCAAAAAGGTTTGGGGTTAATCTCAAGCGCATACGGACAGAGAAAAAGATGTCCCAGGGCGATATTATTAAGGTAACTGGGATGGATCGTGGCTATATCAGTTCTGTTGAAAATGGGAGACAAAACCCTACTCTTGCCACGATTGAGAAGTTTGCCAAAGCCCTTGGAGTTTCGATGGAGGAATTGATGAAATAAATATATGTCTGAAGGAGGACCAAAATCATACGAAGCGCCGAGTATTAAGCAAAGGGAGGCAAGTGCCGAAGAGTTAGACTTTGCAAAAAAACAAAAAAAGGAAAGGCTCGATTCTTTGCTTGAAAGTTTGCGCGAAAAAACTAAGCCAGGCTGGTGGAGAAATAGTGATACCGCCGAGACAGTTTATGGTGAGATTGTAGAGCTCAAAAATAAATACAGCGAGGAACTTCAGGATGTGGATCATCCGTTTAGAGCTTTAGTCACAAATGTTTACGAAGAGTTGATTAATGCTAGATCAATCCTCGTGAACGCTCAGGCGCGAGTTAATACAGATAAGTACGTTGAGCGTTTTGACCACAATAGATTCTCTGATGTAACAGAGGCTGAAGTGGAAAATTTGAAACAGCTAGAAAGCAGGGTTGGAGGGCTGATGGCTGAAATATCGGAAGGAATAGATTGGGAAAATTTTATTCTCACGCACAGAGTCGTGGACTTACATGTATACGTCAAAACTGCACCAATTTATAGTCATCTAGCTAACGCTACTCTTTTTAAGAGTATCTTCGCTGAAGGTTTGTTGTACGGGGAGACCGGGAAATTAGCCCTGCCCTTAGATGTGAAAGTGGAGGATCCGGAGTATCACTGGCTTCGAGGCAATCCCGAAAGCGCCAATTCAATTGGCGGGATGCAAGGCCAAGGAGGTTCCTACTACGATTATATTGAGAGACTCAAAAAGGATCCTAAATTTTACCGAGATTACGTCATTAAACATGGAAGAGTTGCGCGAATACCAAATCTTGACGGTGGCCCCGAGTTCGATGTCGAAACAATGTCGGAGGAAGATTTTAACTATGTCACTGATAATCCGCCGGTTGATGGCAAAATAGATGCTAAATCGATAAGATTAATAGCCGGGGCATTAAGAAAAAGTGCACGTCTCCCAACTGGAATTGGTGGCTTAGAAATAAATATCCTTTTTAAGGAAAGACCGAATCATGGACCTAGCCATCCAAACGCCGAATTGTTACCGCACTCGATGGATAACATATTGGGGGTAGTCTGTAGCTCTAACAAAATAGTAAGAGAGGTTCTTGCAGACATGCTTGAAGTCACAAAAAATGTACCGCAACTACGAGTACCCATATACGACATGGACGGAAACCTTTTGTGGCCCAAAAAACTTGGACACATGGAGCTCGAGGCAACTATAATAGAGCAAGGGCGACAGAGTGAAAAGGCTAGGGAGGTTTTTGATGGATTAAAAAGAAAAGGATGGAAAACTGCAGATGATGTTCGAGAACTTGAGCTCATTCCAGAAAGTGATTTTGACTCAAAGCTAGAAAAACTAGTATCTCGTTCTTTGGAACTTGAGTCAAAACTTGAGTCATTAAGACGTGATGCTCATCTTAGTATTAATGCTGGTGGTGAGGGTTTATCCAAAAGAACGAGCGAAGAATTCAAACACGCAAATGAAGAGCTTGAGTGGTTAAAAAAGACAGTATGGATACATCCAGAGTTCCCGGCCCTATTAAGTCCCTCAGTTGTAATGAATTTGCAATTGGAAAGTAAGCGAGCTAAAAAACAGCAAGGATTATGAGAAATGGGAGTCTCCCGCCCGCCGAAGGCGGGTAGATAATCTTGCCAGCCCTTCCCACCAAGGAGAAGGGGTGTGGGGGGAATTCCGCCGCGCCGGAGAAAGCAAAAAGAAAGTTGATTTTTCACAAATATGTTGATATACAATAAGGTTAGGACTGCTCTTTTACAAACTACAACACGAGGAGAAACATGGAACCAAAATTCCGTATCGGACTCTTCACGTCAGCGTGGGATGGCGTAGCGTGTGAGTTGGTTTTAGCGGCGCACCGAGCCGTACAAGCAGGGACAATCCCCAACGCCGAAATCGCATTTGTTCTCTGCACAAGAGAGGAGGGCGAAACGAACTTCGGGGATTTCATGATCCAGAATGCGCTGAAAGCGAGCTTGCCGCTCATCGCGTTTTCTTCTCTCCGCTTCAAGTCGGACCTTCGCAAGCAAGGACGCGAAGCTCAACGAGTAGGCGATCCGTCAATCCTCGAGATCTGGAGAAATGAACACGACCTCGAAATTGCGAAGCACATTTCTCCAACCGACCTCGATGTACTCTTGGGGTACATGTGGGAGTTCAGTAATGCGATGTGTCGGGCGCGCAAAATCATCAACCTTCATCCTGCACTTCCCACTGGACCGAAAGGAACATATAAAGAAGTGATCTGGGAACTCGTGAGAACCCGCGCCACTGAAACAGGGGTCATGATGCACCTCGTGACTGAAAATCTTGATAGAGGATCTGCGATTTCTTTCTGTCGCTTTGCTATTCGCGGGGGCGCGTTCGATCCGCTTTGGCAGGAAATGGAACAACGGCTTGAACGTGAATCTTTGGATGAGATCGCGGCGAAAGAAGGCGAGGACAACCCCCTCTTCAAACTCATCAGGCATGAAGGAGTGAGGCGTGAGTTCCCGATGATGATCGAAGCAATTAAGAGCGTGGTTGAAGGTAACATCAGGATCAGCAACGAGACAACGCTGGATTCTCATGGGCAGGTTTTAGCCGATGGTTACGACCTGACTCGAGAGATTGACATAGCCATCGTGGGCAAGCCCAGAAAGGAGAAAAAATGAACGCGATCAAAAACGACATCTGGTTGTTCCTCGACAATGAGGGACCGTGCACGCTGAACGATAATGCCCAAGAGAACGCGGTGGCTCTCGCAAAAGCGTGCGGCCTTGGCGAAGAGGTTGGCGTGAATTTCTACCGAGGTACGAGCAACATCGACGACATCTGGGGAGACTTTCACAAACTTCCCAAAGACCCGTCGTACTCCTCCGGACATACCTTGAAGGTGGTACTCCCATTCTTCAAGGCCATGGGCGCAACTGCGGAGTGGCTAGAACGCTTTGCGCGCGCGAGTCTCCGCATCGTTCCAAAGATCGAGGCTGTCCTCCCGAGCTTGAACCGCAAGTTCAACGTGTGGCAGATCTCCACGAGCTACGAGTTCTTTGTGCGAGCATTCTGCAACGCGGTTGGATTCGACTTTGCAAGGGCGCGATGCACTGCAGTGGACGGGTTCGATGCAATTCGGCTCACCGACGCGGAGGCGCGACAACTTCTTGCTTTCATGCGAGAAGCGGCTACGATGCCCGTCATTCAGTATGACGAGAAGACTGGCGAAGTTGCGCCCGAGCATCAAGAACACTATGACCGCTTCACGCAATTCGTCTGGGAGGCGGTTTACGGAATGCCCGTGGGTCAACTCCTACAGACGGTTCATCCCGTCGGGCAGGCGCAGAAGCGGGAAGCTGTGGAGCGCATCTGTGATGAGTTCGGTGTGCTGAAGGAACGTGCAATGTACGTCGGCGACAGCCAAACCGACGTGCAGTGCGTCGAGCTCCTTCAAGGGTGTGGTCTCACGATGATGTTCAATGGCAAAGGTCGCGTGTGCAGAATCTCCGACATCATGTACGTCGGGGAGGACGCTCACGCGATTGAGGAAGTTGCTCATCGTTTCGCTGAACTGGGGCGGGATGGAGTGATTCGCTACTACTCGCCCACGCGAGAGGCGGAATGTGGCGGTCTTCTCGCTACCGTCACACCAGAGAACATCGACGAACTTCACGATCGAAGTGTGAGGAAGCGGAAGGAGTTCCGCGGCGTCCACATCGGCGCATTGACGTAATGCCAAATCGCTCAAGCGGTTGGCGCGGGGCAAGATTGCAAATCTTGCCCCTTTTTATTAATATATTTCTTAGCTAGTTCAAAACCCAAAGAAGGGAAAACAATGAATAAATCAAAATGGTATGTCATCACAGGCGTTCCCTCCTCTGGCAAAACAACAGTTCTTGAACATCTTGCGAGAGCTGGTTATCAAACAGTGCCTGAAGCGGCTCGTGTCTTGATTGATGAGGGGATGGCACAGAGGAAAACTATTGCGGAGATTCGGAGCAACGAGGGAGATTTTCAGCGACGCGTCGTGAAATTAAAGCTCAAGACCGAAGCTGATCTACCCTTGGAGGAGGTTGTTTTTTTGGATAGAGCGATGCCTGACAGTATTGCGTACTATCAACTCTGCGGTCTTGACCCACAAGAAGCGCGTGTTGTCTGCCACAGAGATCTCTACCGGAAAGTATTCCTCATGGAGCCGATTGCATTCGAGGGAGATTACTCAAGAATAGAATCTCCAGAAGCGATCGCGCAACTGAACAATCTTCTCCGAGATGCGTATGAGCAACTCGGTTATGAGGTCACGGTGGTACCTGCTGTATCCGTGGAAGATCGCGTGCGCTTCATTCAGGAACGAGTGTAGCTGCGCGCTATGCTGGCGGAAGATTCTCACAAAGCGGTGAGGCATCAGCCAATATCCGCTTTTCTTTTTGCTTTCTCCGGCGCGGCGGAATTCCCCCCACACCCAGTATGAGAGAATCTACTGGTTTTGGGGTTAATGATTTAACGATTTCTCTCAAAAACAGTAGAGTGTAGAGATGAGATTTGGCATTGCGTTCCCACACCCTGTCGCTCCAAAAGGAGTACGACTGACGGAGGATTGC
>DATDXL010000042.1:0-17573 GCA_036517235.1 Minisyncoccota bacterium
CTTTTACCACCTGTCCGAAGTTGACTCGGGCGTGGTAGAGGTTCTTTGCGCAGTGGTAGAGGTTTTGCGTATCGATGAATACGCCTACGCGCTGTTCTTTATGTTTAACAATGGCCATATTTTTTTATGTAGCATGTAACACGAATCATGTATCAAATCATACCACGCATAGCACCCTTTCTGTGCTACAGGTTATATGATACATGAACGTCGGTTACTTTTTCTTGAGTTCCAGCTTTTTCACGATGGCGCTGTAGCGCCGAGGATTCTTTTTCTGCAGATATTTCAGGTGCTTTTGTCGGTTTGCCACCATCGCCAAGAGTCCCCTTCGCGAGTGCTTGTCTTTTTGGTGTTTCTTGAGGTGTGATGCCAGTTCCTCGATGCGTCGTGTCAGTAAAGAGACCTGAACCTCGGGAGAACCGGTGTCTTTTTCGTGAATAGCGGCTTCTTTGATAACGCGCTGTTTCTTTGTTTTCGTTAACATGACGTAAAAAGAATAGCACGAAAGAGAAATTTGTGCAAGTTCTAGGACGCATTAGGGCTAAGTTGTGCTTTACGTCGCACAACACAGGCTTATATTGTGCGACGTGATGGTATACTGTAGTTATGTCGGATATAAGAGATCTTAAGCGGCAGTTTCTTGAATATGTAGAGATCGAGAAAGGACGAAGCCTAAAAACTGTTGAGAACTATGACCGCTATCTGTCTAGGTTTTTCGCGCATACCGGCATTAAAACCCCAAAATCTATCAGCGAAGAGGAGGTTCGAGAGTTCAGACTCTGGCTCAATCGCCAAGCTGCTCCAACCGGTACATTAAAGAAAAAAACACAGAATTACTACCTTATTGCCCTCCGTTCATTCTTAAAATTTCTCATGAAGCGAGGCATCACTTCCCTTCCGCCTGATCGTATTGAACTTGCCAAGGTGCCTGAACGCTCGCTTGACCTTATATCCAGCGAAGAACTGAAGCGTTTACTCGATTCGCCTTCAGGAGACGACCTACGTTCGTTACGTGACAAAGCCATGCTTGAGCTCCTCTTTTCGACAGGTCTTCGTGTCTCGGAGCTCTGCTCCCTCTCTCGGGATGTTGATTTTGAACGCGATGAATTTTCGGTACGGGGCAAAGGAGAGAAGGTCAGGGTAGTGTTCGTTTCCAAAGAAGCTCGGGAGGCAGTCAAAAAATACCTCGGTAAGCGGGCGGATATGGACGAGGCCCTATTTATCAACATAGGACGAGTTCCCCAAAAGCTTGCTGAAGGTAAGGGCGAGTCGTTGCAACTGACGCCTCGAAGTGTCGAGCGGCTTATCAAGCACTACGCGATAAAAGCCGGGATTTCGAAGAAGGTCACCCCCCATGTTATTCGGCACTCTTTCGCGACTGATCTCCTCTCAAATGGGGCGGATTTGCGCAGCGTTCAGGCACTTTTAGGCCATGCCCACATAGGAACGACCCAGATTTATACCCATGTCACGGACAAACACCTCCGAGACGTCCATAAAGCATTTCACAACAAAAAACACCAGTAGTCGTTGACAACGTAGCTGTTTTCATAAGTATGCCACATATTGCAAGCATATTTTAGAGAGTCAATCGCTTGGACCCTTTTTGTAAACCTATTCACCTGCTATGATTCCTGTATGACCGGTAGGACAATTTAGAATCGCCTACATCGTGGCCATATAAGATAAAAGCTATAAACTATGCGTACTGCATACGGATTCACTATGCGAGATATTATCAACGGCAATGACCATTCTAAATTGTACTATACCTAGGTATGAAACTCGTATCTTGGAACGTCAACGGCATCAGGGCCTGCCACAAAAAGGGCTGTTTTTATTGGTTTTTCGAGTATTTACCGGACATCTTTTGTCTGCAGGAGATAAAAGCCGGAGTTGAGCAGATTCCCGAAGCTTTGAAAGCTCCCCTTTCCTACCACTCATATTTTGACGTACCCAAGATAAAAAAAGGATATAGTGGTGTGGCTGTGTACGCCAAGCAAGAGCCCGAGGAAGTGCAGTATGGTATCGGCGTCGAGGAATTTGACCAAGAGGGTCGTTGCCTAGCCCTCAAGTTCAAAGATTTCTGGCTCTTTAATGTCTATTTTCCAAATGGAGGGCAAGGACCGGAACGTCTCAAATTCAAACTTGCCTTTTACGACATTTTTTTGAAGCACATCGAGAAGTTGCGCAAGAAAGGCGAAGCGGTAATTTTTTGCGGTGATATCAACACCGCCCACCGAGAGATAGATTTAGCTCGTCCAAAAGAAAATGAAAAAAAGACAGGCTTCCTTCCAATCGAGCGCGCGTGGATCGACAAAATCATAAGTCTTGGCTACATAGATACATTCCGATATTTTTTTCCGGATAAGAAAAATTTGTACACGTATTGGGATCAAAAAACATTCGCACGTGAGAGAAATGTAGGATGGCGAATCGATTACTTCTTCGTAAGTCCAAATTTGATACATCGTCTCAAAGGCGCACATATATTCGAAAACGTGTTTGGGTCAGATCATTGCCCAATAGAGATAGAGTTAGGGTGACCGTAAAGGACATTTTATCCACAGATGTCCTTTACATGTCCTTTATGCTCTACTATCATAAAGGACAGAGCAGGTGTGAATGTGATTCGCTCTCGGATCTCGCTAACACAAAAAAGTTCTTCAAATAGAGAAGTCACTTTCTCTTTTGAAAGTATCGCTAGGATGGTTACACGTGAAAAGGAAACCAGCAGTATCGTGAACGAGGGTGTACATATCACGCCCATGTTACGAAGATTTATTCAATGGGTATGTACCCAAGTTTCACGTTTAACACGTCATCTAGGTGATATCTTTCTCAACCGCCTAGAACATGAAACCAGCTTCCCACTTTCTCCTTTCTTCTAGGCGGTTTTCTCATACAAAAAATAACTCTCGCAAGGAGGTTATTTAAAAGATTTTTATAAAGATTACTCAACCCAATACTTCTCGCGTATCTTTCTTATCGTTTTCTCTTCTTCAGAATTTTTTCTAGCTTTTGCCAAGCTTCCCTTTTTCTCAAGATCGGAGTCAGTCATTTTAGCTAGTATTTTAGCCCTATTCTCGAGGTATTCAACCGTATTTAATTTAGGATTTTCGACAATTTCTTCAAGTAAAATATGCAAGATGGAACCTATTTTGGGTCCAGGCTCTATCTCGCTTATTTCCATAATTCTATTTCCATTTATCTTCAACATACCAACCGTAAGCGGGTCATGCATGACCTCCTCTACCATGGATTTATATTTTCGGAGCCTATAGGGATGCTCTTTAGGTCTTCCCGTTCCTATCCGGTCACAGACTCGGACGTTCATAAGATCCCAGATATCTTCCTTTCCCACGTTTCTCACTAGACGTCTCACGGATGAGAGGGTTATCTGTTCAGTGTCCGAGAAAAACATATGCCATCGGACAAGCTTAGTCACCTTCTCGATGGTTTTCACGGGAAACATGAGTCTTGATAATATTTTTGCCGTTGTTCTCGATCCCATTACATCGTGTCCATGAAATGTCCAATCCTTTTTTTCTTCAGACCACCTTCTCGCCTGTATCTTTCCTATGTCATGGAAAAGAGATGCCAATCTAACTTCGAGTAACCATCCATTTTTAGCGCTATGTTGCAGGGTCCTAAGAGAATGTTCCCAAACGTCATACGCGTGAGCTTTATTTTGTTTGATACCTATCCCTTCTTCAAGTTCAGGTAGAAAATAGCTAAGAAGTCCATACTCGTGTAGCTTTTGCATGCCCTCCTTAGGTCGTTCCGTCATGAGTATCTTAGAAAATTCATCTCTTATCCTTTCACGTGAAATCTCTTTCAAGTATTTTGCGCAACGTTTTATAGAATCTGAAGTTTCGATGTTAATCGTGAAACCTAAGTCACAAGATATTCTGATTCCTCGCAACATCCTAAGAGCGTCCTCAGAGAATTTTTCGTCTGGTTCACCGACTGTCCGCACGATTTTAGACTCAATGTCCTTTTGTCCTTTATAGAAATCTAAGAGATGTCCTTTATAAGAATGTCCTTTAGATTCATCAATTTTGAGTGCGATGGCGTTAACAGTAAAATCTCTTCGCTTCAGATCGTCTTCAAGATTTTTACTAAACTTGACACTGTCTGGATGACGTCGGTTCGAATAGGTTGATTCCAATCGGAACGGTGTTACCTCTATGACTTTTAAAGTATCGTCTTCGATATTTTCGTTGACGACTCCTACGGTGCCGTAGTCGTTCTCGTAGAATGTCTTTGGGAATGAGGCGATTATCTCTTCGGGGGTCGCACTAGTGGTTATGTCCCAATCTTTTGGCTTTTTGCCGATGAGAAGATCCCTTACGCATCCACCGACTAAATAGGCTTCAAAGCCCTTATTTTCGAGGGTTTTTTCGGTTTCAGCGACTTGGGGAGGTATTTTGAAGGTTTTCTCAGTCATATTTTCGCGCCCGGCAGGACTCGAACCCGCAACCTCTTGGTCCGAAGCCAAGCGCTCTATCCTTTGAGCTACGGGCGCACAACACAATAGTAATGTTATCCACAAAATAAAGCAAAAATAAGATGAAATATACCGGATGCGCGTGTTATGCTATATAGTATATGAGAGGGGATAAGAAACAGGCATTTTCTCTTAGGAATTTGGGAAAGAGCTACTCAGCCATAGTTTTAGAGCTCGGTGTTCCAAAGTCTACCCTTTCTGATTGGTTTAAAAACGATAAATGGTCAATTGAGTTAGCTCGAGAGCTCAACGCCAAACATATTGAAAGTAATACGATCAGATTAAGAGAGTTGAACAATATAAGAGGTCTGAACTTAAAATCACTGTATGAGCAGGCAGAGAAAGAGGCAGTTGAAGAGTTTCAAATGCTAAAGAATCACCCTCTCTTTATAGCAGGCGTTATGCTCTATTGGGGCGAAGGGGACAAAGCGTCTTCTCACGGTTTCAATATTTCCAATACAGACCCTCGCATGATAGGATTGTTTTTAGATTTTCTTAGACTCTTGTGCGGGGTTAGTGAACGGGGAAGGATTTACGCGAATTTATTCATTTACCCTGACCTTGATGAGAAAATCTGCAAAGAATATTGGGTAAAGAATGCCAGGTTGGAGAACGTGCATTTTATCAAGACGACTGTATTACCAAGCAGGCATAAAACAAAGAAATTGATGCACGGGATCATCAAAGTAGGCATTGGAAGCACATACCTTAAGAAGAAGATGATGATTTGGATCAATTCATTCCCGATATATCTAAGAGAGAGCATGAAATGAAATTGAGTATGGGAAAGTATGCGGGTATCATTTAGTGGTAGGATATTTCGTTGCCAACGAAAATGCGCGAGTTCGATTCTCGCTACCCGCACTGAGATGTCTTTTATAAGTCCTATAATTCTTATATTAGTGAAATAGCCTTATTTTTAGGTGTTTAATGAATAACTGGGGATAACTAAGGGGATATGTGTATAAAGGACAACCTGTATCTGAGCAGATAATACCGGAGAGTCCTATAAGAATGGCTATAAATAAGGGTTTATTAAAATATGTCCTATAATAACCTCATTTTTTATGTTTTTTAGAAACATAGTTATTTGTGAAATATGGCCATATTTCAATGAAAAGTGAGGAAATAGGAAAAAAGGGAGAAGATGTCGCCTGTCAGTACCTTGTTGGTAAAGGTCACACGATAGCAGATCGTAATTTTAAAGTTAAATCCGGTGAGATCGATGTGGTAAGCGAGAAAAACGGGACACTTTTTTTCATAGAAGTAAAGACCACGGTTCAAAACGTTGCTCGGCCAGATGAATTTCGTCAGCGTCCCGAAGAGAATGTCACTTCTTCGAAAATGAGCAAGTTGTCACGAGCCATTCGGATTTATCTAGAGAAGAAGTACAAAAATCGTGACGTTTCTTGGGAATTCTGGGTCGTTGCCATTACTCTTGATTTAGATACAAGGAAAGCGTTTGTTAATGTTATACCGGAAGTGTTAGTGGGATAGGGAATTCGCGCAACTTCCCGTTTTGTATGAGGATTTTGCTCTGTTAGAGTATACTGTTGCTACTATGGTGATGGTCAGTGTTACAGTGGCAGGAGGGTGCTTGTTTTAGGGTCTGCTCTTTGTTCGGGCCGTAGTATAGTGGTAGTACACGTGCTTTGGGAGCATGAGGTCCGAGTCCGATTCTCGGCGGCCCGAACAAAGAGCAGACCAGACATACCGAGAATCTGCGTGGCGGTAGGGTGCCTGTAGCCTCAAGGGGGAAAGACCCGAGTTTGATCTTCAGTACCAACATGGAGGGCATGAAAATAAACAAAAACAACCTAATAGGGAAAAAGTTCTTAGTCACTGGCGGAGCAGGGTTTTTAGGTTCTTACGTGGTCGCTGAGCTTATGAAGAGAGGTGTACCTAAAGGGAATATAACGATTCCGCGGGTGTCAGAGCTAGACCTCCGTGTCTGGGAGAATTGTAGGAAAGCTGTTGTTGGTGCAGATGTGGTGATACATCTTGCTGCGAAAGTGGGAGGCATTGGCTTTAATTTGGAGAAACCAGGTGAATTATTTTACGACAATCTCATTATGGGCGCGCTTCTTATGGAGGCATCGCGGCAAGAGGGGGTCGAGAAGTTCGTAGCCATCGGGACGATTTGCGCGTACCCTAAACTTACGCCTGTACCTTTTAAGGAAGAAGATCTTTGGAGCGGGTATCCGGAAGAGACGAACGCTCCTTACGGGCTTGCGAAGAAAATGCTCTTGGTGCAGGCGCAGAGTTATCGAACGCAGTATGGATTTAATGCTATTTTTCTTTTACCCGTTAACCTCTATGGCGTAGGGGATGCGTTTGAAGAGGGAAGATCTCATGTCATACCCGCTCTTATAAAGAAATTCACTGAAGCGGCAAAGACAAAAAGCCCCACCGTGACCCTCTGGGGCACTGGAAAAGCCACGCGCGAATTTATTCACGTCAGTGATGCCGCGCAAGCCATCGTGGATGCGACGTTTGGGTATGACAAAGCCGAGCCGGTCAACGTTGGTTCTGGTATGGAGATTTCGATCAAAGAGTTGGCAGGAAAAATAGCCCAGCACACGGGTTTTACAGGTACCATTGCGTGGGACCCTTCAAAACCTGACGGTCAGCCGAGACGTAGGCTTGATGTTTCGCGAGCTTATCAGGAGTTTGGTTTCAGAGCAGAGAAAGATTTTGATGAAGGACTCAAAGAAATGGTGGAGTGGTTTGGCAATCAGCGATAGATTCTCTCATGGATACGGCAAGGGCCATCAAGCAGCTTCGTGAATTAAGACGCAGGGCTCGCCCGATGCGTTTGGCTGCTGACGGGTGGCGGTATCCCTGGCAGACGCTCATCGCAGTCTTGCTGTCAGCACGCACGCGGGATGAGGTTACCATCACTGTTGGAGAGAAACTTTTCTCTCGCTATTCCACTCTCGGGGAGCTTGCAAAGGCGACACCGTCTCAAATCGCTACTATACTACGGCCGGTAAATTTCTTTAGGAATAAAGCAAGATTCGTACAAGGGTGCGCGAACGCACTTCAGAATCGCTTTGGCGGAAGACTGCCGCACACTCTCACAGATCTCATCTCTCTTCCTGGAGTTGGTCGTAAGACAGCGAATGTGTTTTTGTCAGAGAGAGGCGAGCAAACTATCGGGGTAGACACGCACGTCGCGTACATCGCACAATCTCTCCTCTGGTCTCTGCACCGTAATCCTCTTAAGATAGAGAAAGATCTCGAGAGGCTTTTCCCGCGCCGTTTATGGAGGAGCATCAATGCCACGTGCGTGCATTTTGGGAAGACGTATACCAAGAGGCGAGAAAAAGATCGCATCCTTTCTTTACTCAGAGAGCTTTGACCGTATGCACACCTCTCTACACGACAAAAAATCGTTTCAGGAGCTAATCTATAAACACTACCGTATCTATGGGCGGAGATTCCCATGGAGAGAAACGACAGACCCATACCATATCTTGGTTTCTGAGATTATGCTCCAACAGACTCAAGCCGAGCGCGTGCAGGATTTTTACACACGTTTTATCCAACGTTTTCCCGATGTCGACTCTCTTGCCAAATCAAGGGTTGGTGACGTGGTTCGTATCTGGAAGGGCCTCGGGTATAATCGGCGCGCTCTTAACCTCAGACGTGCCGCGCACGACATCGTCTCAAAGTTTGAGGGACCCATACCGAACGCACTCTCTGATCTAGAAGCCCTCCCTGGGGTTGGGCCTTATACGGCTCGTGCCATACTAGCGTTTGCGTTTAACGCACCCTCTGCGTTTATAGAAACCAACATACGTACTGTCTATCTGCACTTCTTTTTTAAGAAACGCAGGCGCGTCTCGGACAACGAACTCTTGCCTCTTGTACAGGAAACGCTGGACCAGGAGAATCCACGTCTTTGGTATCAGGCGCTTATGGATTACGGTGCGATGCTTAAGCGCTCATCGGTTCGTTTAAACAGCAAGAGCCCGCAATATGTTAAACAGGAGCCGTTTTTAGGCTCTACGAGAGAACTACGAGGAAAACTTATTGCGCTTGCTCTTGAAAAACCTATCACCCGTCAAAACCTAAAAAAATTTTTGGGAAAGGAAGATCGGGGGTTACCAGTGGAACGGGTGTTGGGAGCGTTAATCACCGAAGGCTTTCTTAAGAAACAGGGTAGAACGTATCTTTTGCGTTGATGTCACTCAAGTTTCAAAGAAAAAAAGAGAATTTCGTGTGCGAGCATTGCGGTATTGCTGTGGAGGGGAGCGGTTTTACGAATCATTGCCCGGCGTGCTTGTTTAGCAAACATGTGGATGTCTATCCCGGCGATCGTGGGGGAGAATGCCTCGGGCTCATGGAGCCAAAGGCGCTTTTGCTGGAGAGAGGCGAGTACCAGATACTCCACCGCTGTATCCGCTGTGGCGCTGAAAAGAAGAACAGAGCAGCCCCTGGGGATGCTTTACAGACCTTGCTAGACTCATAGCGCTACGCTGTCTTAGCGCGGAGTGGCATCGTTGAGCTTTTGTATGAACGGCTTTGCAAGCTCAGGAGCGATTTCGTTCCTGAATTGTTCCCCGACGGCTTGGATGTCTTGCGCGAGGAATTCTCTAAGTGAGACACCTGTTTCTTTTTGCAGAACGCGGTTGATGTGGGAGATCGTTATTGCCCGAAGATCGCGCTCTCCTGTGGTGGGCGCTTCTGAACTTGTAACGACGATGCCGATGAGTTCTCCGGAGGCGTTTACCACCGCACCTCCAGAGGAGCCTCGTTGTGAGACTACGCTTCCTCCGAGCGATAGCAGATCTACGGTGTCTTCGATGAATGTGTAGACGTCCTGTATCGTTGCGGTTGCCGATGACAGGAATAGATTCATCTGGATGTTGATACCCCCAAGAAAACCGGCAGGGTAGGCGGTAATGATGACTGGATGTCCGATAAGGTCGCTTGTTTCTACTAGCCCTATGTCAAGGTAAGGGAACTTCTCGGGTTTCTGTATAGAGGGTCCTGTGGGTTCACCGACGAGAAGCAGACCAAAATCGTTCTCGCCTGTGCCAGTTGGGCTTTGCACAAGGACCTCTTCGTAATGGGTTCGGGCCCACGCGGGGGAGATATATACGAGTTTCGCGTGGTAGCGTGGGCTAGCTGGACTTCCCAACCTCACCACGCAGTCCAAGAAGTCTTTGACGGGGGAGTCTTTTACCAGAAGGTATTGTGCGAGGTGTGCATTGACCAGAATGACTCCACGCGGGTCTATGAGCACCCCGCTTCCCGAGACGGGGTTGAGGAGCCCTCCCGATGCGCTGGTGCAGAGAATGTTGACTGTAGCCGCGCGCGTTTGTTCGTTGATCGCGTCCCACGAAAGGGGAGCAGGTGTATCTGGTAGCGGCGTGGGGGTCTCAACAGGCCCTGCTGGCTTTGCCTCAATAGGTACAAGGACTTCTTTCTTTTGAGGGGCTGGCGTTTTCTCCTTCGGCTTTTCTTCGGGTTTTGTCGAGGTTGCGGGTGTTTGCACCAGTGGAGTCTTCGGGGTTTCCGCAACGAGTGTTGAGGTACTAACACCAGCGATCGGCGTTGAGGTTGCGATAAAGGTTGGGGGAGACGAGAACAATGAAAGTACTACCACAACAAGGGTAGTTAGACTCCATTTAAGCGCATGAAAGAAATCAAACATAAAACAATTATAGCAAGCAATTATGCGTAACAATATTGAATACCCGACTATAGTAAGCTAGAATTATACATATGAAATCAGAAACTGTTAAAAGCCAGGCCTTACACTTGAGAGCCTCGGGGCATTCTTACAGTTATATTTCAGATAAAACAGGAATCTCAAAAAGCACTCTAAGTGATTGGCTAACGCGTATTCCTTATATTCCCAATCAAGAAACAATAGCCCGGATAGGAAAAGCTAGAGCAGCATCTGGGGCCGCGAAACACAAAATAAAAGTAGAATCCTTAACAAGGGCCGCATTGCTAGCGAAGGACGATATAGGGACCATAAGTAGGCGCGACTTGTTTATGCTCGGTCTCGGTCTCTACATTGGAGAGGGAACAAAGTCTGGGAATATCATCAGGGTGATCAATGCTAACCCACACGTAATCAGGCTTGCCATGGTCTGGTTCAAAAAGATATGCAATCTGACTAACAGTAATTTCAGGCTCAGGTTACATATTTATCCCGATAACAATGAGAAGGACTGTATCAAATACTGGTCAAAGATCACCGGACTGCCAACGCGGAATTTTCAGAAGACACAGATTGACTTGCGGAAAGACAAGAAAATGGCGAAGAGAGGCAAGCTACCTTACGGAACCGCCCACCTGCACATCAAAAGCAATGGGGTGGAGAAATTCGGAGTTTTCCTTGCGCGAAGGATTCAAGCTTGGACGGATATAGTTCTTCGTGTATAGTTTCTGACATCGCGGGTGTAGTTTAGTGGTAGAATGACACACTTCCAATGTGTAGGCGCGAGTTCGATTCTCGCCACCCGCAAAATAAAGCGCGAAGCGCATATATTTTGTGGGGTGAGGAGTCGTGTTACGGCTCCGTGCGAGGATCGAAGCCCGATTGAGTCCTACGCCGTAGGCGTATCCAATCGGGGTACTGCTCCTGTAAGGAGCGATTCTCCCTATTTCCGCTACCCGCATTCGTACGCAGGAAATTACACCGTGACCGATCAGCGATCAGGAGTTCTCATGCGGTAATGGCCGGAGATCTTTTTGTGCTAACCGTTTCTTATAGAAGGCACTGAAGAAGTGCTCAACGGTAATGAGGATAAGAACTGCGAGTAAGAGAGCCACTTCCGCGTACCGTACATAGCTTTTGAGAAGTGAGAACGAGGCAGCGAATAGTACGCCTAGCACAGTACTGACCGCGACCCACGCACTGATCGCCACGAGGTCCGCCTTGATGAATCGGTCGAATGTTACGCCAGCGGGACGAACTCTGATGAGTACGATGCGGTGGAGGAGATAGACGAATTTAGCGATGAATATGGAAAGGGTAGGCCTCTCGCGCAGTTGGCGGTCAATTGCCGGCATGAGGCCTCGAGCGATACGTCTGGTGAGCAGGAACCTGTCAAGAAAGTGCCCGAACCAGTACCAGAGTATGTCCCCAATGAGCATGCCTACAAAAGCCACGAGGAGGACTGAGGAGAGCTGCATGTGTCCCGTCTGTGTCAGGAATATTGCCGCAAGGAGGACAATCTCTCCTTCTACCACCATGCCGATAAAGAGCACTACGTACCCTAAGTACTGCCAATCCTGCATCCTTTCGAGTATGAGCGATTCCCACATGGTAGATAAGTATACCCCGTGAGATAAAAAACATGGATAGTTTTATTTGTGACTTACGACTTATCTCATGGGGTATAACAAGTCTCCGGTAGGGAAACACAAAACCCCGCTTCGGCGGGGTTTTGTGTAAGTGGAAACTCGAGAAAGTTTATTTCACAGCATCTTTGAGGGCTTTTGCGGCTCGGAACTTCGGTACTTTCATGGCGGGGACTTGGATCGTCTCGCCAGTGCGGGGGTTGCGTGCCTGTCGAGCAGCTCTTGCTTTTACTGAAAAAATGCCAAGTCCTGCGACTGAGACCTCATCGCCTTTCTTAAGCGTACCGACGATCGAGTCAATCACAGCATCAACAGCTTGCTCAGCTTGCACCTTCGTGCCGCCGATTTTTGCATGGACTGCTTCTGCGATTCCTTGCTTATTCATGATTTTTTGTTGATTACTAAATAAAGGGTATTCACCGCAGGATAAGCCCAGCATGAGGAACGCGCTTGACGTATCCTCACCCGCTGGCCTGGCCGGCGGGGTAGTAAACCCTTTGTTCGCGTCGTTCGCTCGGGAAAGAAAAAGTTTGCTTCTCCTTTCCGCTCACTCACTAGCGAATAATTTTCGACCCTCGGAACGCTTCGGCCTATTTTTAAGCACGAGCCATGTTCGGAAATATTATATACCCCAGCATTTATAAGGCAATAAGGCCAAGATATGAAAAAAACTCTGTAACGGAGCCATATTTTTGTCAAAAGACCTTACTTTTTTGTGAAAAATGAGTTGAAAATCCTAGATTCCACGCCTATGATAGTAGATGAGGCTAGGTTTGTTGTTTGAAGCAAGGCTTCTGCACACGACCTTTTGTGTGCAGAAGCCCCTTTATTTTAGGTTTTGTTTGGTATTACCGCGCGAATTCAACAACTCTAGTCTCTCGGATAACCGTTACTTTTATCTCACCAGGGTAATGAAGCTCGCCTTCCACTCGTACCGCGATATCGCGCGCCATTTTTGTAGCTTCCAGGTCGTTTACTTCCGTAGGAGTGACGAAAATCCTTATCTCTCGTCCTGCCTGGAGGGCGTAGGCCTTCTCGACGCCCTTGAATGATTTGGCGATGGCCTCGAGCTCCTCAAGGCGCTTAAGATAGTTTTCTACGCTATCCCGACGTGCTCCCGGACGAGAACCAGAGATGGCATCGGCGGTCTGCACGATCATGGATTCTAGCGTTTCGTAAGGATATTCTTCATGATGTGCCTGCATCGCCTTGATGATATCTTCGGATACGCCGAACTTCTGGAGGATCCGCCGGCCTATTTCAACGTGGGTGCCTTGTACCTCGTGGTCAACGGCTTTGCCAATGTCGTGCAAAAGGGCTCCGGCTTTCGTCACGGAGACATTTGCGCCTAGCTCTTGGGCTATCATGCCTGCGACGTGCGCCATTTCTACTGAATGCTGTAGGACGTTTTGGCCATAGCTCGTACGGAAGTGCAGGCGTCCAAGGATAGAGATGAGGCGCGGGTCCAGATTTATGACTCCTACCTCGTACGTTGCCTGCTGACCCTTTTCTTTTATTATCTTATTGATCTCCGTTTCCGCTTTTTCGACGGCTTTCTCGATCTTTGCGGGCTGAATGCGGCCATCAATGATGAGCTCTTCAAGCGCAACGCGAGCTATTTGCCTTCGGATCGGGTTAAATGAAGAAATGGTAATGGCGCCCGGGGTATCATCGACGATGAGCTCGACGCCGGTGATGCGCTCGAACGCTTTGATGTTACGGCCCTCCTTGCCGATTATTTTCCCCTTTAATTCGTCAGAGGGGATAGTTACCGTTGTCGTGAGGATGTCCGCCGCCATTGAGTTGCCAAGGCGTTGTATCGAGGCGGTCAGAATCTCACGGGCGCGCGATTCCAGTTTTTCTTCCCCGTACTGCTCGAGCTTCTGCATTTTTTGGACGAGATCGTCCTCGCTCTGCTTCTCGATGATCTTAATGAGCTCGCCTTTTGCTTCTTCTCGGCTGAGGCTCGCGATCTTTTCCATCTCGGAGAGTTTCTGGGTTTCCATCTGGTCTACTCGCTCTTTGACCTTCTTCACTTCAACGACTTTTGTTTTTATTTCCTCAACTTCTTTGTCTATGTCAGTCTGCCGCTTGTCCAACAGCTCTTCCTTTTTTATCAATCTATCTTCCGTTTTTTTGAGCTTCTCCTCCTTTTCCTTCATCTCCGCGCGCGTTTCCTTCAACGTCTCGTCCGCGCGTTTTTCTGATTCCGCGACGATACGCTTGGCATCCTCCTTGGCTTCAAGCATCATCTGCTTGATCTCAAGTTCCATGGACCCTTTTTTGCCCAAGGAAATAATCAGTCTCAGATAATAACCGAGCGCAACTCCCGCGAGCGTGCCAAGCCCCGCGAGGAGCAGTACTATTTTAAGTGACATAATGCGAAAGAGATTTCGCTTTGTTAGATTGCGATTCCCGCTACGTGTGTTGAGAGAGTATGAATTACCTTACGTTTGATGGTTGCAGTCGTTTTTCTCATCCTCGGAACCGGTTTGCCTTTAAAACGAAATCTTCAAATTAATTCCAGTAACTTCTCCATACTACCTTGTCTTTCTGTGCTTGTCTACTTGCCCTTTTGATTCTCGGAGAATGTAAAACCCCTCTGCATTGGCAGAGGGGTTTTTTGCTTTACGTTAGGTCTAATTTCGTTTTGTGTATTTCGTCGATAATCCCGTATTTTTTGGCTGCCTCGGCATCTAGGAAGAAATCTCTATCGACATCTTTCTCTATTCTCGAGAGTGGTTGCCCGCTCGTTTTTGCGAGTATTTTATTGAGAACTTCGCGATTTTTGAGTATGCGCCGTGCGCTGATCTCGATATCGCTCGCCTGGCCTTCGGCGCCGCCATGAGGCTGATGGATCATGATCTCGGCATTGGGAAGCGCGAAACGTTTCCCCTTTTTTCCTGAAGAGAGGATGACCGCCCCCATCGAGGCTGCCATGCCGACGCAGACCGTCGCGACGTCGGGCTTGATGTAGCTCATGGTATCGATGATCGCAAGCCCTGAGGTGACCTGTCCTCCAGGAGAGTTAACATAGAGGAAAATATCCTTTTTCGAATCTTCGGAGGCAAGGAAAAGGAGCTGTGCGATGGTTATATTCGCCACATGGTCATCAATAGGTCCGCCGAGGAATATGATGCGCTCCTTGAGGAGGCGCGAGTAGATATCGTAGGCACGTTCGCCATATTGAGACTTTTCGATAACGGTGGGGATGAGGATTTGGTTTTTCATATATGTAGATAGGTTAAAAGAATAGTGGGGAAAGTATAGCAGAGATTTTTTCGTTTGACAAATAATCATTTCTCTGATAATTGTTGTCTACAAATGTACTTTATCATCAATCGCTTATCGTTATGAGAAAGAAAACCAGGAAAAACCTCCGACCCGAATTTGTAGAGCGGAAGGCGCAAGCGTTTTTGGACAGGAAGTTTCCAGCGTGGAAGGGAAATCTGTTCGCCGAAAATGCCGTTGGGAAATTTCGCAGAGGTGCCCCAGGGGTTACATGGCATGTGGATATTCGCAGCGTGAGCGTGGATCGAATAGTTGGTGAGATGGGATTGCATCCGGACGGGAAGGTCTTCTACTGCACAAAGAAAGAATCATTGTTTTATTCAATCTCAGAAGCATTTCACATAGAACAAGGCGTTAAATAACAACATTTACCAAGCGGGCCGATTGAAGGTTCGCTTTTCTTTTTTTAACACAAAAAGGTACACTAGATGTAGTACAGTATCAATTTTGCGTTGCCATTTTCCATTTTGATTTTTTAATTTTAACTTTCATCTCCATGAGACTCCACAATTTTTTTCTAGAGCAGAAGCTTAAGAATGTCGCGAGCGGCGAGATACTCGTCGCCGATCCCGAGAAGATTCATCAATGGTTACGCGTGTTTCGTTTCGGTCCGGGCGATCGCATCGTCCTTCTCGATGACTCCGGATTCGAGTTCGAGTCGGAGTTTGTTGCGATAAGCCCCGGCGGTGCGACACTGCGCATACTTGAGGCGCGGGAGAACATGAAAATGCCGCTACAGGAAGTATTTCTCTTTCAATCGCTCATCAAGAACGACAAGTTCGAGTGGATACTGCAGAAAGCGACCGAACTTGGAGTATCTCGGGTTATGCCTATCCTTGCCGACCGGAGCGAGAAGAAAAATCTCAATCTCGCGCGGTGCAAGAAGATCGTGACAGAAGCTGCCGAGCAGTGCGGCAGGGGACGTTTGCCTAAGTTCTATGAGGTGATGAAGCTTGAAGAGTCATTCGACCAGTATGATGCCAAGGCAGTCGTATTCCATCCTGACGCGCCACGCTTTGACAAGCGAGATTTTCTCAACGATAAGCGTCTTGCGGTATTCATCGGGCCTGAAGGGGGATGGAGTGACCGCGAGCTCTCCCTTTTTAAAGAGAAAAGTGTCTCGATCTATTCATTCAGTTCACTTGTGCTTCGCAGCGAGACTGCCGCGATAGCCATCTCCTCTCTCATTTTGCTCTAGAAAGTTGCATTGCAGGCGAGGACTATTTGACTTGGTTGCGTTTGAATGTGGGCTCTATGTATATAAGGTATATATGCTAACTTCACGCTATAGCGTGAAGTTAGCATATACCCCCGTTGTGTTTATGATCCAACACCAGAACACCCTGCGCTTGTGCGCAGGGTGGTTTACACGTGGGACGAGGAAAGAAACAATTATGCTATGCCGAAACGTTTTTTGATAGCAACGTCATTTTCTATGGAATCGACAATAAGGTAGAGGAGATCTTTTCCAACCCTGAAGTCAGCTTTGAGTAGCGCTACGAGGTCTTCGCAATCGTAGGGGTATACCCAAACGCTGTCCTGCAGACGAATAAATCCTATTGAGAGCAATGTGGTTCGGATCTTGTCGCGCAAATTCTTTCTATACTCGGGAATATCAAAGACAAGCATGCGCCACTTGTGGTCCCATCGTCTTGGCTTTTTGGTTTTATATTCGGTAAGTTCAAGGTGGCGCAATTTTGCTTCTCCTTTTGCAGTGAGACGGAGAAATCCTTTCTCGTCGTGTGAGAGCAATCCGACTTCAATGAGGCGTTTTCGTGCGCGGTTGATATTACCAGTTTCCCGGTAACCTTGTTTAGGATTGATGATACCAAGTTTGGAAAGCATTTGTACGGCATTTGGTGCAATAGCGGCAAACGCAAGGAGTCCCGCAGTTCCGACGACTCCGAGAATTATCTTTTGCAAGTTTTTCCTCCGTTGTCTTTTACGCGACGCCTTTTCGAGATTCCCCATATATGCTAACTTTACGCTATAGCGTGAAGTTAGCATATATTGACGATACACTGTGAGACGTGGTACACTATTCGACGGAATAGCGGAATAGCCAGAAGCTAAAAACAGGGTTTTTCCGGACTGTTCCTCAACAAAAACAAACAACCCTCATCCGCCATAAGCGGACGGGCAAAAAAAAGAAAGGTATCCTTATGAAAAATGGGGCGCCCCTAGTCAGTTACGCCAGTGACCTTGAGCAGAAGCGTTTGACGCTTGCCGGAAGGTTTGTTACCGAAGCACGGTATCTGTCAGACGAGCAAATCGCCACTCTGCTCCAAAACCAGAACCAAGATCAGATTCCCGAGTTGATGACGCTTGTGGCTCGCCTCGGGCGCGATCAGCGGATTGCGGTTATGAGTACTGCCGAAGCAGGCCCACGCATCACAATCCCCGGAACGCTTGCCAAAGAATGGGAAGTGTTTTGGAAGACCGAGTACGA
>DATDXL010000043.1:0-8246 GCA_036517235.1 Minisyncoccota bacterium
CGGCGAAGCAAAACCAAAAATTTCCTTTCCATTTTTTGTCGGCTCCCCCCACACCCCCCGCCGAAAATCTGAAATTAAGGAAGGAACATTTTTGGTTTTTGCTCCCGCGACTGAAGGGAGCGGACGAGGCGCGCAGAATCCGAGCGTACGATTTAGTTTCGCTTCACCACGCACGCGGAGCGTGCGACATTATTTGTTTTGAAAGTAAGTGCGAGCTTGGTACAATAGAGACACGGATTACTCTCTCTGACGGCACCATCAAAGCTCTGCGGGCCTGTCGGGCGGATAATGGCTACGCGTTTGTGCCGTAGATAAAGTTTTCGTATCATTTTGATACGATTTCACCATAAAAAAAGTTGATAATCCGTGCAAATTTTGCTATAATATCGGCATGCTTATTGGTGATTTTGTAAGAAAAAGAAAATCTCTGTTTTGGTCAACAAAAAATTATGACGGTCTCTCAGATGCGGCCGTGGTTGAGGGTGTTTTGAATTACGGCGACATGAACGATGTACGAGAATTGATCTCACTTCTCGGTATACAAGAGGTTGCAAAGATTTTTCGAGAAAACACAAATCGTGCGAGGATTAATTACGATCCCAAGATAGTCAATTATTTTTCTCTATTTTTTAATAAATATGCATAAAGAAATTCTCACACTAGAACAATCCCAACTTCTTAACGTTGTTAAATTGTTTTCTGAAGATTTCGGCTTGGTTGGTGGTACTGCAATCGCACTGCATCTAGGACATCGGGAATCCATTGATTACGATTTGTTTACATTCGAAGAATTTATAAACCAAAAAATCCGAAAGAAAATTTCACGAGCCGCAAAGATTACCACTGTTCTGCGAGACGAAACTGGACAGTTTACACTAGATATAAATGGAGTAAAGTTCACTTTTTTCCAATTTCCCTACAAAATTAATTTTTCCGAATCGTTCGGTGACATCGTTAAGTTGCCGGATCTCTTAACTTTAGCCGCTATGAAAGCATTCGCGCTCGGCCGACGCGCCAAGTGGAAGGATTATGTTGATCTGTATTTCATTCTGAAAGCGAATCACACTGTCTCCGAGATAACGGCAAAAGGAGTGGAAGTGTTCGGTGACGAATTTAATGAGAAGATTTTCAGAACTCAACTCGCATATTTTAAGGACATTGATTACTCCGAACAGGTCGTTTACAAAGAGGGATTTTTAACCGATGACGGAGTCATCAAAAAAGCATTGGTGGACTTCAGTTTGTAATCTCCACAAATACTATCATACTCAACGTCTTTTTCACCCGTAACTCTTCCGGTGCACACATGAGCTTTTTCACTGTGCCCTAAGCGCTTGTACGACCGCGAACGGCTGAGCGTTTATGCCTTAGTTGGGTCGCTCTAAGCGACGCCACTATTTTTCATTTTGACAGTTGCATTTTTTATTTAGCTAGTGCATACTAGCGCCCATGGTAGTACGAATGCGCTCAACAAGGGGACACACCGGCAATCGCCGGGGACACCACGCTCTTACCGAAGTGCGTATTTCAGGCTGTCCTTCCTGCGGTACCCTCCAGCCTCGCCATCGTGTTTGTAGTAATTGTGGAAAGTACCGAGGGCGCACGGTACTCAATCTATCTCTTAAAGCTAGCAAAAAGGATAAGAAACAGAAGGAGAAAGAGACAGCACCGGCAAGGATGTAGGCCCTAGGCCTCTCGTAAGAAACATCATCACAGTTTGGGCTCGCACGTTTCGGTTGGTTCTTGTACAATGTAGTAGAAAATGGCTAATAGGCACCTTTCACGTTCAATAGTATTGCAGACTCTCTTCGAGTGGGATGTCCGAAAGGTCCCCGACGATGCGCTTGCGCCTGTGGTAGAGAGAAATCTCGCCGAGTTCGCTCCCGGACTTGGAGATTCAGATTTTGTTAATTCGCTTCTAAAAACGGTTCTTAGCAAACGAAAGGATTTAGATACCATCATAGAAAAGGCGGCACCCGACTGGCCGCTTGATAAGATTTCAACGGTTGACCGCAATGTCCTGCGCATGGGACTCGCGGAGCTTTTATTCAGTGATAGGAGCGAGGTCCCGGCAAAAGTCGCCATTAACGAGGCGATCGAACTCGCGAAGACCTACGGTGGCGAGAACAGTGGCAAGTTCGTCAACGGTGTTTTAGGCAGCGTGTACAAAGAGCTCGGAGAACCGGGTAAGGACGAGGAATCAAAACGAAAGAAAGACAAAGTCACACTCCAACGCCTCGGAGGCGCGATCGTCTACGCGAGGCACGAGAGTGAGGTGTACGTAGCTCTCGTGCATGACGTCTTTGGGCACTGGACGCTTTCCAAGGGGGGACTTGAGGAGAAAGAAGATGTTGAAAAGGGGACATTGCGCGAGCTTACCCAGGAGCTTGGATTGAAGCATTTGAAAGTAGTTGAAAAGCTGGGTGAAAACCAATATCTCGCTAGCCATCCTGAGAAGGGGAAGCTCTTAAAGCATGTAGATTATTTCCTTGTCGAGTCGAGATTCGAAGATATCAAGCTGGAACAGAAAGGCGGCCTCGATGACGCCCGTTGGTTCAAGCTCGCCGATATTGTCGATCTCAACTTTTACGACGACATCTTGCCAATTATCACCAAGGCGGTTAACATGCTCTTAGGTAAGGAAAAGCCAAAAAAGTCGAAGGATGTCGTTACTAAATAACTGTAGTGGATTAGGAATTGTGAATTATGAATTAGGGTTCACTTAATTCGTAACTCATACTTCATAATTCGCACTATGAATTATGAAAGATTTCAAAGTTTTTGAGAAAGTCGCGAATATCTCGTTTCGCGATAAAGGTTTATTACAGCAAGCGTTCACGCATCGCTCGTATCTCAATGAGCATAGAAACTCGTCGCTCGCGCACAACGAACGGCTTGAGTTTTTAGGTGATGCGGTGTTAGAGCTCATTATCACCGAGCATCTCTACAATACCTACCCGACCTACAATGAGGGGGAGATGACCTCTCTCCGCGCTTCGGTCGTGAATGCCGACACGCTCTCGGATGTTGCATCAAGTCTTTCTATGAATGATTACCTTTTGCTCTCAAAAGGAGAAGCGAAAGACAACGGACGCGCACGTCGCTACATACTCGCTAATACGTTTGAAGCGCTCGTCGGGGCGCTCTTTCTCGACCAAGGGTATCCGGCAGTACGGGATTTTGTCGCGGGGCATATCTTCAAGCTTCTAGAGAGAATCATCAAGGAGGGGCTCTGGATAGATTCCAAGAGTCAATTTCAAGAAGAAGCACAGGAAAGAGCAGGCGTTACACCGGCCTATAAGATCGTACACGAGGAAGGACCGGATCATGACAAGGTGTTCACGGTTGGTGTCTACATCGGAAGCGAAAAAATAGCGGAAGGTTCAGGAAAATCAAAACAAGACGCCGAACAGGCCGCGGCGCGGGAAGGGCTGAAAGCCAAAGGGTGGGATTAAGCGATCTTCTCCCTCGCTTTGTGTTAAGGTTGCTGTTTCATAAGGTAAGAATATAGGGTAAGTTATAGAATAAATACACGTATCCCCAGCGACCGCTGGGAATACGTGTGATGTACTTTTTTCTCAAAAGTCGCGGCTACTCAAGCCCGAATCTCTTTCGTAACATTAGGTCATTCTCAATTCCGTCGGTGATGATGTAAAGGAGATCTTTACCTATTTTGAAATCTACTTTGAGGAGGGTAACAAGGTCTTCGCAATCATACGGATATACCCATGCGCTATCTTGAAGGCGTTCGAACCCTATCATTTGCAGGGTGTTACGGACCTTTTCTCTTGTATACCTTCTTCGCTCGGGGATGTCGAAGATGAGCAGACGCCACTTCTCATCCCAGCGTTTCGGTTTCTTTAATCGATAGTCATGCAGTTCAAGTTGCCGTAGCTTCGCCTCTCCCTTCGGCAACAGACGTAAATATCCTCTCTCATCACGCATCAAGAGACCCGCGTCAAGTAAGCGATCGCGTGAACGGTTTATCAGTTCCTTTCGGCGTTTTCCTCGTATGTCTAGTATGCCTAGTTTCGCAAGTGCCTGAAGAGCATTCGGGGCAAGCAGGGCCATACTCAAAAAACCTGCGGCTGCCACGGTCATGAGTACCGCTCTTTGCATGTCACCCTTTCGCGTTCGTTTTGCGCTCTGTATCTCTAGTTTTCCCATACACGTATTCTAAGCTATAGGAGAGAATCCGTGTAGTTGACTGGGTACTATACCTGTGTATTATGGCAAACAGAAACAGTGACTTGCCTGGTCAGGGATGACATGGGAGGCATTTCCGCTACAACCGCAATCCTGTAAAAAGAAACTATGAGAAGAGGAAATTGTGTTTTTTGTAAGCATCTCGCCCGTGAGATGAGGAAGCCCGACGGTATATTCACGCAATACCCCGAGATTCTGTTCACCGCGCAGTCGCTTCGGGGAGCAATTGTCACTATGGCAACCTGCGGGCGGCTTTTTCCGAATGGTATTCCAGTTGGGGGCGCCCATGAACATGAGCACTACCTCCAGCCGACGACCGTTCAGCTTGAGGCTCTCTGCAGGGCCTTTGCCATCACCGACCGAATCGACGAGTACTTCTTTCTCGGCGAGACAGGCCCTTCTATAACTGTGGAGCTCCGGTTCAACAGGAGCGGCACCGGTCCCAAAGGCTCGCATTTTGTGCTGAAAGCGGGTGTTAGCCGTCATGGCGTCGCTCCATTTCGGTGCACAAAAAATGTCGTGTCGTGATGTTGATACCAAGCCGTTCCGTTTCTCGGGATGGCTTTTTCTTTTTTTTCCTCAAGACGCTATAATTTAGCTATGTATCCTGTTAGAAGCCGCGGAAAGAGAACTTACCATCTGTGTTTACATGATCATGATATATAGAAATCGATTAAAGAATCATATTCAACTAATTTCAAGCAGAAACGGCTGGTCCGTTTCCTGTCACGAACCAAGAATCCTATCGGATTCTGCTACAGGACATGTAGTGTCGCAAGTAGCTATTAGTACTAACTTCTCGCCCCGTGGCATTTCGATGTCTGGAGAAATGCACTGGGGCTTCTAACGGGATGTATCTCAAGTCTCTAGAGCTCTCGGGCTTTAAGTCGTTTGCGAAAAAGACTGAACTCGGTTTCAATACGGCTATAACCTCTATCGTCGGGCCTAATGGCTCCGGAAAGTCCAATGTCGCTGAAGCGTTTCGGTTCGTCCTCGGCGAGCAATCGATAAAATCGCTCCGCGGTAAGCGGAGCGAAGATATGATCTTCAACGGTTCTCGGACGATGGGGCGTATGGCGCGTGCCTCGGTGAAAATGACGCTGGATAACCGTAAGCGCCTCCTCAATATAGACTTTGACGAGGTCACCATCGAGCGTGTGGTTCACCGGGATAACAACAATGACTACCTGATCAACGGCTCGGTGGTGCGGCTAAAAGATATCGTAGAGCTTTTGGCGCAGGCGCACATGGGACCGACGGGGCATCATATCATCTCGCAAGGCGAAGCCGACCGGATACTCAACGCTAACCTCAAAGAGCGACGTTTGATGATTGAGGACGCGCTTGGCCTCAAGATCTATCAATACAAACGGGCCGAGAGCGAAAGGAAGCTTTTGCGTACCCACGAGAACATCGCGCAAGTGGAGAGTCTGCGCCGCGAGCTCGCGCCACATCTGAAATTCTTGAAAAAGCAGGTGGAGAAGGTAGAGAAGGCCAAGGAGCTCCGAAGCGAGCTTGCGGTCCTCTACACCGAGTATCTTTCGCGCGAACACACCTATCTTACCGCCGCGGGAGGTTCTCTTTCTGATGAAGAAAAAGGACCAAAAGAGAAGCTTACTGACCTTGAGCAAGTGCTTGCAAAGGCGAGAAAAACCCTTGAAGGCTCTAAGCGCCGTGACGACAAGAGCGCTCAGGTCCTTGAATTTGAACGTATCCTTCGCGATCTGCGAACGCAGAAGGACGAACTGGTTCGTGATGCCGGACGCATAGAAGGAGAACTTGCTGGTGAGGAGCGCCGTCTCAAGAAACTCCGCGAAATCAGCGACCAAGAGGAACATCGCACCGTGCCTTTCACCGAGGTCAGGGAGTTTGCCAAGGTTTTGGGTCAGGAGCTCTCTAATGTCGAGAAAGGAGAAGATATTTCCAAAGCTTGTTCCATTATCGCGCGCATCAAGTCCCTGCTCGCCGATTTTATCAAGCGTTTCGAGTCCGCGCGCGATGAACGTTCTCTTGGTGAAGTAGAGTCGGAGATAAAGGTCCTGCAGGGACAACGCGCCGAGCTCGATGCACGTCTCGGGGGATTGGAGAAGAGCGAGAAGGAAAGTCAGGCTGCGTATGAACGCCTGCGCGTTGAGCTTGAGAAGGAGAAAGATGAAAGCCGTGAGGCAGAGCGAGACATTTTTCGCATTATGGCAGAGAGTAACGAGATTAGGGCAAAGCTCAATCTTTTGAAGAGTCGTGAAGATACCCTCAAGCTTGAAAAAGAGGAGTATGAGCGCGAGCGTAAGGAAGCGATAGTTTTGGTGGGGGCTGAAGTATTACGTCAGGCGGAGGAGATGCAAAGATCAGAGGAGAGCGAAGAGAGGTCGCTCCAATACGACAGGCGCAGGCACTTGGAAAAGATAAAGATACGACTCGAGGAGATGGGGAGCGGGGAGAGCGAAGAGATGCTCAAAGAGTATCAGGATGCGTCGAATAGAGATTCATTCTTAGAGCGCGAGGTGCTTGATCTAGAGAAGTCTGCCGAGTCGCTCCAGACGCTCATCAAAGAGCTTACCGAGAAGCTTGATTTCGAATTCAAAGAGGGAGTACGCCGTATCAACACGCAATTTGAAGAATTTTTCAAGCTGATGTTTGGAGGAGGTGTCGCATCGCTTGTCGTGGTTCGTCCCGAAAAGCGCAAACGAAGAGATGAAGAAGATATTTTAGCCGAGGGCGAAATGCCGCCTGAAGAAGAGGAAACCGAAGAGGGAATCGAGATACGGGTAAGTTTGCCGCACAAGAAAATCAAAGGGCTTGAGGTGCTCTCTGGAGGTGAGCGAGCGCTGACATCGATTGCGCTTCTCTTCGCGATCTCCCAAGTGAATCCGCCGCCCTTTATTATCCTCGACGAGACCGATGCGGCGCTCGATGAAGCCAATTCAAGAAAATATGGCGATATGATAGACACTCTCTCAAAATATTCCCAGCTGGTCCTCATCACACACAACCGTGAGACAATGTCTCGCGCAGGGGTCTTGTATGGCGTCACGATGGGTAATGACGGTGTTTCCAAGTTGCTCTCCATTCAGTTCGAAGAGGCGATTCGCGTTGCGAAGTAGTTATTTAAAAGAGACACTTTGACATTTGACACTGTTTAATAATTATCCGTACGGATAATTATTAAACATGTGATGAAAAATAAAAAGCAAGGTCGGACCTTGCTTTTTGAGACGTATTCAATTTCCCGCTTTTGTGGTTATGACGGGGCATGGTTCCGACCCGATAATATCGGCAGTCGTTCGGACTGACTCCGGGTTGTCTTTCATTTTTTGGCTTGTCCTGAGGAGATGATTAGGACACTTTTCGTCAAAATTTGCGGCGTACGGCTTGAGTTCAAGCCAAAGGCTAAGCATGTCAAGCGTTTCACTCGTGCCAATTTGAGTGCTACTGCAGAGCAGTTGATCGATCAAGATCTTTTGAGTTGGATCAACAACTATTAGTATTCCGTAGAGTCCACCCTTCGGACCTTTAACGGCGCCAAGTAGGACGCGTAGAGGGTGGGTCTCAAAAGCAATCGCGTATCCCTGTTTAGTGCCGATATTTACCGCGAATACCGAATCTTTCGGGTAATTGGGCCAATTGCGGCCGAACCATTCGAGGATTCTGAGTTGGTGCATAGTTTCAGCCTTTCTGAAACAGAATCTAAATTATATTTAGGATATTGTCAATATATCGTTGAGAAAAAGAAAAAGCAAAGTCGAACCTTGCTTTTTGAATATAAAGCTCTACCTCACTACGAAATATCGTAGTGTTGAATAATTATCCGTATGGATAATTATTCAACTGAAGAGGAAAAAGAAAAAGGCAAGGAGTGAACCTTGCCTTTGACGGGAGTTTGGTCAACGTTGGAGTTTTTTAAAAGAAATTCTCACTGATTTTAAAGCAGTGGTGGATTCGGAAAACGGGACTATCGTTAAAGCGGGCGGGACGAATGATGTCAACGAATGGCTTGCCGCGGAAGGGAAGCGTGGTAAACAAATCTCAAGGACAGAAGAAGG
>DATDXL010000044.1:0-14124 GCA_036517235.1 Minisyncoccota bacterium
CCGAAGGACTTCATCGACCACGCGGCGTCGCTCCGTCAGGCTTTCGCCCATTGCGGAAGATTCTCGACTGCGGCCACCCGTAGGTGTATGGACCGTCATAGTGTTTTCTCCGATCACTCGGAGTATCAGACTATACCTTCATCCTCACTGAAATCAGTGAGGAGCCAACATATTAGCTACTGCGTTAGTCCCTTATCGGACATTTCAGCAACTCTTTCGCCGAAGCGAAAAGTCGTTACGGGGTTAATCTTGCACTGAAAGAAAGCGCGGAATAGTTTTGTGGTATTCCGCAAAATTGGAGGTTGGGTAGGATTCGGACCTACATAGTGCCACGAGTGGATTTCACGCTTTCGCCATCCCAAATTAAGAGAGGATAAAGCATATCTCTTTCAATGCTGAACAATTATCATCTTAACTCCTAACAAACATGGCTTACGAGTTACCTCGTTCCAAACCTTCTTTCAGTGCAAGACAACTTCCCACGGTATTGTCTGCCTTTCGGCAGATTCCACCGTTATGAGTTGGTTTTTTCATGGAGATTACTCTCCAAGGAGACAGTTGCTCTTGCTCCAAACTCTGGAGCGAGCATCTTTTTGAACAAACATTGCGAAAGGCAATCTGAAAATTAAGGAGGCAAACAGAGAAATTCATCTGGCTTCAGGAGCGAAGCGACTTATGAATTTCTCGTTGAGAGCCGACTATAATTTTCAATTACCGAAGCACGTTTGTGAAAAAAGATGCGAGCGTTTATCTCAGTTCCATCGGTGGGGAACAGGCTCTCACCCCCCCTAAGCGTCGTAGCCTTGGTAGGCCATTACCCTACCAACTAGCTGATACTGAGCAGGCTCTTCATAGAGCGGTTAACCCTTTACCATGCACTAATTTCTAAACTATTGACTTAAAAGAAAAATGTTCTATAATGGGGATTAGTATGATATTCGAATTCGCCTCGCGGGCAAAGCTTCCAAGCCGGCCCTACCAATCCACAGAAGCTCCTGATCTCATCACCGTGTTAGTCGCCGCTGTCCCTCTCGCCATTCTGATTGGCCTCTGCCTAGTTGGGGAGGTTCAGTACTTTCTGACACTCGTCGGAAAATGAGATCTTCATAACGCTTCGGCTTCGGCCGGAGCGTTTTCTTTTTTTAATAGTCCACAAATTAGTGCACGGGCTATCGGGAATTACCCCGTCTTTCGACGAGCTGTGCCCGACTCATTGGTAGATTCCTGCTTATTACTACCTCGTCTGCCGGTTGCGCGCATAGCGCGCAGGTTACAAAGTTGCAGGTTTATAAAGTTTATAAAGCGGATACAGCAACCTACACCCTCCCACTTTACGAACCTTATAACTTTATGAACTTTACAAACTGTGTGCTACACACGCCCCCGTGACTTGCATGCCTTATCCACGCCGCCAGCGTTCATCCTGAGCTAGGATCAAACTCTTATTGAAGATTTGAACGGAACAAAACAGAAAATGGTATTCTCTATTTCCTTCCTCAATATTCCATATAGGAACACATCAGAACTTCAATTATGTTTTCTCTTAACTTCTGGAATCATTTTATTTATCCAAACAATCCGCGTAAATCGGACCGCTTGGAATTTCTAGACTTTAACTCCCTCGCCATTAAGAAATGGCTCGGGATGCACAATTCGATTACATCGAATTGGCATTGCACTTACTTTTTGTGTTCTCATCCCGCTTAGAAATAACTGAAACTAATTTCAGATTTCTAACGGGACTAGATTATTTCATTTTCAAGGAACGCACTTCACCCCATTCGCTCGTTAGCGAATGAAATACTGAAGCGTCGGTACATTATACATATGGCAAAGGGGCTGTCAATTGGCCAAGAAATATAAGGAAAAGCCGGCTTCAAAAGAAGCCGGCTGGACAGCAAACAACAGCAGCAACACGCAACAATCAGAGGCGGTTCAGAGCGGAGAGCACTGCCTGCACCGAAGCATGCTCGATATTCGTATTCACTCCCGAACCCCACCTGGTCTTACCATCTCCCATTTTGATCCGAATGTAGGCAATAGCGGAAGCGTCTTCCCCGATCTCAAGCCCATGCTCACTGTAGTGAGTTATCTCAAAACGAGGTTCACCAATAGTACTGAAACCATGAACCAGCGCCGCAAGCGGACCATTGCCTTCGCCCACGAACTCAACATTTTTCCCGTCTTGTTGTAGCTGTGCGAAACATTGGACCCCACCGGGGATACTCTCGGCCTTGAATCCCATGAAATGCCAAGGGGAATAGCGTTGAACATATTCCTCCAAGAACATTACCTTGAGTTCCTGTCCCGTAACTTCACGACCAAGTGCATCGATTTTTTCGCTTGCAATCGGCCCGAACTCGCGCTGCATCTCTTTCGGCAGATCCATGCCGAATTCTTGTTTGAGCACGAAAGCAATACCGCCTTTACCAGACTGACTGTTGATACGAATCGCCTTGTGATATCTGCGCCCGATGTCCCCTGGGTTAATCGTGAGATACGGAACGTCCCAGTGTTCCCGACCACCTTTTTCCCATTCTTCCAACCCCTTCTTGATGGCATCTTGGTGCGACCCGCTAAACGCGGTAAACACCAATTCTCCAGCGTAGGGATGGCGGTCCGGAACAGTCATGCCGGTACAACGCTCATAGACTTCCCGAACCGCATTGAGGTTCGAGAAATCAAGCTTGGGGTCAATGCCATGCATATAGAGGTTCAGTGCAACCGTGACAATGTCGAGATTTCCTGTACGCTCGCCGTTGCCGAAGAGCGTACCTTCGACCCGATCAGCCCCTGCAAGAAGCCCGAGCTCGGTCGCTGCAGTACCAGTACTACGATCATTGTGCGTATGTAAGCTGATAATGAGCGAGTCCCGGTTCTTTATGTTCCGACAGACCCACTCGATCTGATCAGCATAGACATTGGGCATCGCGACCTCGACCGTGTCCGGAAGGTTGAGGATCATTTTCCTCTGTGGAGTCGGTTGCCACACATCCATGACCGCTTCGGAGATTTCCTTGGCGAACTCGACTTCGGTCGCGCTGAAACTTTCAGGCGAATACTGAAGCGTTACCTCGGTTCCTTGGAGCCGTGAGAGCCGGTCCTTGATCATCTGTGCACCGTGCACCGCGACTTGGATAATCTCTTGTTTCGTCATCCCGAATACGACACGACGCTGTGCCGGCGACGTGGAGTTGTAGAGATGGATGATGGCCTTCTTGGCCCCCATAAGCGACTTAAAAGTCTTCTCTATAAGATCTTCACGCGCCTGCACGAGCACCTGGAGCCACACGTCATCCGGCACACGATCCTCTTCGATCAGGCGACGGTTAAAGGCGAACTCGGTATTCGATGCCGCCGGAAATCCAACTTCAATCTCCTTGAGGCCACATCTCACGAGCAGAGGGAAAAGCTCGAGCTTTTGCGCGATGTTCATCGGGTTCGGAAGTGCTTGATTCCCATCGCGAAGGTCCACACTAGACCAGCTGGGCGCCTTGGTAAGGACGCGGTTCGGCCACTCTCGATCAGGCAAGTGAATCTGCGGAAACGGACGGTATATTCCTGGGTTCATAGGTTTTGATTTTGTTGTTTTCTGTTGTGAAAGAACATATCGCTACTTCTCCCGAAGTAAAACGAAGCCAGCGCCCCTAGGGTGGGGCGCTGGCTGGTGTTTAAAATCGTAGGTTCAGATTTCAGGCACTAGCAAACGCTCCACCCCGTCTAAGGAGGAGGCCGAGAAGCGAGCCACTATTTAAATTGCCAACAACTAAATTCATATGCTCCATACTACTCTTCCGACAAATGTTGTCAAATGCTACTTAGTGAATTTGAAAGTGGAGAGAATTTTGTAGTACTTCTGTTTATCAGACTCAGAGATAATATTCTCTTTCCCTGGCAATATACTGAACTGGTATACAACAGCCCCAACTTTTACGTAAGTGACTACCGTTGAAAAACCGGCTGCATTCCATGTTTCTTGACGCTCCACAGCTTGTTTACCATCAATTAGCGCCCTCTTACTACTTAACACCATTTTTGAGGACTGTCCTTCGTACGCAGTCTGATTAAATTCATCTGAACTTTTTAGCCAATCTTGTATCAATTGTCCTGTCGGATCTTCAGAGAAAATAACTCTAAACGCTGCGGAAGAATAGTTTGGTGTGCCAAACTGTAAAGAATTATCACGATTTACCCACTCCCAAGGATACTTAAACTCAAACCCATTTTTGTCATTGCGATAAGTTTTCCAGTCTTCTGGTACTGTTGAGGTTCCAATTGGTGCATTAGAGTTCCTTTTGTTGTAGGAAATAATCAACCATCTCCCGTTTGCGTCTTTCTCAACAATAAAAGTCGCATCTACATCCTGTTCAGGATAGGTTCCCCCGCTTACACCTCCGCTGTAAAGCATACGACGTTCATTCACGTTCACAGAAAATTCCTGCGCAGAGATCGGTACAGGGTTTCCAACAAGATATGTGGTAATCCCATAAAACGGGAATGGGTCAGATTGGGACATTAAGTCACTTGTAAAGGATACTGACTTACAAGCAGAGAGGGCTTTACCATCTTTCACTGATTGATATTCCTCAAAGGACCTCACTACATTAGTGATATTATCCTCCGCTGACTTACTTAAGTCTTGTGTAAGACAAGGATTTGGAACTTCCTTTTTCGTGCTAATAAAAAACCATGCACCAGCAACCAGCACGAGTCCAAGAACTGCTCCTCCAACAAAGACTGGGGTGCGATTGGGTTTAGGAAAATTAACTGAAGCGTTTGAGTTTATTTCAGGAGAAACAGGAGGTGTATTTGGTATGGGAACCGTTCCGTTTTCCATAAATCTTAATGAGTTTATCGTCTTATTTTGGACTCCATCAACGACACTTTCTTTTCAAGAAGAGCAATACTTTTCTTTTTCTTCCAACAACTTCTGCACACGTCAAAGTGTTTATACCCAGAAGACTTTTCGCGGTGAAACTCAACAGATACAAAATCGTTCCTTACCGCCTTCCCACAAACATCGCAGTATCTCTTAAACATAAGGTGCCCTTAGACACTACTAAGCGGGGGTTGTGGCTGTGATTTCAACCGGAACACCCCTCATGAAATCCTTCTCAAGGCTCTTTACACCTTTTTGAGAGAGTTGAAACGAGGCGTCCAGTAATTCAACACCGACAGTATTTCCTTTGGTATCCACGTCAATCATGAGACGGTCATTTACCTTAACCGTTCCTTTTATTTTCCCATCGCGAAGGCGAATATACATCGCGTCCGCCGTTTTGTCGTAACTTATTTTCATATTATTTATCCAAGATGTAATACGCAGTTATGATACGATATTCATTTCTTGTATCTGGGGTTACTCCTTTTACATACACTACTTCTAACATCTTACCACCTACAGCTTTTCGAGCAACCATCCGACCAGCAAATGACACACGCACCGCGTCGGGATTTTTGATAGTTTTCTTAAGATAATCAATGTTGATACCCCTTTCAATAATCGCTTGCTGGAAATGGAGTGAGAATTTCAGATTCATATCTGCGTCATTTCTTCCTGCTTTGCCACTTCTCCATAGTCACGAGAAGAGGCGAGCCTAAGAATATAGACGAGTAGGTACCCGCGATGATACCGATGAGGAGCGCCAAAGTGAAGTTGTGCGTTGCCGCACCTCCGACAAAATAGAGGACAACGAGCGAGAGCACTACGGTAAGCGACGTATTGATGGAACGCGTGAATGTCTGACTGATGCTCTCCCCCACCGTCTGCTCGAACGGCTGATTCTTGTGAATCCTTAGGTTCTCCCTCACGCGGTCGAATACCACTATCGTGTCGTGTACCGAAAAGCCGAGTATAACAAGAAGTGCGGTAACAAATAGCGTATCTATCTCAATAGTCGGATTTAAGTTACCCAATAGTGCAAATACGCCCGTGGGTATGAATACGTCATGGGCAAGGGCGATGACCGCGATAACGCCGTACTTCCATGATGACACCGGCTCGGAGACTTTCCTGAAGGCAAAGGCAATGAAGAGGATTATCATCACGAGCACAAGAACGATAGAAATGAGCGACTTGCGCGCCGACTCTTTGCCCAAAAGCGGCCCGATGGAATCGAATCTTTCTTCTGTGAATTTCTGACCGCCTTCTCCAAGCTTCGCGATGAGAGATTGGCGCTCCGTCTCGGAAATGCTTTTCATGCGTATGACGTAACCATTCTCACCGATAGGACGTACCGACGGCTCCCCTTCTACGACAGAGGTGACCGCATCTTTCACCGTCTGCATATCGGGACGGACATCGGTATAGGTTATCTCGAGGAGAGAGCCTCCTTTGAAATCGATGCCGAAATTAAGCCCGTGAACAGCGACCGCAACGATAGAAAGGACGACAAGTACCGCCGAGAGAATGTAGAAGAATTTTCTGTGTTGAACAACGAACATGGTGTTATGAGTTAGTGGCACCGCTCCCGAATAAGAATTTCATCGCCCCTTCGTGGTTTTTGTGGCTTACGGCAAGCAAGAGCGTCCTAGTGACCGTAATAGCGGTAAACATGCTTACCAGCACGCCGATAGCGAATATGAGGGCGAATCCTTTGACCACGGAGGCGTTGCTGAACCAGTAGAGGATGACCGCGGTGATGATGGACGAGAGGTTCGAGTCACGGATGGAGAGCCAGGCGCGAGAAAAGCCCTCTCGGATCACAGCATCAACACTCTGCCCTCCCTTTCGAAACTCCTCTTTCATACGCTCGAAGATAAGAATGTTCGCATCCACGGCCATACCGATAGAGAGAATAAAGCCAGCGATACCCGCGGCCGTGAGTGTCACGGGAATCAACTTGAAGAGCGCAAGAATGATGGCAACGTATACTGCGAGCGCGATAACCGCCAAAAAGCCGGGGAATCGGTACCAGAGTATCAAGAATGCGGCTATAACGAGAAATGAAATCCATCCTGCTTTTACACCCCCTTTCAGCGCATCTTCTCCAAGCGATGCACCGACTTTCTGCGTTGAGACAAGTTCTATGGGAACAGGTAACGCGCCATAATTGAGATCCCGCACGAGAAGCTTAGCTTCCTGGGGTGTAAAACCACCGCTTATTTGGGCCTGCCCGTCACGAATCTCTTCTTGAATAACAGGAAGCGAGATGGGCTGATTGTCCAGGAAAATCGCGAGTACTTCGCCAACGTGTTCGCGCGTGAGTTTCGCGAACAAGTCTTTTCCTTCGCTGTTGAAATTCAGTTGGACGTAGGGACTACCGGTTGTTTGATCGAATGCCACTTGCGCACGCTGTACTAACCGGCCTGTGATGCCAGTTTCCTGAAAGATGACTTGTGGCGTCGTAGTACCGGGAAGCGTCGTTTGTCGTGCAAGCTTAAATTCAAGGAGCGGCGTCTTGCCGATGAGGTCGATAGCTTTCTGGATATCGGTCACGCCAGGCAGTTCCACGACGAGCTTCTGGCTGATAGTGCTCCCTACCCCGCCGGACTCGACTTGGACAAGGGGCTCGGAAACACCGAAAAGGTTCACTCTCTTCTCAATGACATCGCGAAGGGCATCCATAGAAACCGCTACGTCCCCTGCGGCGACTTTGGAAATGTCCGCTTGATAGACCAGGTGGCTTCCGCCATTGAGGTCAAGACCCAGCTTAAAGGCGAACCTCGAAGCTGTCGCAGGAGTGCTCGTAGCGACTGATGATGGGATCCTCGGGACTTCTGTCGAGTAAACAAAATAGCCGACCCCTGCGGCGACTATGAGCAATATGAGGGCGATCAGCCTATGTTTAAACATTGCGGTTATACTAGCGGAATTAGTGAAAAAGATAAATGGTTGACTAATAATATAATATATGATATTGTACCAAATAGCGTTATGAACATTACCAGACCTCACTTCAAACAATCGGCTGAATTCCTGAGTTCCAAACTCGCAGTCCATCAGTGGGCACGTGGCATACGTTACCTTTCCAGGAAACAAATCAGGGAAGAGAAGGAGTTCCTTGGAGAAGAAACGTTTCAAAAAATAGTTGCCGAGGCAAAAAAATACCGTTCAAGAAGACTTGGACGTAGAGCCCCTGGCTCTTTCGGCACAGGAAAACGCCGCTAGTCTCCCACAATCGACAAAAACCGCTCGGCCCTCCCGACGGTTTTTTCTTTTTCTTACATTCCTATACCCTATTCACTAAACGCTATACGCTTTCTTTATATCCCCTTTCTCGACAGCAATTCCCGAATCGTATGAAGTGCGATTTTAAGGTCAACCAAGAACGAGCGGTTCTTTATGTAGTACAAATCATATGAGAGCTTATTCTTCGTCTTCGTCATATCGGTACCATGATGCGGATGCTCGCCATAGATCTGTGCCCACCCGGAAAGGCCAGGCTTAATGAGATGGCGGACGCTGTAGTACGGAATCTCTTTCTCGTACTCTTTGACGGCCGCAGGAAATTCCGGGCGAGGACCAATAAGCGAGATGTCTCCCCTGATAACGTTCCAAAGCTGGGGAAATTCATCCAACCGCGTCTTTCGCAAGAATGCACCGGTCTTGGTCACTTTATTCTCATACGTCTTCGCGTCCCACGCACCGTCGTCGTTACCGATAGTCATCGTACGGAATTTAATTAGTTCAATCGGTTTATTGTTGCGACCGACGCGTTTCTGGTGCGAGAATAGCTCACCGCCATCCTCAAGCTTCATCGCCGCGAATGCAAATGGGAGCGTCAGTGCCGGAACTATAAGCAAAGGGATGGAAATCACGACATCCATCACACGCTTGAGGAAGTCATAGGTAAACTTGGGTGCTAATGAGATGTTCTCTAAAAACCAGTTATACCTCAAGAGCGAGAGCGGAACGCGGTCGAAAATATCCTCATAGACCTTGTACATATCGATGAAACGGACCTTGGAGTAGATGAGGTTGTAGAGATGGGGCAAGATGGGATTGACCTTCTCGCTCTGAAGATCAACCGCGACTATCTGGATCCCCTGCGAGTAAATAGTGTCGAGGACCTCACTCTTGAAATCAAGTTTATCCACCGCGTCGAGATCGACGGAGGAAACGAACTTGATGGAATACCGGGAATTGTTGTTGACCTCGTCGCGAAGCTCCCGCAGTTCAGAGCCGCTACCTATCAAAAGCGCATTCTGCTTGCGGCGTGAACCTAGAAGCGGATAGCCATATATTCTCCAGAGAAGGACTAGAATGAATGAGATGACAAGATACACGAAGAGGTTGGTCTTGGGAGTAATACCGAAGTACGGAACGAAGTAAAAGAAGGCGATGGCAATGACCGTATTGACCACAAGTGTGCTAAAGAGAAGCGACGGGATTCGGCTCTTGAGTATAACCGTATGCTTCTCATAGAGGCCGGCAATGAAGAAGACAAAAATCCAGACGAGAAAGAGAATGGAGAAGGGGGCGAGGTGGAGAAGAAAAAGCTCTGAGGTGAACGAGCCGTAGCGGACAAGCAACATAAGCCAAAGCGCGGCGAATAACGCGATAATATCCCCCACAAACAAGAGCGAACGCTCAAAACGGTTAGGCACTATCATCCCGTTAGAAGTAGACCCCGATAGAAATTCTACAGTTATCTACAAAGGTAACTGTATCGGGAAATACTTCGATTAGATTATGCTGATAATACAACATTGTAAGAATTTCACACGGGGTAGACCGCGACCTGCGGAACTACTGAAACTAAGTATTGATAATGGGGTGAAGTATGCACAATAAAATGGACCTGATTAACCTTGTTGTCGGTCGCGACTTCTAACGGGAGCATGAATCCCCATATTACAACAAAAACTGTCCAAGGCAAGGCCGATATGGTAATTTAGTATTTATATGGCAGAGGCAAAAAAACTCAAGATCCTCTATGTAATAACCAAGTCCAATTGGGGCGGTGCACAGCGGTATGTGTACGAGCTAGCAACTTCATTTGCGCAATCGCACGACGTCACGGTGGCACTAGGAGGAACTGGTGAGCCTGGTGCTTCCAGCGGCTTACTTGCAGATAGATTAAAAGATCCTATATACCCAAATGGGAGAAGTGCTATAAACGTTAAGTTCATTAGAGCATTTGCACGAGACATATCGCTGGGAAAAGAACTGCTTGCATTAAAAGAACTTCGTACACTCTTACGAAAGAACGAATACGATGTTGTGCACCTTAATAGTTCTAAAGCCGGAGGACTTGGTGCCCTGGCAGCACGTCTCACCCGAGTACCACAGATTATCTTCACGGTTCACGGATTTCCTCATAATGAAGACCGGAATATCATAGCGCGAGGAGTTATTTGGATAGCCACATGGTTTACTTTTCTCCTTTGTCATTCTGTCATCGTTATCTCACAGTATGACTTGGAACGAGCAAGGAAATTCCCTTTCTGTTCAAGAAAGATAAATTTAGTTTATAACAGCGTTACCCCTGTCACACAGTTTATGAACCGTGAGGAGGCACAAAGAAAACTCGGTGTAAAAGTTGCGAGTGATACCTTGGTGATTGGAACAATTGCAGAGCTTACAAAAAATAAAGGCATTGGGTATTTAATACAGGCGTTCGCCGCACTCAATCGAGCACATCCTAATACTATCCTCTGTATTGTTGGAGATGGGGAAGAAAAGAAAAAGCTTCAGAAAATGGCGCGGACAGAAAATCTATCCGAAACCGTATTTTTTTCTGGGTTCGTACCCCACGCATCTATATATCTTAAAGCTTTCGATATCTTTATACTTCCCTCAATAAAAGAAGGATTGCCCTATGTACTCCTGGAAGCCGGCTTTGCTTCGCTACCTGTTATTGCCACAAATGTCGGGGGTACGCTAGAGATTATAGAGAACCAAAAATCAGGGTCACTGGTGTCACCTAAAGTTTCTCAAGAACTTAAATCCGCGATGACATCCATGATTGAACATCCTGAGATGCGTAGTGTTTTTGGCAATGCACTCAAAGAGCGGGTTATAACCAAATTCTCTCTTCATGAAATGTTTTCTCAGACAAAAAAGCTCTATGAAATAGAAAAACACCGCGGTTAGAAAACCGCGGTGTGGGACAAACTTCAAATCTCGAACGCAAAGGTGTCATAGGGATGCTTGGCTCCCTGTAGAAAGTGGGCGCTGAGCCGAGCCATTATTTGCGGGATATCTTTTGAACTAACATCGGTTCTCTTGCCAATAACGCGTAAGGTCTTTGCCCGGATCGGCATGTCGCCCCCATTTAAACTCTCCTGTAGCATCTGGGCGATTCTTTCTGGAGTCTCCCGAAGAGATGTGGTGAATCCAGCGCGTTTTTCGGGATCTCTAAGATTCTCGTCGCATACTCCGCAGACGAAATCTAGAAATGCTTTTGTTGCCATTAAACTACTCACCTCCTTCCAAAGAACAGGTTATGTTTTGCTAGGTAACCTAGCGTATATTGGACAACAACGCAAGAACCAAAATCCTATGCCGGACCCAGGAATTCGTTCTTGGCCACTTCCTTATGCGCCGCATGGCTATAGCGCCGCATACCCATCAAAATGCCGAGTCCCGCAAATTCGGTCAGAAGATGAGAGCCTCCGTAGCTCGCAAGGGGAAGCGTGATGCCAGTGATCGGCAATAAACCCATGTTCATGCCAACATGTATAAAGATATGGCTGACAAACAGCACCGCGAGACCTAGCCCGAACAGAATCTCAAAGTTGGTCGCCCCCCGCATGCTATTCACCAAGATCCTCCACACCAATACTGCGTAGCAAAGAAGCAAGAGTATGACTCCAAAAAATCCCCACTCTTCCGCGAATGCCGCGAATATGAAGTCCGTCTCGTATTCAGGCAAGAAATTGAGTCTCGATTGGGTGCCATACCCGACCCCTTTCCCCCACCATTGTCCTGAGCCGACTGCAATCGTCGACTGGTACGCGTTGTAGCCCGCACCTCGTATATCTGTCAAAGGATTAAGGAATGTAAGAATCCGCTGTTTTTGGTAATCCTTGAAAACGTAAAACCAGAGGCCCGCAAAGGTGAGTGCGAGTATAAGAATGACAGCGGCAAGGTGTTTTTTGGAAATCCCCGAAACCATGACCATGCCGATCCAGATACAAGAAATGATCATGGCCGAACCAAAGTCCGGCTGTAAAAAGACAAGCACGAAGAGCGTAAATGCATAGAGTCCGGAGATAAGGATGTGTTTGATATTGGCGATATCGATGTGGCGGCGGGAGAAGTATTTCGCCAGAATGAGAATAAGGACAAGCTTTATGGGGTCAACGGGTTCCACAGAAAGTCCGCCAATCGTTAACCAGCTCTGGGTACCGCGTATAACCTCCCCTGAAACAAGAAGAAAGAGGAGTGTTCCTACAGAAAAAAGGAAAAAGGCAACCAATATCCCCGTTCTCCTAAGAAATCTAAAGTCAATGAAACTAAACGCAAAAAAGACCGCTATCGCTATCAGGGCCCATGAAAGCTGGCGGGTAAAAAGGGGGTTCTCGCCAACGAACGAATTCATAGTCACGAGCCCCGTCCCGAGAATAGGTAATGTTGCCGCGAAGAGTATCCAATCGATAGCACCGCCCATCCCTCCCCGAGAGAGTCTGGCCTTCACCGAATCGAACCAAATGCGCAATTCCACGCCCAGTTAGTAGAACTTCGGCTCGCGCAAAGGCGCAGTCAAAGCTCTATAAATTAATGTCTGGTAAAAACCGACCTTAGTATTCATACTTTCTATCTTACCGCACAAAGTGCAAGCCAAAGTTTCACTACAGGGCACGTTAGTTTAGTATTGCAACCCAGGATAGAGACGGGGAACGATTTCGATACGCCCTACAGAAAACGCAAAAGGCGTGGGCCATGAGAACAGTAGGTCGGCGCTCTCGAGCGCTTTTACACTCTCTACGACCGTCTGCGAAGCGGCCCTGGCATTATTATCTTTATCATACACAATGACGGCTACTGCTACGTTATGAAGCGATTTAGCGCTGTTATTCCTGAGAAGGGCAGAAATGAGCGGGAGCGAATCTAGATCCCTTGCATCTTGATCGGTGATCGCCACATTGGGACCAACAGCTGAAAGCGTCTCCCAAACAGGGGTCCCTTCAAACTGAAACACGATGCGGTTAGGGACTCTATTCCCTGTTCTTATATCACCTTCAAATATAGGCACGATACGTTGGGGAGGTATAGTCGTAGTACCCGCGCGTTCAGCAACAAGCACATTCTCCTTGTTGTATAACTTAAAAATGTAATTTACGTTCTTAGAACCTAATCGGGGGTTGGAGCTCTCGATATAGGCCAGAGCATTGTATGAAGCGTTGGTTACAGGGAACGAGCGTTGCCAGCGAACAATAAGATCGGGTGCCTGGTTAGGACAGAGACGCGCGCACGGGCCTCCGCAGTCAACGCCGAGCTCCTCCTGATTCTGCTTGCCGTCAGTACAGCTCGGCGGCGCATAGAATTTCGCGAATCCATACCAAGTAAAAATCAGCACGACTATTAGAATCGCGATTGCAAGAACGATAAATCTCCTTTTGGCTCCCCACGAAAGCATCTCTCTATTCTATCAAATAGAGCGCAATAATAAACTGTCTCCTGCGAGACGACAAGCGTTCTGCAAAAAAATTTTAGCTCTTCGTTCCCCCTGCCTCTCCACCCGGAAAGTATTTCTTATAGGAATAGACCTTCTCTGCTACCCCAACACTAGCACCTTTTGCAACCTCTATAATCTCCGCAAGTAATGCTTCGTCAGAAACGTCTCCTTTCTTCAGGCGCTCTTCCACATGTCCAAGAAGAGTTCTTGCGTTAGAAAGTTGACGGAGCGCTTCTGACTGTAACGGTTCTATTTTATTTTCTGGATTTTCACCCCCATGAGACATCTCCTTTAAATAAACCCTGCTCGTTCATATCCTCGCAGCAGAGCTGACGAGGTATTAGGATAGTAGAACTTTATTTTGAGAACCCCTCGGTTCTCAACGCTCGCTCGCCGATTCGCTCACTGCTCTCCTCTGCGGGGAAACTCCCGTTTCCTTACAGGAACTGTCCACTCATTGGCTCTCGAAGACTCGAGCTCAATGAGTCTTGCGAAGCTCCACGTGTTCGCTTCTCACCCCGACCCCCTTCCCTCATACCGCATTCATCCCCGTAGCAGA
>DATDXL010000045.1:0-32578 GCA_036517235.1 Minisyncoccota bacterium
GCGTTTCAGATCGGTCGTGATGAGCATTTTAAGGCCGTAATACCAGCCTTTTGCGGAGTATGCCCATGCGGCAAGCCCCTTCATCGTTTTGTGGCGCTTTCCATTCTTGGCAAGACAAACGGGGATATCCGTAGAGTCCGAACAACGACAGAATTCTGTCGTTGTTTTGGAAAACTCAGTATGCAGTCGGGTCGCCACTACATCGTAGGTAGTAAGGACACGCCGATACTTAGTTGTCAAGTCGGAGGAGGTGAGATTCGAACTCACGGTCCCCGTAAAGGGACACCGCATTTCAAGTGCGGCGCGTTAGACCACTCTGCCACTCCTCCCTGATTTCGCCATAATACCAGAACAACAACTCATCGCAACGTCGTCGTTACAAGTTCTAGGTTACGAGTTATACTGTTTCCCATGCGTCTTGTTGGTATCGATTACGGGAAAAAGCGCGTCGGCGTTGCGCTTTCTGATGAAGAAGCGAAGTTTGCTCTTCCGTATGGGGTATGGGCAAACGATCAGCAATTGGTCGCCAACATCAAAGCACTCTGTCTTGAGAAGCTTGTCGATGCGGTGGTCATCGGTGAATCGCGCAATCTCGATGGTACCGAGAACGAAGTGCTCAAAGATATCACTCTGCTCAAGTCGGTACTTGAGGGAGAGCTCGAGATCCCGGTGTATCTTGAACCTGAATTCTACACGAGCGCGGAGGCGGAGCGCGTACAGGGAAAGAGTGCGTTAACCGATGCGTCAGCCGCCGCCCTTATCCTCAAGAGTTATTTAGAAAGACACTCAACCACATGATCACCATCGATGATTTTAAGAAAACAGAGATTCGCGTCGGGCGCATTATGAGCGCCGAGCGTGTTGAAGGTTCCGAGAAGCTCGTAAAGTTTCAGGTTTCTTTTGGAGGACTCGGGGAGAGGCAGATCATTGCGGGTGTTGGGCTTTTCTTTAAAGACGTATTGGAGCTTGTAGACCGGAAAGTGGCGTTTGCCTTCAATCTCGAACCCAGGACTCTTATGGGGCTTGAAAGCCAGGGCATGGTACTTGGAGTAGGCGACGGTGAAGCCTTTTCTCTTTTGTCGGTCGATGCTAGTGTGCCGGAAGGGAGTCTCGTTCGATAAACAAGAAAAATGGAGAGCGCATTGGGCCTTATCGACGTACTACTGCACCTCAACGTGTACCTCGGTGCACTCATCGCAGAGTACGGGTTTCTTGTCTATGGATTCCTCTTTGTTGTTATTTTTCTTGAAACAGGGATTGTCGTCGCGCCCTTCCTTCCCGGCGATTCTCTCCTATTCGCGGCCGGCGCGGTCGCTGCGCAAGGAAGCCTAGGTCTGCTCCCACTCTTAATACTCTGCCTTGGCGCCGCCGTTCTTGGAGATGCCGTCAATTATTGGGTCGGAAGGATAGCGGGAGAGCGGCTCCTCGTCCGCTTCCCGACGCTTGTGAAGCCTCGCTACATCGCGAAGACCCATGCATTTTTCGAACGCTACGGCGGAAAGACAGTTGTGCTCTCTCGTTTCGTCCCAATCGTGCGCACGGTCGCTCCGTTTCTTGCCGGCACAGGAGAGATGTCATACGCCAGCTTTACCCGCTATAACGTGCTAGGTGCGTGTTTGTGGGTGTTTCTACTGGTTCCTGCAGGGTATTATTTCTCTTCGGTGCCGTTCGTCGAAAAGAACTTCTCATTCGTTTTGCTCGTCATTGTTCTCCTTTCGGTCATGCCCGCAACTTTTGAGCTTTACCGAAATCGCAAGGGTGAATCTGCCACTCGTCCGGATAGCACATAGACTGTATAATAAGGTGACTCTATGAGCTCACACGTACTTAGTGGTTTATTGAAATATTTTCCAACACCCAAGATATTGGCCATGCCTTCGGTGGGTATTGAGGTTGTTCCCGAAGCGATACGATTCATCGAGATCATTGAGAAGGGAGGCTCATTTTCTGTGGGCAAGTATGGCAGGTATGTGCTTTCCGAGGCAGGTGACGATGATACGTTTCCGAATAGTCCCCATATCAAAGAAGCGCTAGTTGAATTGAAGAAGAAGTATAAGTTGGATTTGATCACTGCCGCGTTGCCTGAAGACAAAGCCTATATTTTCAGTACCGAGGTACCCCGCCTTGCTCCTGATGAGATTCGGGCAGGCCTAGAGCTCAAGCTTGAGGAGCATGTTCCGGTGCCCCCTAAAGATGCTATCTTTGATTATAGGATCGTTTCTATCGATCCTGCTTCTAATCGTCTCCAGGTGAGCGTCTCGGTAGTACCCAATCTCGTGGTGTCTCGCTACGTAGACCTTTTCGTCTCAGCGGGGCTGACCCCTGTAGCTTTTGAACTTTCAGCCCAAGCGGCGGTGAACGCCCTCATAAAGCGGGAAGACCATAGCCCTGCCATCGTCGTTAATTTAGGAAAGTATGATACGCGCCTCTTTCTCGTTTCTCGACGCACAGTCCACTTCTCTTCTGTGATCTCGGTAGGCGGAGACGCTCTTACTGAGGCGATAAAGAAGTATTTCAAGATATCTGCCGCTGAAGCAGAAAAGATAAAAGGAGAGCGTGGCATCGCCCGTAAGAAAGAGGATGCCGACCTTTTTTTCTCGCTTGCGAACACGCTCTCGGCTCTCAAGGACGAGATAGAAAAACTTGTTTCTTATTGGGATTCTCACCGTGAGCGGTACTCGGACGCGAAAGAGAAGATCGGTCGTATCATCCTCTGCGGCCCGGAGGCGAACCTGTCTGGATTACCGGAGTATTTTGAAGCTAGCCTTGGGTTGCCTGTAGCGCTGGGGAATGTGTGGGAGAATATCTTCTCTTTTGATTCATACATTCCACCTATCTCTCGCACCGAGTCTCTCTCGTTTGCCGTAGCCACAGGCCTATTCCTTCGCTCCTATTTCTCATGAATCTCTTACCTCCAGCCCTAAAAGCTCAGCTACGCCGCGAATACCGTTTACGATTCACTGCCCTATTCTCTATCTTCGTCTTTTTCGCTCTATTTACTGGAATCGTTACGGGTGCTCCTTTTGGAATCGCTTTTTTACAGGATTACCTCCTTTCACGGCAGCAATCGACCAAGGTGAATAACTATGAGCCCTCCGATGAGGATAAACAGATGCTGGCCGATTTTCAGTCTCTGAAGAACACCCTGACGGCGCTCGACCCAAAGAGAATCGAGGACCCTGTACTGTTCTCCGAGCTCATCAAGGTCGTTCTTGCAGAGAAACCGACACAAATACGACTGCAGGGCTTTTCTCTCGTTTCGAAGAGCGATTCGCAGAAACAACTTCAGATCTCCGGCGTAGCCTCCACCCGTGAGAGCCTCGTGACTTTTTCGAAACGGCTTTCCGTCAACACCCTTTTCTCTGGAGTCGATCTGCCCATCTCGAATCTCAGTAGAAAAGAGGATATCGAGTTTTCCATCACCGCGGTCGCGGGTAAGGAGGAGAGTAAGGAAAAACAAGCGACAGAATAGAACCCATGTTCGAGCATTTCCAGACAAAATTGAAGATCGTGGTGAATGCCGTGCTCCTCATACTCGGTATCGGAGCTTATCTTGGATTGTGGATTGGTACCGGTAGCCTGCTAGAGAAGACCATTGCTACTCGTGCAGTGGTGTTGCAGTCTGATACGAGCGAGGAGAAAACTCGCGCTGTGCGTAAACTTGTTACTGAACGGGGTTCTGACATCGCGAAGGTTGAAGGGTATGTGTTGAACGACAGCGATATCGTTTCGTTCATTGAATATATTGAAGACCTTGGCCGAGAAGCTGGGGTGCAGGTGAGTACCGATAGAGTGTCCGCGGGTATATTCTCCGGTGTGAATGCGGAAAAGTGGTCCGGATTTTCGTTGATGCTGGAGACAGAAGGATCATGGGAGGCAACGTATCGCTTCAGTATGTTGCTTGAGCGCATTCCTTATAGGTCCGAAGTGCTCCAGGCCAGCATAGAGGTGGTAGATGCTGAAAAAGACGGTCATTCGTGGCAGGGCTCTTTTTCGCTAAATGTGCTGAAACAAAAAAAGAAATGACTACGCTATTCACCAGACTCAAGTCTACCTATAAGAACCGTCAACAGACAGGTGGGGGTTACGCACTTGGGAAAAATCCCACAGCAGATTGGCTTTTGGTCATCGGCACCTTTTTACTACTGACGGTTCTCTTTGTGTTTATCACCTTTTCTCACTATATGGCTTTTAGGGAGCTCGCTAAGGGCGAGGAGACGAATGTCTCTAAGGATGCCACATTGATTCTTCCTGACGGGATCTTCAAGCGCGTGCTTGAGTACTATGAAGGTCGGCGGAGCGCGCTACGAGATGCCCTTGAGAGGCCTGTCACCGTCGTTGACCCCTCTCTGTAGCGTTGTTATGATGCGCTCACGCCCTCGTAGTTTAACTTGCCCGCGCACCTTTTATCACTAACCCCTTGTAGCACAATGGATAGTGCAGCGCTCTTCTAAGGCGTTGATGCGGGTTCGATTCCTGCCAAGGGGATAAAAGGTGTTCGGGTGAAGATAGAACTGCGGACTTCTAAGCCGCTAATGGGTACTGAAACTGTAAGTTTCGATTCACCCCGAGGGCATCATTGAAAACGGTTTTCGATTCGCCGGACCCTTACTTGCCACAGACACTAGTTCCGTGTAGTTTTGTAATGTTCCTGTTCACCGAATCGTCATATAATACCCACCCCATAAGGGTACAAAACTATGAAAAATCACAAAAACCTCTTACTTGCGCTATTACTAGTAGTAGCCACACTCTCTTTTACGTGTTCTGTTTCAGCCGGCTCGTCTGTTTTTAACAACAATTTGTCTTGGGGAATGAGAGGAAGCGAGGTGGTATCACTACAGGAGTTCCTAAAAAATCAAGGTATATACACTGGTCCAATCACGGGAAATTACTTCGCTCTCACCTACAAGGCGGTGCGAGGATTTCAGATCAGAGAGCGAATAACTCCTGCAAGCGGGTATTTCGGTCCAGTTACGAGAACGAAGGCCAACACCATTCTCTCGCAGCAATCTCAATCTGCGTTCACAGCTGGCGCATCTATTTCCGCCACAGCAGACACCTCCGTTTCTTCAGGCTCGTGGTTACAAAATCAGGTAAGCGCAGCGACGTATTACGCGAGAAGGATCTTCGGTAAAAAAAGGCCTCCTTCTTCTGACACAGTATCTCCGTCGGTGACCCTCTCGAGTACGTCAGGTTCAATTACCAACACCTCTATCCCGGTGACTATCTCTTTTTCGGAATCGGTGACAGGGTTCACGATATCTGACATCGCTGTGCAGAATGGTTCTGCTAAGAATTTCTCCGGTAGTAGCTCCAAATATGCTGTTACCATCGTTCCTCTTGCTGATGGCACGGTCAGTGTTCAAGTTCCGGCTTCGGTTGCTTCTGACGCGGCAGGGAATGCAAATCTGGCTTCGTCTCTGCTTTCACGTACCTATGACCGCACGCTTCCGATCGTAAATGGGCTTTCCGACTACCTTACTCCAAGTAAAAGCGTCACCTGGACATGGAGTTCAGAGGCTGGGGCCACATTCCGCTATCTTATTGATATGACTCAAAGCGCTGCGCCGAGCGGGACTTTTGGTGCAGTAACTTCCGCAAACCAGTTGACTGGTACAGGTACATACTATATACACGTGCAAGCGAGAGATGTCGCGGGGAACAGAAGTGAGGTAGTTACCGCAAAAGCTGTTCTAGACAACAGCGCTTCTACATCACCTCCACCTCCTCCGACATCAGGCGAGGTTTACCTCAATGCCTATACTACCGCTTACACCTATTGGGATAACACTCCACCCGGGTCGGCAGATATTTCACACCCTGTCATTCATCAAAAGGCCGGAGGTATCGGTACCTACGCAGATCCAGTAACGCTTGCGGTCGGACATTCCATAATTAGCGGCGAGGATATACTTGATTATCCAGCCGGTACGATCTTCTACATCCCTAATGTTCGTCGCTACTTCATCGTCGAAGATACGTGCGGGGATGGGAATACTCCACAGAACGGGCCATGTCATATCGGATATCCCGCGGGAACCAGCACTTGGGTAGATCTCTGGATTGACGGTGCGAGCGGGAGTGCTTCGCAATCGAACGCGTGCGCGGAAGCCATCACTGACTCAAATGGTGTTGCGCATACGATTATAAAGAACCCCGCTTCTACGTATGCAGTAGTTTCTGGTGCAGTATTTCAGAATGGTTCTTGTGCCCAGCAATACGGCAATATACCGGTGACGCAATAAAGGGTAGTACACCCTTTATTTCAACTTCGCTCGTTTTTCGCAGCACTCCTCGCTCATCGTAATAAAAAGAAGAAAGAGAAAGTATGAAAAGGTCAAAGGCCGTCAGCGTTGCTGACGGCCCCTTTTTGACAGGGTGCGCCCCGAGATTCGCTCCTTACAGGAGCAGTACCCGTTTCTGATTTTTCATTTGCCTCAGCTCTGAAAAATCTAGAAACGGCTTCGAGTCTCTTACGCCCACATAACATGTGGGCTAGGGCGATTTTTCGCTTTGCTCAAAATGCGCCCTAAGAGACTCGAACTCCTGACCTTCCCCGTGTAAAGGGGCTGCTCTACCAACTGAGCTAAGGGCGCGTCATACAACAATAAGCTAGACACTGACTTTTTTCAATCAGCTTAGACTTTTAAAGAGAGGAGATATGCAGCTCCTGTAGGACATGAGGATAGTCATCTGAGTTGATGCTCCACGTCTCTATCCCCACGCTTCCCGTTGCAGGCATACCAGAGAGAGTTGCTGAAAGGACCTTTTCCCCGTCCATATAGCAGGAGACCTTATTGCCTTGCACTGAAGCTCCGTGTTTTGCGTTCCCCCACGGCTTATAGGTACGAATGGCGAGCAAAGGAGTTTGGCCAAGAAGCGTTGACGCGCCCTTTTTCACCTGATAGATCTGTATGACTGCGCCGTAGTTCGAGTATGCGCAGGCGACGAAGTTTCCGTCATCTATGAATCGGACAAGTATAGAGAACGTGCTTGTCATGCCCCAGTATACATTCGCATTGACTCGGTAATTCGCCCACTCCTTTCCGCCCCCGAAAACCGTCATGGATCCGTTGGTCTTTTTCGGTATAGGACCGATGAGCACACCATTGTTTGTTTTTTCGAATTGACCGAAGAGCGGCTGCCACATTGCCACATCTTCCGTTCTGGAGGAGAGGGTATAGGGAAGATCGACTTGGGTCATACCGGCAAAAGGGTCTTGTCCAAGACCCGGTTTTCCCTCGGGTTCGCTCCACCGTGCGTGCGCAATGGGTGATGTCTCTAGTCGGATGGCGTCTAAAAAGACGCTCCCGGGATTTTCCACGCTTATAGAAAAACCAGTAATCTTTGTTTTTTCCGCCGGAGCGGTTACCAGATTTTCTAAAGGTATGGAAATCGTATTCCACGTGTTTGGGATGAGAACTCCGCTTTCTGCATACCAGGCAAGCGATTGTCTCCCAAGCGAGCGTCCAAAGGTGTCATGGAATTCAAGGTAGAGGTCGTTGATGGCGCTATCGGGGAAGACCGCAAGCGAAAGGGAACGGTAGGAGCTCACGTCTTGGTCTGGAATGTTAAGCCGTATACCCGCCCAAGGTTTGAGGAATGCTGCATGAAGCGAGTACGCACCTTCGAACCTCTCCATGCTTGAGCGCCAATCCACGATGCTATCCCACGACCAATCCTCGAACCCGAAGGGTAGCGAATCTCGGTACAGGAAACCAGAAACCAGCGCGACATTTTTCTCGTTCTTTCCGGCTTTCTCAAAAGGATCTCGGGTCGGGTCGAAGGTGACCTCAACGGCTTCAGCAAGCGAGACGTCGTCGGGTTGGTGTAGGTAGGAGATTTTGAGCCACAAGATGCCAAAGCACAGCAGGAGGAGAAATCCTCCTACGATTGAACCGAATATTTTCCAAAATGTATCTTTTTGCGCCACCATGTTCGTGAGTTTGCGTACGCTTACTTAGAAGATGTCGGTTCGAGCGGAGCAGGTGTTTCGATGAAAGAGCTCTCTGCTATCGCCGTGTCCGTAACCAGCTCTGATGCCCACGTGTTGCCGCTTAGTGGTTGTATCGGACTTCCGTCCAACCCGGGGACTTCGGATAGGGTTGTTACAACTGGGTAGGTCGTCGTTTCTTCGCGCACCCCTTCACTGGGTTCTATCGGAAAGGTTGTCTTGGTAGAGGCTATTGGAGGGAAGGAGTATCCATTGTCGACCGATGAAAAGTAGAAACGTTGCGTTTCGCCTAATTTAACGAATTTGTTCCAGCCCAACCCGATTCCCTCTATCGCACGTGTGAGGCCTCGGGCTACCGTGATGTAGAGGAGTTGTCGATAGACCAGACGTTGCAGGGGAACCATAACGAGAAGTCGCATTTTCTTTTTTTCTTTTCTCACGCCGAACCATCCGTAGGAGAGGTCAAATGCCGTGAACAAGAGAAAAGGGATAAGGAGTCCATGCCAGTCGTTGAAGATGAGCCCGAACAAAAGAGCAGAGTCGGCGAAGGGGTAGATGAGGGGCAAGAGTATGTTGAAGAAGAGTACGTTGGGCAGTACGATGAGGCTTATCATATCCAACGGGCGTTCACGGTAGACCCTCTTGTGTTTCCAGAAGCATTGCATCGTGCCGTAGATCCAGCGGAAACGCTGTTTGAGAAAGTTGCGGAGCACGCGCGGTGTTTCGGTATACGAGACGGCATGCTCTTCATAGAGGACTTTTTTCCCGTGCCTTAGGAGTGTGAGCGTCATATCTTGGTCTTCAACCAAGGTGTCGGTACTGAATCCTCCTCCCGCGAGCACATCTTTCTTTCTCCATGCGCCTGCAGGTCCTGGCACCACCCCCACAGATCCTATGACCGAGAGCGCGTATTTATCGATATTCTGCCCCATGGCGTACTCGAGGGCTTGGAAGAGGTCGAGAAGGCTTTTGCTTCCTGTCGTGTGCACTTTGCCAGCTACCGCGCCGACCTCGGGATCGGAAAAGTGTTTTATGAAATGGTGGAGGGCGTTCGGGTCTATGACGGCATCAGCATCAAGGACCGCGAAGATGTCATAGCGCGCTGCTTCTATACCGTAGTTGAGAGCACGAGCCTTTCCTCCGTTCTCTATCTGAAGGAGCTTAATGTATTTATCCGGATGAGCCGCAATAACCGACTTGACGATATCTCCCGTTGCGTCCGTTGAACCGTCATCGATAACGATAATCTCTTTTTTCTGATGGAGGCTCATGAGGGCGCTCTCAACTGTAGATCGGATATTTTCTGCTTCGTTGTAGGCCGGAATGAGAACGGAGATGCCTCTGTTCTTGTGCTCGGGAAACTCTACGAGAGGATGCTTCTTTTTTCTTCTCCAGCCTATGAAGATGAGAGTGAAAAGAAGTCCACAGCGAGCGATGACTAATACTAGTATGACCAGGACGCCTATCTCGAGGAATTTTCGGAAGATGGGGAACATCTGTATATAGGTCGTTTTAAAGCCGCGCACGAGGAGTGTCGTTGTTTGCTGTGAGGGGGTAAGAGATGCAGCTGTCGGCTCGATGCCTGCTCTAGCCACAGACTGTTTCTCTATAGCATCACGGGTTGCAGCGTCAGCGATACCGGCGCGTGCAGGGTCGACGCTCGTTGGGTCGATGAGCTTCTGGTTTACTTGGAAACGCAGAAGCGCGTTTCGAGTTTCTGTGCCAAAGGTACCGGTGATGAGGTAGGGATCGAACCCGCTTTCGCGGTAGAGGAACCATTGGAGTTTGGAGACCTCCCCACCGGTTTTTGCGTCAGTGGATCCAACGAGAAGAGTGCGGGAGAGTGCTATTTTCTGTGGCGGGAGAATGAGCTCTGTTAGTGGCACGATGGTGTAGCCTTGCTCTCGTAGATAGGCGATGAGCTCGGGCATTGCTTCCACGGTGTGCGCTTCTTCGTGGAGCATTAGGATGTGTCCTCCGGGTGAAGCAGTAAGAGCGTTCTTGGCGTTCGCGATAACTGCCTGGCTTGAGGTGGCTAGCCAGTCGCGCGTATCGATGTCAGCCCCGATAGGAATAAAGCCCGCTTCAAGCGCCCAGAGCATATCTTTTTCAGGGGGAGTGTAGGGGTTTATCGTGGGGTCTATGCCAATACCTAAGAGAAACGGAGGGCGATAGAAAATCGGGTCTTGGCCGGTAATGTGGGAGAGAAGGTAGCCTGTTGAGTGGAGTTCGAGGGCGGTACGGTTTTGTGATTCGTGCACGCTCTGTTGGTGCGTAAAGGAGTGGTTGCCGATATCAAAACCTCGTTTTGCCGCTTCGTATACGATGTCGGGCCGGATCAAGATGTTTTGCCCGACATAGAAGAATGTGGCTGGAGCATCGTTTTTCTCTAAGACATCCATGAGCACCATCGATATCTCTGGGCGTGGTCCGTCGTCGAACGTGAGAGCTATCTTATTTTTGTTCGCCGCACTGAAGTAGAAATGATAGTCCTCGGTAGTTTCAGTATATTTGACGATAGGGCGCGAGCTCTTGGAGAAGAATATGTTGAACCCGAAGAAAAGTATCATACCTACCAGTAGGGTAGTAGCTGCTACGACAATGCCGCGGAAAAACACCTTTCTCTTTTTTGAAGAATCTAGGAAAACCGACATAGTTTGATTTTATTTCCCTTAATCAAAATTTCTCCTTACGTTTTTTAATGACAAGCTTTACAAGAGAACGGAGTTTTTGAGAACTTGTTCAGCTACTCTTTTTTGCCTAGTCAATTCTTTAGGCAAAATAAAAACCAACAGAGCCCTTCGGCTTTGCTGGTTTCCCTTTTTGTTGTTTATCTCACCGCGACGTGCGGTGCAAATGCATTCTAGCCTTTTTAAGAAAAATGTACAAACGGAGATTGTTCACAGCTCACGCCGCATTATTGGCGATATACTTAACGGTATTGCAGAAGAGGTATTCTAATGACAAGAACAGGACGGGCCTAAAATTCTGGGAAACCAGCTAAAAGCTGGAGATTTTAGGCCCGCCCTGGTCTCGTCTCGTCTCGTCTTTAAAAAGGAAAACCCCTCTCGTAAAAGGAAAGGAGCTTTATTGCGGATACTACGCAGGGAACGTACATTGTATAGGTTGACGTGTATAGTTTTGTGTGTCTGGTTGTTTTTACTTGCTTGTGTTTTCAAGTGAGGTGATTAGTATTGCATCCACTTCAGGTGGCTCTGGGAAACTGCTTAAAGTACGTACTTTAAAGTTGGTTTAATAAATAATTACCAGAGCTATGTCTATTTCACTGGGAACGAACGCCTTTGGCGTTCGTAAGTTTGTTTCTCTTTTTACTAACAAGAGAACCAGTAGCGCAGTCGTCGCTACTCTTTTCGCGTTCTCGCTTCTCGTTGTTCCAACGTCTGCGTCCGCTGCCGTTGCACAAAGAGGTTCCGCAACGTCTGCTACTACTGGCGACTCGACCCTTACAATTGCAAAACCGACTGGAGTTGTCGCAGGTGATGTTTTGATTGCCAACATTTCGCATGTTGGTAACACGATTGCATCCACTGCGTCCGGTTGGACCTTGATTAGTAGTGCAACTGTAAATCCGCCTGGATCTAATGACGACGGACATTTTAGTCTTTGGTACAAAGTTGCTGGAGCATCAGAACCTGCGAGTTATAGTTTTGGAGTAAGTAGTACCAACGATAGTGTTGGTGCCATTGTTGCGTTCTCTGGTGTGGATGTCACAGGCGGTGTTACTGCTACGGGCGTAGCTGGCGGACCATTCGATGTTGATCCAGGGAATATAGAAACAGATAATCAGACGTTAGATGTCACTGGCCTGACAACTGTAACTACCAACGCTGCGGTTGTTATGTTCGCGATGGCAAATAACAACACTACTTGGAGTTCGTGGAATACAACTTCTCCGGGAGCACTAACTGAACTTTACGATGTGGGTGTTAACGGTTCTTCATCAGATGCTGAAGTTGCTGCGGCTTGGTCACTTAAAGCTACTGCGGGTGCAACAGGAAATGGAACGGCCACTATGTCCGGCTCCGGTGAAAGCGGAGGTCTTTTGATTGCTCTTCGGCCAGCGGATACCACTTCACCAACTGTCACCATTAATCAAGCCGATGGACAAATAGACCCAACCACCACGTCACCTATCAATTTCACCGTTGTATTCAGCGAATCAGTGGATGATTTCGCGACTGGTGACGTAACGCTCTCCGGCACGGCTGGAGCGACAACTGCAACCGTTACCGGCAGTGGCACAACTTATAACGTTGCTGTTTCCGGTATGACTGGAAGCGGAACTGTCATCGCAAGCATCGCCGCAGGCGTTGCCAACGACGCGGCAGGGAATGACAACCTCGCTTCTACCGCGACCGACAACACCGTTACCTATAACGCTTCCGGTGCCGCCTGTTCAATTGATACCGAAGCAAACAAAATCGTTAACCCGTGTCTTGAAGCCGGCGTGGGAAGTGGCACAGTACCTCCGGCTAGCATCACGAACTGGAGCGTCAACACATGGGGGACGAATGATGCGTCATTTTCCGTAGTGAGCGGTGCTCATTCAGAACTTCGCGCGTCACAAGTCGCCATCACCACGTACACCGATGGCGATGGAAAGTGGACGTTTGACAGCATTTCAGTTACTCCGGGCGAGTATTACGTATTTTCCGACTGGTACAAATCCGATGTAGAGACCGAAGTTGATGTTTTCTTCACGACTTCGGGGGGCGAAGTTATCCAACTTCTCTCAAGTGTCCCAGCCACTCCGGACTGGACGCCATTCAGCGCAGGCTTTCTGGTTCCCAACGGCGCAACTGCTGTTACCGTAGCGCACCTGTTGAGCAGTGTCGGCACGTTGACGACTGATGACCACTCGCTCGTTATCAGCTCAGCTCCGACCTTCACTGAAGGCATGGTGACGCTTACCTTCGACGACGGATGGGCGTCATTCATCGATAACGCAGTTCCTATTTTGGAAGCTCGCGGCCTCAAGGCGACAGCGTTCGTCAACAGCCAGCCAATCATAGAGGGTTTTGCCGGCTATATGACGGCGACTGATCTCCAAGCACTTCAAACCCAGGGCTACGACATTGGCGGTCATACCTACACGCACGCAGACCTCACCTTGCCTGAAACCAATCTGACGCATGAGGTAGATGACAACCGTACTCATTTAACGGTTACCCTCGGTCTTACACCTGTTGACTCTCTTGCGTATCCGTATGGCGTGTACAACGACACCGTCATCGCGGCAGTAGACGTAGCCGGATACCTCGGCGCGCGAACGGTTGACGAAGGGTACAACTTCACGAACACCGATCCATTCAAACTCAAAATCCAGCACGTAACTAACCTTACGACTCTTGAAGAGTTGCAGAGTTGGATTGATACAGCAAAAACAAACAATACGTGGCTTATCTTGATGTTCCACGAAATTGTTCCTGAAGTTAACGCAACCAATTGTTTGGGTGACGTCGGGGGCGATCTCACTGAGTGTTCGTCTACTACCTTGCTTTCAGGGGTTGCGGATTACCTTGTTGCGCAGAGCGTTGCCGTGCCTACGATGCACCAAGGACTTGAAGTGCTCGCGGGTTCCGCTGTTCCCGACACGATTGCGCCAGTTCTCGCTCAAATAACTCCAGTTACGACCCCGACCAATGACACGACACCAAGCTACACCTTTAGTTCAACCGAAGCGGGGACGATTCTCTACGGTGGTAGCTGTTCAAGTGCAGAGGTGAGCGCGGTATCCGGTCCGAACGCGGTTACCTTCAACACGCTTGGCGAAGGAACGTACAGTGATTGTACCGTTCAGGTAAAGGATGCTGGGAACAATACCAGTATAGCTCTCTCAATCCCGTCGTTTACGATTGATACGACCCCTCCCGTTGTGACAATCGGCGAATATGACGGGGTTACGCCGACTAGCCAGAACATCACAGTCACCGCTTCAACGAATGAAGGTGACCTCAATACGGTGTCGCACGAATTCACTGAAAACGGCACGTTTGATTTCGTTGCCACTGACGCGGCAGGGAACGTGACGACTGTACCGGTTACCATCACCAACATTGATAAGACCGGTCCTACCATTACCATCGTCAATCCTGGTTCTGCTAAAGCGCAGAGCAAGGAGCTTACAGCTTCAACGGACGAGGGCACACTCACACAGAGCGTTTTGCTTCCCGCTGATGTAAGTGCGTGTGACAATACCCTGACTTTTGTCGACTACGTTGCGCTTCCGTTTTCTTCAGAAGATGACAACGGTACGCGTGTGTGTTACACTGCCGCCGACGCGCTTGGTAACGTAACATACGCCGAATCACAACCGATAGAGGGCATTGATGTTACACCTCCGGAGATTACCGGTGAGGTAACCATCTCTTCAAACAATGCTAACCCGGCAATCGCGAAAATCGGAGATACTGTTTCCGTTACCTTTGCTGTCAGCGAACAGGTGTCTACTCCAACGGTTACTATCGCCGGGCAACCAGCGACAATAAGCGGTTCCGGTGCCGGCCCTTTCACAGCGACCTATGTCCTCTTGGACAGCGATTTGGACGGCCTGGTAACGTTCACGATTGACTTCACCGACCTTGCCGGAAACGCAGGCGTTCAAGTCACCGCAACTACCGATGCATCTTCCGTTACCTATGACGGGACGGCTCCGGTGGTAACCATTGATCCGTTGCCTATCGTTAACCTTGCCAATGTCTCTTCTGTTCCCGTATCGGGAACGTGTACGGCTGGCGATGGAGAAATTGCGATTGAGATAGTCGCGCTTTCTCTCCAGAGCGTACCGTGCGCATCGGGCACATGGTCAACTTCTTTTGACCTCACGCTCCTTTCGGACGGTCCGGTAACAGCGAACGCTTCACAGACGGACGCGGCGGGCAACATCAGTCCTGCTGTCAGCAACACAACGAAAGATACTTTCGCTCCGATCCTCTCAATCAACCCGGTTACGACACCGGCTCCGACCATGCCGACGATTTCCGGAACGACAGATGACAGTGCAGATGTGTCTGTCACGGTAAACGGAAAGACGTATGTAACGACTCCTGTTGCAGGACAGTGGTCTGTAACCGTTCCAGCCGAAGATGCCCTTGAGAACGGGACAACGCATACCGCTTCAATAGAAAGCACCGATGTGGCAGGAAATACCGGTTCAGCAGGACCTTCCAACGAGTTCACGATTGATGGCACTATCCCGACAGTAACTATCGCGAACAAGCCAGCTGCTTTCGTGAACGTCTCCGAATTCTCATTTGAGTTCAGCACAGTGGAAGAAGATGCGACGCTCACCTGCAAGCTTGATGACGGCGAATTTGAGGCGTGCGAGTCGCCGAAAGCCCTATCGCTTGGCGAAGGCGCACACACCTTTACGGTTCGCGCGACCGACTCGGTTGGAAACTCCGACGAAGATTCAACCTCTTTCACGGTTGACCTGACTGACCCCTCGGTAACGATTGACGACGTTACTTCTTTCCCGGCTGTACCGGACATCAGCTTCTCCGTTACTGAAACGAATTCATTTTCTACAACTTGTTCAACAAATGGTGGCGACTCTATATCCTGTGACTCACCCTTCACACCTTCCGTAGTTGATGGTGAGCATACGATAGTCGTCCGCGCGACCGACGTATCGGGCAGAACAGGGGAAGACTCAGTGACCTTTACCGTAGACCTTCCGCCGACGATAACCGTTGACCCGGCTAACATGGCAGTCGCGTTCGGCTCCGACTTCACTGACCCGGGCGCTACCGCGAACGATGCGACGGACGGTCCTCTCGTGGTTCCTGACCCGATCATCACCTTCACGAACGATATTGTGACGGATGAGGCGACTACGACGGTCAACACGAACGCACTCGGGACGTACACGCTGACCTACTCGGTGACTGACTCCGTGGGCCAGACCACGACTGCAACAAGGACGGTGACAGTTTCCGATCTCGCGCTCTTTGCTGAACAGGATCTGATTCCGAGCACGAGCGAGATAACCATTACCTGGTCAACGACGCACCCCGCGACCTCGAGAGTTCTCTTCGACACAGTCTCTCATCCTGATGCGGCAAACGGTTCTGGACCGAATTACGGCTATGGTGACTCAACGACTGAAGATGCGGCACTCGTAACTTCGCACTCGGTTACCGTCAGCGGATTGACAGCTGGGACTACCTATTATCTTCGCCCCGTCTCGCACGGCTCGCCTGAAACGCTTGGTGCTGAATTCGCTGTGACGACCGCAACGCCTCCCGCGCCGGCTAGAGTTTCAGGTGGCGGTGGAGGTGGAGGGCTGTTCTACACGTCTTCCGTAAAGATTAATGACGGCGCTACCCAGACGAATTCTTCCAACGTCACCCTTACGCTCTCTACAACCTATCCGACGGCGACCCAAATGTGGGTTTCCAACAACTCCGACTTCTCAACAGGTGAATGGACTTCTATCCAGCAAACCTTACCGTGGGTTTTGGAGTCAGGAAATGGCGTGAAATCGGTTTACGTGCGCTTCGGAAACAACAACACGGTTATTTCCTCGGTCGCCGCGGGAATCGAAGTCTCTGGTAACGGCGTGGCTCAAGGGCAAGTCCTCGGCGCCTCTACGTTCAACTTCACGAGAACCCTATCACTCGGCTCACGTGGGGATGATGTGACCGAACTTCAAAAGCGTTTGACGGCGGAGGGTGTCTATTCCGGACCTATCACGGGCTACTTTGGGCCGCTCACGCAGGCAGGTGTGAAAGCCTACCAGGCGAAGATTGGTGTGGAGCAAGTCGGTATCGTTGGTCCAAAGACCCGTCTCGCGCTCAACTCCGGAGCACCGACGGTTGCTGGAGCATCGACCTCGGTTGAAGCGCTTATGAAGCAACTCCAAGAGCTTCTTGCTCTTGTCGCGAAACTCCAGGCTGATCTGAAAGTAGCACAGGGTCAGCAATAGATTTCTCCGAAAGGGGATAGGCAAAAGCCCCGTCCGCTAAGAGCGAACGGGGCTTTTCCTTTTGTTGTGAACATTTTCAGAACGTGTCTAGGGTTAAAGGTATAAAATGAGACTGTTCAGTGTTCATCCACTGGGAAGATGGATCTGGCACGATCATATGCGTACGGCGGTTACGCCCTTTCTTTCTCTGGGAGAAGAAAGAGGGATTTGCTTTTTATATTAAATTATGCTATAATTATAGTTGTGAAAGAAATGATAAAGAAAGTTCTCGTACCGCATAAGAAAAACGATTTTCGTCCCTACCTCCTTCGGACGCTCGGTATCATACTTATGTTCGCCTTTATCGGTGGAGCTCTTTTTGCTTCACAGATGTATCGTTTAGCTCTTCGTTCAAGCGATTACCTAGCGAGCGTGCTTCCCTCGGTATTGGTGGATCTTGCGAATGATGACAGGCAAGGTGAAAATCTCGCACTGCTTACCCCCAACCCTCTTCTTGAAGAGGCGGCGCGGCTCAAGGCCGAGGATATGGTCTCCAAGGGCTATTTTGCACACTACAGCCCTGAAGGGGTTAGCCCATGGCGTTGGATGAGTCAGGCAGGGTATGAATTTGTATACGCAGGGGAAAATCTGGCAGTCAACTTTGACGACTCTGCGGCGGTCAATGAAGCATGGATGCGTTCCCCCGGTCACCGAGAGAATATATTGAATGGCCATTTCACCGAAATCGGCATTGCCGTTGCAAAAGGGGTGTATGAAGGACGGGAGACGCTGTTTGTGGTGGAGATGTTCGGAAGTCCCGTGAAAGAAATCGTATCGGCCTCGGGCGAGGTTGCCGTGGTTTCTAAACCTAAACCCAAACCGAAGACGCCTGCTGAAGTGCCGGAAGTTACCGTCACGCCGATCGCGTCCTCAAGCGTTCTGGGGGCAGAGAGCCAGACGTTCCTTTCAGTGAAGAATGCTAATGTTCCCGCAGAAGCTCCCGAAGAGAGAAGCGAAGTCAGCGAGCGAGTCTCTAGAACTGAAGCAGTCGCGTACGCGTCGCTCTCGGATACGTTTCTCACAAGTCCTAGCAAACTGCTCGCGTCTGTCTACCTCGTGCTCTCCCTTCTTCTTGTAGTCCTATTGCTTGCCGTGTTGTCGGTCAAGCACGAACATCGCCTGCGCCACACTGTGTTCACCGTGCTCGTATTTGTCATTATCGTGGCCATCTACTATACCTATCAGTTGCTAGCTCCTACGGGGATCACCGTGCTTGCTGCCCTGTCACCCTAATAATGGATCACGTTAGAAGCTGCGGAGAGCGAATTTACCACTTTTGTTCAAATGTCATGCAAGACAACCGAGTACAGATTTATAATATAGTAACTTCAAGCAGAAACGGTTGGTCCGTTTCCTGCTTTTAACGGGATGGATCCCGTTACTGTTCTCTATGAAGACGACGAAGTGTTGGTGGTGAACAAACCGGCGGGTCTTGTCGTGCACGCAGACGGCCGGACGGAAGAGCCGACGCTTGTCGACTGGCTACTTGAAAAGTATCCGGCGATACAGGGGGTAGGGGAAGCAATAAAAGTTCAAAGTTCAAAGTTAAAAGCTCAAAGTGAAGACAGGGGAGGAGACGACGATGAAGTGATTATCGAAAGGTCTGGCATCGTGCACCGCTTGGATAGGGAGACCTCGGGCGCGATAGTCATCGCCAAAACGAGAGAATCCTATCTCCACCTCAAGCGGCAGTTTCAGGATAGGGAGGTGCACAAAAAATATCATCTCTTCGTCTGGGGAGAGATGAAGACCGAGCGCGGGACCATCGATCGTCCTATCGGCAAAAGCCCGAATGATTTTCGCCAATGGTCGGCGCAGAGGGGGGCAAAGGGTGTGATGCGCGAAGCGGTAACGTGGTACAAGGTGCTCGCACGGGGGCACGGAATAAGTTTTATAGAGGCACAGCCGCAGACGGGGCGAACACACCAGATACGCGTGCATTTCAAAGCGATAGGGAATCCCGTCGTCGGTGATAAGCTCTATGCGCCTACCAAACGAACGGCACTCGGCTTCGAACGCACTGCCCTCCACGCCCGCTCGATTAAATTTATGGGGCGGGGTGGCAAAGAGATTGAAGTTGTTGCCCCGTATCCCGACGATTTTACGCACGCCCTTGAATTATTGAAGTGATGGAGAAACTAAGCAGCTAGCAAGCATTCTATATTCTATTGTTATTGTTTAGTTTAAGCAACTATTAATAAGCATGCTATAGCACACTTATTAATACTACTGTATGATAGAGGTTAAAGTAAAAAAAGAGAAGTGGTGTGTGTTGCTAACTATTTAATATAAAATATGGGAAAACTTGAAGAAAGAACGCGGATACGGACTAGAAACGGCAAGATTACGCGGGCGATCATTACCACCTTGGCGGTAGCGGTTGCAGGCACGCTCAATCCACAAGGCCTTGTCCGGGGCGTTTTACGTTCGCTTAATACACCTGCTCATAAGCAGCAGGCTTCGGCGAGTGCGATCTACGGCGCTCGCAAACGGCTAGCGCGTCGTGGTTTTATTGCATATCGAGAAAATGTTTGGAGAATTACTGGAAAGGGAAAACAGGAGTTTCGATTCATGCTAGCTTCGATGGAAAGCCCTCGTAAGAGACGGTGGGACAAAAAATGGCGCATGCTTATTTTTGACATTCGCGAGGAACGGAAAAATATTCGAGAAAAAGTACGACGCACTTTGATTTCTTTGGGTTTCTACCGTCTACAGGATAGCGTGTGGGTGTACCCCTACGACTGTGAAGATCTTGTCGTACTTCTGAAGGCGGACTTTAAGATAGGAAAAGACCTCCTGTATATAATAAGCGATGAAATAGAGAATGACGAGTTTCTTCGAAAGGCGTTTCATCTGGGATAAAACAGGAGGGCTTCTTGCCGAGAGATTTTATGCAATTTACACACACTACTAATAAGCATGCTATAGCATGCTTATTAGTAGTGATTGGAAACGTTTCGTTGTTTTATTTTCACGTGATGAAATGAAGGTTGTGAACTGTTGGAGTTGCATTTAATGCAACTAGCAGTAGTATGTCGCTAGACGATTGGTTGCGTTGCTGTGACCAAAAGTTTCCTCGCTTCCATCCCCCTAAGATGGAAGCACAATCCCTCCATACAATCCGCCACATGGTCAGCCCTTTGGACTGGCGTTCTTCTACCTACTGGGTTTGGTTTCTGGCAGTCGGCTCGCACCGACTGCCGGTTTTTTATTGTTAGATCCTACCGAGGCCCTTTCGGATTGCTTCTCTTTTCCAATGAGCATAACCCCTGGTACAATATTTCGAGAGGAGGTAGATATGAAAGGAAACGCAGAGATACCGATGCTCGGGTTGGCGCCCTTGAGCATAGAAGCGCGGGAGCGTGTGGAACAGGCAGAGCGGCAGACGCCACTGTCGCCGCCCCCAGGGTCTCTTGCAGAACCCAATGGAACACAAGGTCACCTTGATTTCCATGATTGGGACCCCAATCAACTAGTCTTACAGCTTTGACCAGGGTTATGAAAGCCTTCGGTTCGTCGAGGGCTTTTTTCTTGCTTGATTCAGTGCAGTATGTTAGATTTACCCCGTACCAATTTCCCCTAAACAGGGGTTATTTTTTCCCAAAAACTTGGGTTTCTGAACAATAACGGTTTTCCAAGTGGTAGGGAGGAGGAATTGGTTTGGAGTTACTTCACCATTTTAGACCTATGAATCTCGTAGTAGAATTTCAGGTCGTGGCTTGTAGTAAGGGGTGTTTGAGTAGAAAGGGTTGTTGGTTACATAATACTAAGGTAATTGGAAATGAGGGCCGCTCGCTCTGCGAGCAACCTGAAATTTCACTAACAGGATGAATCTCGGAACTATCAAAGTTTCACCGGTCAATATGGACGCCCGCAAGGCGCTTGGTCTTCGTGCGGGGGATACCGTCCAGGTAGTACAGAAAGTGGTTGATAAAGGAGCGGGAAAAGAAGGAAAAGACAAAACTCGCCTCCAGACATTTGAAGGCTTAATACTCTCGGTCAAGCACGGTGCAGAAGCCGGTGCTACCTTTACCGTTCGTCGCGTTATCGACGGTATCGGTGTCGAGCGCATCTTTCCGCTCTACTCGCCTCTGATCGACAGCATCGAGATTGTCCGCCGCGCCCGTGTCCGCCGCGCCAAGCTCTACCATGTCCGTGAAAAAGCGGCAAAAGAGATTCGCCGTCAGATGAGAAGTGAGTTGCGCGTGGTCAAGGAGAAGGTGGCTGAACCGGTTGCCTCAGCTCCTGAAGCTCCTCCGGTAGAAGCTTCTGCAGAGCAAGTCACAGAAAATAAATAAAAAAGAGCCGCAAAAAGTAGCTCTTTTCGTTGTGAATAATTGGTAGGCGCTACACCCTTGAGGATGTTATAATTATTCAATGGGGAAGCGAGGTGTTAAACCAAAAGGGAAGGTAGAAATCGAGTGGTCTTCTGATTTTGCCTATGCGATTGGGCTACTTGCAACAGACGGGAATTTATCTTCTGATGGAAGACACATCAGTTTTGTGTCTAAAGATAAAGAACAAATAATTAATTTTAATAGAGCTCTTCGTTTAACTACAAAGATCAGCAAGAAAGCAAGAGGTTCAGGAGAAGAAAAGAAATATTACTTTGTTCAGTTCAGTGACGTCCTTTTTTGTAAGTTTCTTCTTTCGATTGGATTTACCCCCGCTAAATCAAAAACACTCGGTGTTATTGCTGTACCGAAGAGATACTACCGGGATTTTTTGAGAGGAGTTTTTGATGGAGATGGTTACACGTATTCTTATTGGGACAAGCGATGGCGATCAAGCTTCATGTTTTATGTGGGTTTTGTGTCAGCAAGTATTACTTTCGTTGAGTGGCTAAGAAGCGTAATTTTTCGGCGTTTAAAGGTCAGAGGTCATATCACAACCGCGACAAGAAAGAGCACCTATTATCAACTAAAATATGCAAAAAAAGACGGTCTAAAAGTAATTAGAATGATGTATTACCGTAAAGGCCAGATGTTTCTTTCCAGAAAATACTTGAAAATAAAGAAGATGTTGGCTATAGTTGGCGAGAAGTTTTAGATGCGCGGGTGGCGAAACTAGAAGACGCAATAGCTTGAGGGGCTATCGCCCTCACGGGCGTGCAGGTGCAATTCCTGTCCCGCGCATAATGTGAATAGGAGTAAAAGATTGACGGTAAGAGTATATGGCAGAGTACAGGGCGTGTTCTTCCGTGCCTTTACACGGCGTACCGCACGGGCACTTGGTCTTGTGGGGACTGTTCAAAACCTCGATGATGGTTCGGTTGAGATTATCGCCGAAGGAGAGGAGGCGACCCTGAGGGAATTTTTGGAAAGTGTGAGGCGTGGATCGTACTTTTCTCACATCGATTCTATCAAAGAGGTGTGGGGTGAGCCCAAGGGCTCATATTCGGGTTTTCGCATACGTTAGAGCGAAGAAACATTCTAATATTCTGCAGAATATTAGAATGTTTTTATAGGCGTCTCGTCTTCAAGCGCCTCTTTTTTTGCACTGTCTTGCACTAGACGCTATTAGCTATTCGCTATACGCTATACCTATGGCGTTCTATACCAGAAAAGGAGATGGGGGAACCACAAAAACGCTCAAACAGAAGCCCGGAGATAGGGTCTCTAAGGCGTCCTGCACGACCGAAGCACTTGGTACGCTCGATGAGCTGAATTCGTTTTTGGGATTGTGCAAGGTAAAGGCAAAAGGGTTGAAATGGAAAATAGAGGAGAAAACGCCCTCGGAGATAGTGAATCAGGCGCAGCAGAATCTTTTCATCGTGCAGGCAGAGATCGCGGGCGCCGAAAAAACCATTAAAGCCAGTAAGGTGGGGGAGGTTGAGACTTTGGTGGATGAAATGGAGAAACTGATGCCACCGATAAAATCTTTCTTCGTTTCGGGGGGTACGGAGGCAGGCGCACTGTTTGATGTTGCTCGTACGTTTGTGCGCCGTGCCGAGCGTACAGTCATTCGCGCGGTGGAGGCCGGAGAAGTTTCAATTGGCGAGCACACTCGGGCGTACCTGAATCGTTTGTCCTCACTGTGCTACGCGTTAGCCCGATTTTCAAATTTCAAAGCGGATGTGAAAGAGGAGCCGCCCAGTTACGAGTAGCGAGCTTCCTTTTTTTAGTGTAATTTGTACTTGTCGCACTGCGACATGGTGCCTATCGTATAGCGGTTATTACAATCCCCTGTGGAGGGATGAATTTGGGTTCGACTCCCAATAGGCACCCAGCGTTATTTTTCTCCAAAAAAACCTTGTGTAGCAAGGACGCTTTCGGTTCTAGCCCGATACACCGTTTGCTAAAAAGAGGGTATTCTGGCAATATGCGAGCCAGATTAAGTCCTAAAACAATCAAATAGAGAGGAGCAAAATGAAAGATACAACACCGTATCAGTTTGAACCCGGTAAACGCTGTGTTTTGGCGGAAATATACTTTCCCAAAAAGGCGGTATATCAAAGCGCAATGTACCAAGCTTTGATCCGCGGGCTAGACGAGGAAGATGTGCAAAAGAGGCTCGTAATCAACGCTCCAGTACTTTTCAAGACCGAGCTTTCCGCTTACCCACATTGGTTCGACCCGGAGCGGTACAAACGCATGACGCCGAGGACTGAGCCTTTATCAAACGAAGATATTCGACGGCGGATGAACATGTACAAATCACCCTACTTCGGCTGGTCGCTGTACGAGACTGACGGCGTCTTTCTCGGGAAGTCGAGGAAAATGGATGACGAACGGTCGCAAATCATACGGCTTGTGTTTAAGCCGCTGAAAATGCCTCTCGAGAAGAAGGCCGAGAAAGCAGGAATGACCGCAGTGCATCGCTCCCTTCTCTACTTTGCGGTGGATGAATACGGCAAAGGAGGAAGCTATCTTCTCTGGAGTCCGCATCAGAAAGAGCGGTTTCTTGATCAGTACGATTGGGCGGGAAAAGAGCAGGCGTTTGCAGAGCGATACTTTGCAAAGGTGATGCGTGCTGTTGCAAGGTATCTTGACGACTGCGGTCTGTTCGTCTTTGGCTACCTAGTCCGGGCGTTTTGGAAATGGGTTGCCGAACTTGCCGCCCACTCTGACAGAAAATCCATCTGGAAAGGGAAACTTGAGGACGAAATTTGGGTATCAAGCATATTCGGTGTCAGCATCAATGTCGTGAGACCCATAAAGAAAAAACGCAAGATGGTATAATTCATCCAGATGTAAAATGAAACGAAAGGAATACAGATATGAAAAGAAACGGTAGCCGAAAGAATCGCAAGAAACACAAAAAAGCTCTCCCGCGCCTCTCGGAACAAGCCTATAAAGACCTCAAACGCCTCTTTGAGTACCACAACGATGAGCATTCGTTCGATGAAAATCCAACCGAGATGCTCGAGTACCTCCTTGCGACAATCAAGGAATATGAGGAAAAGAAGATGTACGACCCACAAAGCGGATCTGTCAGAATGACCCTCTATGAAGCCTTCGATCCCGATTGGATCGAAAACCGCCGCCGGGAAAAATCCGAGCGGCTACACAAAAAAGCCGCATAGGCGACAGAGTACACCCGCTTCTCCAACGAGAGGCGGGTTTTCTTTTTAGACAATAAGTGAGTCATAGGGTGGGGTAAATTTAGACAAACTCTACGGGTTGAAGCTCAGGAATGTAGATTGTCGTATCATTTATCCTCTCAAAAACAGTTCTAACGTCCTCTACGACGGCACCCCTTAAGTTGGTTATTTGGACGTTTTGTCTATACGCCAATGATTTCTTGGCGAACATCACGGCAATCGGGATGGGTTTTTGCTTTTTATTGAGGCATACGGACCCTGTTTGCGCCAATGCGCGTATTATTTTGCTAGGAATCGCGTTTACTAGCTTCCCGCCCGATACTTCAAATCGGTCCCAAAACAACCCCAGATATAGCCTTTTGAGTTCGTAGGGGGCGGCTTTATAGGTTTCGCCAATGTTCCTGCAAAGGGCGAGAACTTGCTGTATTACATCAACTTTAATATTTCGGTTCCTTTCAAGCTTACCAATCTCATCATCAACGCCAGCAATCTGTTCGCGGTATCGGTTTTTGATTTTAGTGAAATCCGCATCATTCAATACGCCAGAGATAAGTTTTTCCTCCGCTGTTTCAAGTTTTCTCTCAAGGTTGGCGCGGGTAGCCAGCAACGAACTCTTTTGTCCGCCAACCTCTTGTCGTTTGCGGTCATAGATTGATTGCACCTTCGCCGCTACTTTTTCTATAAAAGTGGAAGAAAATTCAATGCCGCAAAATTCATCCTCAACAACTGATTCAACGTCTGCCAGAGGAACGCCTTTATCTTCCGCCATCGGCATTTTCCCATTCTTTGGGTAGCACCTGTAGTAGGATTTCTTTTTCTCTGGATGGTGTTCACCAGTAAGACGTAATCCACTTACAGCTGAGAATAAGAATCCACGGAGAAGAAAGTCGTATTTTCTTTTCCGACAGGCAAAGCGATTATGTTCAGCTTTTACTTGCTGACACCGTTCAAACTGTTCCCTCGTGATTATCGGCTTATGTTTCCCCATCTTTATCAGACCTCGCCAGCGCATTTCACCGTAGTAGAAAGGACACTCAAGAATCTCATACATTAAACTGATTGCGGGCATTTTTCCCGAGCTTGTAACAAAACCTTTCTTATACAAAGCATCCCTAATGTCCAAGACCGAATACCCGCCAGTGGAATACATTTTGAATGCTTCTGCGATAAGAGGCGCCCTAGTAGGGTCTATGGTTATTATTCGCTTGTCTGAATTCTCTTTTTCTCCAGCATTGAAGTATCCGATTGGGGCTCTCGTTACCCACCAGCCATCATTGAACTTCTGCTCCATGCTCTTTAGCGTTTTACGTGATGTTATCTGCGACTGAAGTTGATTAACGCCTGCAATAATTAAGTCCATAAAATTTCCCTCGGGTGTATTTTCAATTCCAGGTTGGGAAACTGAGAAAAGCTTAACCCCCTTTTTTTCTAACAGCGCCTTGATTGTCATGTGGTCAAGGGCATTCCGTGCAAGTCGGTCCGTATCAAGCACAAATACCGCCCCTATATCTTCGTCTTCATCCACCCTAATCAACATATCCTGAAGACCAGCTCGATTCATATTTGTGGCAGATTTTCCCGCATCAATAAATACACCGTCTATCGCAAGAACATATTTATCGTTAGCCTCAACCGCTTTTTCACACAAGTTTTGTTGCGTCTTAAGTGAGAGCCGTCCATCCTTGGCTTGCTCTTCGGTTGATACTCGGCAGTAGATAAGTGCTTTTTCCATGAGATTGAATTATCGGACTTTAATGTATTCCATTGGCAGATATCCCGTTTCGCCAGCGAAATCGCCATCAAGGATACGGACTTTTCTAACGCCGAGAGAACCGCGGTCAATCACCAGAACTTTTGTTTCGCTTTTTACGAAGAACGCATCGCCGCCAAGGACTAACTCGGTAAGCCCAGCTGTATCTTTCGCCAACGCCGCCTTAGCGAATGTTTTTTGTGCTTCCTCGGTCCGCGTGAGCAGGACTTGGTCTTGTCCTTCAACGCTAACCGTTCCTTCCGATCCGATATTAGGAAGTTTGTTTGGAGTAGGGGTTGTCGTTACGGGCTCGTTTACGCCACCTACATTTTCCGCCACCTTATTTGCCGATTTTCCTACCGAGAAGATAAAGAGCAGAATAAGCGCGAGTAGAATTACAAGAAACGGATGCCTATTAAACCACGACCTCAAATCGCTTTGGCAATTCGGGCATTTCTTCGCCTTTTTCGGTATATCCGTCTGGCAGTGCTTACATTTTTTTGTTTCCATGTTCGTTATTAAGTTGCTAATACTTTGGTGTTCTTATGCAAAAAGCCCACCACGGGTAGAGGCTCGGAGCCTCTCATACCACTTTCGTGATATGGCAGGACATGCGATCCCATGATGGGTTCTTTATGCACGTCCTGACTTTTTGACCATACTCCAGAGAAATCTCCGAAGGTTAGGTCTTTCCGACTATTCAGTTGTGGCTTCATTATATACTTCATGTTGTGATTTCCAAGCCGACTTACGAGTTAACTTTTGCGATATTATTTCTTCAAATTGCTGTCTATTGTTGGTTAGTCGTTTTTTCGCCATCAGAATCCTTTTCGCCAGAGACGCTATCCAGAGCCGTCTTTTTCTCTTTTTCGTAAAAATTGTCAAAAATGGCGTTAACAAGTTCAGTAATTGATATATCTCATATAGGCGGGTGCGTGGTGCGTATCTGGAAGCATTATGTATGGTCACAAAGTTGAAATTCCCAGAGGCGAGACACATCGTTGGTATTGCTACAGAATCTGGTTTGAACGAAATCCGTTCAGAGGATGCCATTTATCTCGACGCTAGCCGTTGGGACGATAAGTTAGAGAGTGAGGCACGGCGCTTGCAAAAGGAAGCTAATATTCTGATTGCGCCCCAAGAAACCTATGCGCACGTGGAAGAATATCCTAGTGAGAAAAAGAAGGAGGAACCAGGAAGAAATGACCGATGTCCTTGTGGTAGTGGAAAAAAATTCAAGAGATGCTGTCTCAATAGGAAAAGGGTCTATTGGTAATCAGATTTGTTTGACAGGGAAATGTAAAAGTGTAGATTGGTGTCGGAGAAAGGATTTATATGAATCTACCACGAGATGTTCACGACCTCGAGATATCAGAGGAAAGGCGGGCGTTTCTCGCGCAACACTGGTCTTTAGTCAGGTTTGAAGTACCATCAGCTCAAGAGGGATCTGAGTTCCAATATTACCTCGTTGGTCTGCTTCGCGACTTTATGCTTTGGCTAACGCCCGACAATGAAGCCGATGCGACCATGATGGAAAACCATCCGACTTGGAATGGTAATGAGGGCGGGATTGGCCTTCACGTTCACGGCGTTTATATCTCGCACTGCAAGATGTACCTCTTTGACGGAAGAGAGGAAAGCCGTTCGCCTTACAGCGAGTTTCAACCATGGAAGGGTGTAATCTTCCGAGACCACGATTCACAAAGTAACACCCTGAAGGTGTTCTTGATTGCAGACGCATTTGAGCGCTTTCTCAAACAGAAAGGCTTAGAACACACACGCCACAACGCGAAGAAAACTCGGTAGTGGTGCAAAGCGGGCTTCGGCTCGCTTTTTTGTTAAGTTGCGAAAGTAGAAACGTTAGTGATAAATGCCAACCTTTCCGCTATACTTTGCATATAATCCCTATCACTAAAGACCTGAATAACATCCTGAAAGGGACCCAAATTTATGAACGCATATCTAGCTATAAAATTCAAAGAAGATTTCAGTAACAGGAGTCTCATTGAAAATATTTGTACTGCTCTTGAGATAGTGGGGGTACAAACTACGGTTATGGTTCGCGATCTTGAGAAGTGGGGCAAAACGAAATTTACTCCGCAAGAGATGATGAGCAAGGCTTTTGAAGAGACTGATAAAGCAGACATTCTAATAATCGAGTTCTCGGAGAAGGGGGTAGGATTAGGAATTGAGGCCGGGTATGCTTTAGCGAAAGGAAAACCGATTATCGTTATCGCTAAAACCGGCTCCGAAATATCCGATACCCTTAAGGGTCTTGCGAAGGATATCATTTTTTATGCTGAGCCTGACGAGTTGTCTGAGAAATTCCAACGCTTCATTTATTCCTAACATAAACTCTGGCTCTGAGAGTGCAGAGGAAACTACAGATATTTTTTCCGCTTTAAGCTTCACGTTATGAAATGCGCATTTTGTGAATCCAAAGATATCCAGAGCAGGGTGATTGTGAGAAACGAGCTTGCCTTTGCGTTTCCGACGAATATTCCGATTACTCCGGGACATGTGCTAGTTTGTCCGAAGAGGTGCGTCGCTACTTTTGATGAGCTGACCAATGAAGAAATCATTTCCATCATGAATTTGCGGAAACAGTTGAGAGAGTCCCTGAAGAAAGTGTTTGGTGCTAAAGGATTCAACTATGCATGGAATGAGGGAGGTGTTGCGGGGCAAGCAGTCAGACATATCCATTTGCACATTGTCCCCAGAAAAGAAGGTGACTCTGGTATAACGGACTATGAACCACGAAAGTTTTTATATAGACCGGGGAGCAGAGAAACATCACCGGACACAGAACTTAACCAGGTTGTTGCGTTGATTATGGCCGGATTGAAATAATAACTTTTTCTCTTGGAGGTTTAGAAGGTGAATATAGAAATATCGTGGATACACACACCTACAGATTTTTCTCGCATGTACATGCGGCGTGGCATGCGATATACGACGCATGCGCGCAGGCGCGTACCTCCATCGTGTTCGAGCATTATATCTTTATCGACGACGAGAGCGGTCGCCCACTTATCGATCTTTTCAAGCGAAAGGTAAAAGAGGGTGTCAGCGTTAAAGTCTTGCTTGATGCTCTGGGAAGCACACAAGTGTTCCCCTTTCCGCTTGAAGTGGAGCTACAGGCGGCAGGGGTCGAGATAGAATTCTTCAACTCGCTCATCCCGGGCACGTTCCATTATTACAACTCCTGGTATTTTCGTGACCACCGCAAGATCGTGGTGATCGATTCAACCATCGCTTTTACCAGAGGGGTGTGTTTTCAAGAACATATGAAAGAGTGGCGAGATACGTGCGTTCGCATTGAAGGACCGGTTGTTCACGATATGGAGCGTTCATTTATTATCATGTGGAAACGCAGCAAAAAGCTGTGGCGAGAACGCGAGCGACGCACGAGACTCGATGAGCATACTCCATTTGCGTTCTTAACGAATCAGCCCTTTGTACGGAGACGCTTCCTCTATTATGAATTGCTAGAGCGCGTCAAGAAAGCAAGACGCTCCATACGTTTTACCACTCCCTATTTCGTGCCGAATTGAAAACTCCTGCATGCCCTACGTCGAGCATCTCGTCGTGGGGTGAGAGTCTCACTGCTCATCCCTCAAACATCAGACCGATATCTCGTTGACCTTGCCACCCAGAGTTTTTTTACCGAACTACTCAAAGCGGGTGTCACGATATATCGCGGCGGAGGGCCTTTCAATCACACGAAGGCAGGCACGATAGACGGACAATGGGGAACGCTCGGGAGTTTGAATCTCGACTCCGTGAGCTTGCGCTACAATTTCGAAGCGAATCTGGTGACGAGCGATAGGGGATTTATCTCTGAGCTGGACGCACAGTTCGCGGAGGATTGTAAAACGGCGGAGTTGCTCCGATTGTCTGAATGGCACAAGAGATCAATCTTCAGAAAGACTTTGGAAGTATGTGTCAGACCACTGCGTCCTTTGCTGTGACCTTACACATTAGGTCTAGACTCACTAAATCACGACCTATTGACATCTTTTTCTTTGATGATAGGGTATTCGCAATTCTGTGCCGTTTTACAGAAGCGTACAAACCTGTCAACGAAGCCGTTGACAAAACCAAAAACCGAAAACCGAAAGGCAACACCATGCCAGCAATACGCAGTCCACGAAGTAGCAGGGAGAAAGATATCTCAACTTCTCCCACCAGCTCAAACACCAGCTCAAATCGCCTTCAAGCTTCCAGCCCCGTCGCTTCGGCGCCACCTCCGCCTCCCACTCCTGCGGCGCCTCCGCCCAACGTTCACGCGCGCTACATGTCTGCGATTGCCGATGTCTTTATCGGCGCAGTGACCCCTCCGAACGACCTGTTCTGTCCCCTGGATCCGTACAACATGATGAGCGAACGGATGCTTGGCACCGCCAACCCCCGGGCTCGGGAGCTCTTCTCACTTGCCAATCGGCTTGTGCAAGAGGCCCGTCAAGTTCCCATGCCCAAGAATCGCGGGCAAAAGGAAGATTACGATTGTGCCGTCAAGGTGCTCCGTGATCAGGCGAGACAAGCGGCCGACCTCTTTTGGCATGAAATCAGAGGCTCGATCCCGGACTCGACGACATACGGTACGATCGAGGTCCGCGACGGCTGGCGGATTGTCACTTGCGTTGGCAAACATGAAAGCGAGATGTCTGATGTCCTCGCGCAGATTGCGGCACAGCTCGACCTGCCGCCCGATTTGGTCGCGGCGATGGCCAAAGGGGACCGTGGCCTCGATCTCGGCCGGTAGTAAGTCGTTGGTTGTCAGTTTTACAAACGCACGCGTGGTGAGTTTCTCACCGCGCGTCTTCTTTTTCTCATTTTAGATTTAGCCAAGAAAAAACAGCGTCACGGGGCGCTGTTTGGTTCAAGCCGATTAACGTTCTCGTAGAACCTTGATGTGGTGTTCGTTCGCCATCCAGGCGACGATATCGCTTGGGGCTTTGGGAAATCCCGGGATTTTTGCGACGTCCTGTCCCTTAATCATGGTGTACGTGGTGATGAGGCACCACATTCGAAATACGGCTCGCGCGGCTTTGATGTCTGGGATGTGCCCTGTCCAACAGACAAATGTACGGTCGGGATGCGTGTGCGTCTTGGGTGTCACGTAGTAGTGGATGTGTCGGGCGTACTGGTGTGACCAGACTTCGGTCTTGAGTTCCAGTTCGTAGTGGACCCCTTTTGGGATTTTTCCCGGGGCGCAGTATTTCTCATAGAAGTAGGGATCGATGAGACGGCTTCTCGCCGATGCTGACTTATGAGCTCTGCAGACGAATTTGAACTGTTGGTTGAGTGTCTCGACAGTTACGGTTATTTTCATAACATCGGAGGTGGGTAGGGTGGTTTTCTTTCACGACTTTATATCAAGGGTTTTCTTTTTGCAAGCCCCGTAGTGAGAAGTGGCATTAACGCAAGCGTTGAGCGTGGCGTGGATCGTTACAAAGTCGATAATACAATATACGGTGAATCCAAAAAATTCCGTTCGAAAGAACAATGCCACTTTCTACTATCGGGGCAAGGACTTTCTTTGTGAAAAAAGAAAAGAGCGAGAGAAAATCCTCTCGCCTTTGTCAGCTCGTTACCATCGGAACAAACGTCGTTCAAAATCGAAGGAACTGGTTGAAGATGTTGGCCTTGACGGTAGCCTGGGAGTCAGCGGCATTCCCTCCGATTGATTGCTATTGCTTGGCGGTCGGCGTCTTCGTTGCTCGACCTTTTTGGCATAGGGGCTGGTTCCTTAGGGATTTTTCATCCGCTTCTCCCTTTCTGAAGCACGCTTGGCGAGGCCGGCGATTCTTTGAGCATCGCGATTTGGTCGGTGCATACTGATTCCTTTCCTTGTCGGTTTTCTTTTTCCTTGCACAACTTAGCAGACATCATCCTTGCAATCAAGTTCCATTATTTGTCTTTGACATCTCCGCCTAGTGTTTTCAAAATCAGCTTTTTACTAGCTTAAAACAAAAAAATGTCGCGGCCGGCGGCGCTTGAAACAGAGAGTTACGGTACAATAGGAGTATGAACCATACACCACGAAAAGGGCTGCACACTGAAGTCGAGGCACGATGGATAAAGCTTGATAGGGAAGAGCTTTTGCGAAAGCTCAATGCTATCGGCGCGAAACAAACCGGCGATTATTTTTTTCGTGAATGGATTTTTGCGAAGGGTGGGTGGGTAAAAGATTTTAGACGCATTCGTGTCCGCACTGACGGGAAAACCACGTGGCTGACGTATAAGGCGAACCCCACCTGGGCGATAGACAGTACCAAAGAAATCGAAGTGAACGTCTCATCTGCCGAAGACACCGTCCATCTGCTTGAGGCGGCGGAC
>DATDXL010000046.1:0-2709 GCA_036517235.1 Minisyncoccota bacterium
AAAAATCCTGTCGAGCTTTGGGCTGTTGGCGTTGGTAAGCTTGTCAAAAATCTCGTTGAGCTTTTGCCCGATATTTTCCGCGCGCTCTTCAATAACAGACCAGCGACACTCTTTTGGTACTTGAAAGCGATGGTTGTAGTCAGCAGATGCAAGAGTTTCATCTTTGTACTCTGTCATCAACCGTGCATATTCTTCGTCCCAGACATCACTGATGCGTTTATAGAAGAGGAGGCCGAAGATATACTTTTTGTAGTCTGAACTGTCTATCTTGCCGCGGAGAATGTCGGCACTACGCCATAGGAATTGTTCGAGTTGAGGCAGAGTGAGCTTGCTACCCATTTTGTCCACAATTGTCTGAATGTCCTGAGGGCGATACTTGCGGTCGCCACGCTTGCCAACCCGTAGAGGTACTAAAATACCCTCCTTTTCCCAGTTGCGGAGGGTGTCCTGATGAATGCTGAAAATCTCTGCCACCTGACTAATGGAAAGTAGCTCGGGCATTTCCTTCAATTTCGCTTGAATGTCTTTTCTCATGGCTTTAGCGAGTATCCTATCAGACAGCAAATACAAAGTCAAGTGTTCATAGGTCTTCATAGGTTAATACCCTAGCTTACCTTGTAAAATAAGGGTAATTTAGTTACCAACTAGGACATTCCGGAGCTCTGGACTCACAGCGCGGGTTGCGTCATCCATTGTGGTAGTGCGAATTAGCTAGTAACCACAATGCTATGAATACAGCGGTTTTTGGGAATACAGACAGGGTTCTTGGGCTTAAACCAGAGGTAAAGGAGGCGGTTAAGGTGCGGTATTGCCTCTACGCCAGAAAGAGCACCGAGCAAGATGAGCAGCAGGCGCTCTCTATTGATTCGCAAATCAAAGAGATGACAGCGCTCGCGGCTCGTGAAGGACTTGAGGTAGTTGTGATTAAGAAAGAGAGTCATTCGGCCAAAGAGGCCAGCCAACGGCCAATCTTCAACGAAATGATTGATGAAATGCGTGCTGGGAAGTTCAACGGGATACTGACCTGGGCGGCAGACCGCATAAGTCGTAATGCCGGTGACCTAGGCAGAGTAGTCGACCTGATGGATGCCGGAGTGCTTGTGCAAATACAGACGTACAGTCAGAAATTCTCGAATAATCCGAACGAGAAGTTCCTCCTTATGATTCTCTGCTCGCAAGCGAAGCTTGAGAACGATAACAAGAGCATCAATGTGAAGCGCGGGCTAAGGACACGTGCGGAGATGGGAATGTTGCCGGGCTGGGCACCAATCGGATACCTAAATGACAATCGGTCAGACCATAAATGCGAGTATCTACTCGATCCAATACGCTCCCCTATCATAAAGCTGATATTCGAAAAAGTCGGCAAAGAAAAATGGAGCGGAGTAAAAATATATCACTGGCTCAAAGAAGAAATTAAATTCACGACGCGCAGTGGAAAGAGTTTGAACATAAGTACGTTATACGAACTCCTGAAAAACCCATTCTATTGCGGTGTCTTCGAATATCCTCGCGGAAGTGGCAACTGGTATGTCGGTAAACATGAAGCACTTATCACTCGAGAACTGTTCGAGCTAGTGCGCGAGAAAATTGTGGCAGAAACGAATCCAAAAAAACGGGTGGGTGAATTCGCCTTCACTCGGTTAATGACGTGTGGAGAATGCGGGTCCGGCGTGACCTGTATGGATAAAGAGAAGTTCGTGAAAATCCTCGGTACGACGAAAATCTATAGGTATTACTTATGCAGTCGCGCACAAGATCGGCGATGTAAGAATCCGTACATCCGCGAGGACAATCTCATAGAGCAACTATCCGAAATCATTGATGGAATCGAGATTGATCGTCTCGGCGCCCGGCACCTCATAGACAAGGAGGTCGCCAGATTCAACAAACTACGCTCTCAGGTGCTGGGCGTGAAGGAAAAAGAAAAAGCACTCGAGATGGACGTGAAGCGCTACGCAAGATACCTGCTCGAAGAAGGCACTATCGAAGAAAAGCGCCAGTTGCTTGAACAGTTGCGCGGCAAGCTCGTATTGAAAGACAAGGCGATTACCTTGGCTAAATAGGTACTCATGTATGCTTAAGCCATTATCAATTAATAACGCATCTATGAGCCAGAAAGTGGAAATTATCCATGAGCCGGGAAGAGATGGTGTGACCGTTCGGTTCATGACGGACTTCGTGATCTCAGGAACGGAGTGGGCTACAAGAAAAGGAAATAATGAGTACCGACTTCTTGCTCCGGATACAAGTCATACTTTAACTGAAATGGAGATCGCTGAAATCGACATGTACATCTAAAGCAAAAGCCGCGACGAATGTCGCGGCTTTTGCTTTATCTATGCCCGTGATGCCTGGCGGTACTGTACTGATCCCAATGGGGGCCGGTACTGGTTCCTGGCGTCACAACCGTGTTGCGGGGGTCGGAATCGAACCGACGTATCGGGGTTATGAGCCCCGCGACCAACCTCTAGTCCACCCCGCGAGGCCGATGATACTCTCGTTCACGCGCTCATGCAAACGTCAGAGTATGCCGAACTCGCGGAAAACGGCTTCGTAGCGGGCGATAGTGCGGCGCGCGAGCGTCTCGGAAAGGTCAAAGGACGAGCCCTGATGAGCGACCTGGTTGCGCACCTTATGCGCCTCCCACGCGTCCTCAAGCGTGTTGAAGTCAGAACGCTCGACCTGCTGGAGCTTCTCCCCCACCCC
>DATDXL010000047.1:0-22639 GCA_036517235.1 Minisyncoccota bacterium
CATTTCTATCAGAACATTCCCGCCGATATAGTTTTTGACCCCGTTCTTTTCCGCGTTAACGATAAGTATGGCGTCGCTTTCGAGTATGTGTTTGTAGTGGACTTTGAGATAGTTATTTTCTTTCTTGAGAGCGGCGCGTTCTCCTTTATGCCATCGCTTCACAATATCTTGCTTTTCTCCGCGAACGAACGCTTCATAGTCTGGATGAATCCAGCCATTGAGGCCTAGCTCTCTAAGCTGTTTTGCGCAGCTGACCATTTCTTCTTTGAAGTAAGTGCTGCCGAGCACGTATATTTTTATAGTTCTATTTTACTCGATTTTATCCGAGATGGGCATGGTCGTTGTATATCCATAGGCGCCATACATCTCCTTCGCGTATCGTCTCATATTTCAATGCCGAGAGCCCGCTATTTTCCATAGATGCTCGAGCTTGGAAATTTCTGAAAGCCTCCGGTGTTAAAAATTTCCAGAAAAGAACTCGCGCTATCATCGTTCTCAAGAAATATCCATGTGTCACAACAAGAATCTCTGATTCCTTACGATTTTTCAGGAATTCCAAGGCTTTGTCGGCACGAGCGATGATATCGTCGAAATTTTCTCCATCCTCCGCTCTTATGCTAGGCGTATAGAGGCTTTTGTCCCATAAGTTGTAGAGTCTCAACGCTTTCGGGTCATCTGGGGATTTTCCGTTGATGGCAGTCGGCTTAACCCGCTCCTTGAATAGTTCACAGTATTCTGGTTCTTTACCTGTTGCTGTTATAATCTCGTCAGCTGTTTCTTTCGTTCGGGTGAGGGGGCTGACGATCAATGTCTGGAAAGGGAGCTTTGCTACACGTTCTGCTATCCTCTTGGCTTGCGCTTTTCCTGTATCGGTAAGCGGCGAGGTTGGTGCCTGAAATTCACGAGAGATATTGCCCTCGCTTTGCCCATGTCGTACGAAGTAAACAGTTTTCATTTGGTCTCCAAATATATCCCTGCCCCTCTTTCATTCTGAAGAACTCTCTGTTTTATTAAGGATGAATCTGCCCAGTAGAGAAAGAAAAAAGCCAGAATTGGTGGAATAATGAATTTATAATCAAATATTTTGAGCATTCAAGTTCTATTTTTAGTTTACCCCAACCTTTTCTCGCACCACTTTCATTTTCTCTTGCGCCACTACTCGAGCTTTTTCGGCACCTTCAGCGAGGATTTTGAGGACTGCTTTTTCGTCACTAACAAGCTTTTTTCGCTTCTCACGAAGAGGGGCTATGAAGACCTCTATGTCAGCAAGCAAGGCCTCCTTTAACACCTTGTATTTGCCTTTATTTGCCTCGTAGAGCGCTGTTAACTCGGCTTCAGGTCTAAAGAGCTTGTGGATAGCAAGAACGTTTTCTGGAACCCCAGAACTTGAATCCGTCACGATACCCATAACTGCCTTTTGTATCTCTTCCGGCTCGGCAAAGAGGCCTATTGTGTTGTTATAGCTCTTGGACATCTTTTGCCCATCTATGCCTGGCACCACGGCAACATTTTCGAGTATCAACGGCTCCGGGAGTTTGAACGTATCTCCGAAAATGCGGTTGAACTTTTCCGCGGTGTCGCGCGCGTATTCCACATGTTGTTTTTGATCCTGCCCTACCGGTACCACATCCGCATCGTACATGAGGATATCCGCCGCCATAAGCATGGGGTACTCGAATGTGCCGACGGAAACTTCCTTCCCTTTTGCAATCGCATCTTTGTATGCATGTGCGCGTTGGAGATACGGTACCGTCGTGATGCAGTTGAATATCCACGCAAGCTCGGTGACTTCGGGAACATCGCTTTGTTTGAATATAACCGTTTTCTCTGGATCAAGCCCGATAGCCAGATAGTCGAGTGCGATGTCGATGATATTTTGCCTCAACTCTTTCGCGTTTTGGAGTGTAGTGAGCGCGTGGTAGTCGGCAATAAATACAAAGCCACGGTAGGAATCCTCCTGCTCCACCAACTGTTTCATCGCACCGAAGTAGTTGCCGATATGGGGCTTCCCCGTCGGTTTGACACCTGACAGTAATGTTTTTTTGTATTTGCTAGACATGAAACTATGGTAGCAATTTTCCTGTTTTTGCGCTATTTTGATGCGTGGAACAGTCAACCCCGCACCTACTATGCAAACAACTACTACCGTCCAACCTACGCGCAGCGACCGACTCCTGCAAGCTTCTGCTCTCGTGCACGGCGGTCCTCAGCCGGCAGTATTTTTGTCTGGCTTTCCATCGCCTTCTCGCAGGAAAATGCTTCTTCGGTTCTCGCCACGAACCGTGGGCAACAAAATCCCCTTCCGCATCGTTTGGAGGGCGCGAACATGAAAAAACAAAAACCCTCGTAGCAGTTGCGGGAAGTTCCTGCCGAAGGACGACACGAGTTCTTTGTTTTCGCCGGATAGCCGGCAAGATGCTCTCGACAGTGCATTTGTAGGTGATGGCGGTCGGAAATTCTTTCGCATCCGCCGTTCCCGTCAAGCTGGCTACCCTCGGTAGCCGGCTTTTCTTTTAAAAAAAGAAAAGCCGCGCACAGCTGATGCGCGGCTTTGGGAGAGTGTCACCATCCTGTGCGCCCTTTGTTTGATGGACGTCTTGGAGAGCCAGGGAGAGACGGACCAGGCAATTCCAGCGGTTCAAGAGGGAGTTTGTTCGAAGGTTCTTCGGGGAAGAGCGTTTTGCATCCCGGGCAGCGAGGACCTTGCTCGGTAGCTTCGGGAATGACGTCACCGTCGCAGACATTGCAGTGTCTTTTCATATTCTATGACAACTCTAATCCGGTAGAGGTAATTGTCAATCGCGCACATTGAACCCTTAGCCCACGTATAACGTGCCTCAGACGCTAAGGCGAGGGGTTTGGTGAGAAGGTCTGACCTTCCCTGATCATTGTTTCAGGAGCTCGGCGATCTTTCTCATGACTATCTGTGCGGCTATAGAGAAATCATTTTGCTCTTCCGTAATGGCGGGGTTACCACGGCAATGTACGAAGAGATCTTTCGGGTATAACGGAGCACCAAAGGAAATAGTCACAAAACGCCTCCTCAGGATGAAATTCTTGAATCCGATATTCCAAACATTACAGATAGCAACGGGTATGATGGGTTTTCCCGTTCGCCAAGAGAGGTACGTTGCCCCACCTCTTCCCTCCTGCAAATTCCCGTCTCTCGTTTTTACTCCTTCAGGGAAGATACACAAGCTCTTGTCTTCCTGGAGTATCTTGATATGCGGCGCTAGCGCGACCTCATAATTTTGTTTTCCCACATTGACGGGATACGCTCCCCACGCTTTGAAGAAGGCTCCACCGTATAACCACTGTCTCCATCCGCTTCTGCTGTAGAACGAACGTTCCCGTGAGGTGTAGAACATGGGAAAATGGCTGCTTAGAAAAGGGAACGAGCTGGGTAGGATGATGGGGTCAAGCTCGCTTGAGTGATTGAGAGCGAAGATGACCCCCCTCGGTGTATTTTTGATGTTTTCACGTCCCTTGATGTGCAAATGGATAAAGAATAAAAGAGCAAGGCGGGTCGGCACCCAGATACCATGCTGGAGTATGTTAGGCAGAAATGAGCGTGCATTCATTAAATCCCTTCCTTTTTAAGCTCCTCGACTAACCGCTGTGCTTCTTTAGAGAGTTTGCTAGGCAACTCGATAGAAAGTTTGATGAGGAGATCTCCGCGTTTACTCTTGTCGACGGGAACACCTTTGCCACGGACACGTAAAATCTCGCCAATAGAGACGCCTGCTGGTATCTTGATATTCATCTCGCCATCGAGTGTCTGCAGACGATAATCGCCTCCCAGAAGCGCCGTAGAGAGCTTTATGGAAAGGTTGGAAACAAGGTTGCTTCCTTCTTTGGTGAAGAGTGAATGACGCTTTACGTGGATTTTTACGTATAGGTCTCCCGCTATACCGTTTGGAATAGCTTCGCCTGCGCCTGAAAGTCGGATCACTTCCCCGTCCTCGATACCTGAAGGGATCTTGATCGCGATTTCTTCATCCTTGCGATGAACGCCCATGCCGTGACATGTATGGCATTTCTCTTTCGGGACTTTACCTTTACCTCGACAGACTTCGCAGATTGTCACTGTAGAGAAGCTTCCAAAGAATGAACGTTTGGTCTCATGCACTTTTCCTTTTCCGTTGCAGGTCTTGCAAGTCTCTATCGCGCTCCCTTTTGCCGCTCCATTTCCGTCGCACGTATCGCATTTTGATGTTTTTGCGATGAGTATTTTGCGGTCGGTTCCGAATATCGAGTCCGCGAATGAAAGCTCTACATCCACCGAAATATCACGCCCTCTCTGCTCACGCGTTCTACCACCGGTGAATATGTCCCCGAATATATCGCCAAGGTCAAAACCTTCAAAGCCGTTTGTTCCATTGGCAAAACCGGAAAAATCAAACCCTCCGAAAGGTCCTCCTGCTCCAGCGCCACCGCCCGCGTCCGAGAAGACACGGCCATAGGAGTCATATTCTGCGCGCTTTTTGTCATCTGAAAGTACGGAGTATGCCTCACTGACTTCTTTAAATTTTTCAGAGTCACCACCTTTTTTATCAGGGTGAAATTTGTGAGCAAGTTTACGGAATGCTTTCTTGATATCGTCTGTAGAAGCTGACTTTGGGACACCTAACACTTCGTAATAATTCTTAGGCATAGTTCTTATGATTACTTTCTAGCTAGAGTATGTCGCCTGCCCCGTAGCATCCCGAGTCTGCGAGAGATTGGTTTGGGGTAGTAGTTTTTGTTAATGAAGTATTTTAACGGATTGAGATTATTCTTATCGGAAAAGTACAGACCTATTATATGCTAACTTGGAGAATGCAGTACTTGACACGCATCCATTACAGTACTATCGTATCAATAGCTGTTCACCTAATCCAAACCTTTATGAAAATTCAAGTGCTCGATGAGCCGGAAAAAAGTGTTTACTACGTTGAACTGATAGCAACTTTAGAAGAAGACGTTCGGGAGATTAGAGAGCTGATCACCAAACGCTCGCCTATCAGCCCCTTTCTCTCCTTTCCAAGGGAGGATACCCCTAAATCGGTAAGAATCGCGATTGGCTTTGGCTAAAGCTCTTCAACCGACCGCACCCACTTCGGGCACGGTCGATTTTCTTTCATTCCACTGATACACGTATTTCCAGCGACCGCAGGGAATACGTGTATCAGCGTTCTCTTACGATATATCGTAAGAGAAACTTTTCTATTATCTATCTACTACGTACTGCTTTATTTCGTTTCTGCGTCTCTCACTTTCCCTTCCTCACCGGTCTTGTCGTCGCCGGACTGACTCCCGTCTTTTTTTTCTTCGTTTTGCTTGCCCGATCCACCATCGGTGGATTTAGCGGCCGACTCCTGCATATGTTTGCCTATTTTCTGCATTTCAGTGGAGAGTGCCTCTGAAGCTTCCTTTACCTTTACGGCTTCATTACTTTCCTTGGCTTTCTTGAGATCATCTATCTTTGCCTGTACACCGGAAGCTACATCGGCAGGGATTTTGTCCTTGAAATCTTTCAGTGACTTTTCGGCGGCATAGATAAGCTGGTCGGCGCTGTTGCGCATTTCGGCTTCTTCTCGGATCTTCGCGTCTTCAGCGGCGTGTGCCTCGGCATCTTTTGCCATCTTATCCACTTCTTCTTTGGAGAGTCCCGATCGTGCCTCGATACGGATAGACTGCTCTTTACCCGTCGTCTTTTCTTTCGCTTTCACTTGAAGGATTCCGTTGGCATCGATGTCGAACGTAACTTCGACTTGTGGCATGCCGCGCGGTGCCGGAGGAATGCCGTCAAGTATGAAGCGTCCTAGTGATTTATTATCTCGTGCCATTGCTCGCTCCCCTTGCACCACATGGACTTCAACGGATGTTTGATTATCAGCGGCGGTTGAGAATACCTGCGATTTTGATGCAGGAATAGTAGTGTTCTTCTCGATAAGCTTGGTGGCTACGCCTCCCAGGGTTTCGATACCGAACGCAAGCGGAATGACGTCAAGGAGGAGAATGTCTTTCACTTCCCCACCAAGAATGCCTCCTTGTATGGCGGCACCGATCGCTACCACTTCGTCGGGGTTGACGCCCATGTGCGGTTCGCGCTTGAAGTAGTCTTTGACCGCTTTCTGAATCGCGGGCATACGCGTTTGCCCCCCGACAAGTATAACTTCCTTGATATCTTCAAGCTTAAACGGGGACGCTTTGATAGCACGCTCGGTGATAGTCATAGCGCGGTCAATGAATTCTGCAGAGAGTTCTTCCAGTTTCGCGCGAGTCATCGTCAGTACCAAGTGACGCGGACCCGAAGAATCTGAAGTTAGGAAAGGTATATTAACCTCTGTTTGCACTGCCGTTGAGAGCTCGATCTTTGCTTTCTCTGCGGCTTCATCGAGGCGCTGGAGTGCGAGTGTATCTTTGCGGACATCGATCCCCGATTCTTTTTTGAATTCATCGGCTAGCCAGTGCATGATCTTCTGGTCTATGTCTCGTCCGCCGAGATGGCTGTCGCCGTCGGTAGATTTAACTTCGACGACGTCGTCGCCAACTTCCAAAATAGAGATGTCGAATGTGCCCCCGCCGAAATCGAATACAGCGATCTTTTCCTCCTTGTTTTTGTTGAAACCGTAGGCAAGCGCAGCTGCAGTCGGTTCGTTGATGATGCGTTTGACCTCAAGCCCAGCGATTTTCCCTGCGTCTTTGGTTGCCTGGCGCTGACTGTCATTGAAGTACGCAGGTACAGTGATGACTGCTTCGGTTATTTTTTCTCCAAGGCGAGCTTCCGCATCAACCTTTAATTTTTGGAGTATCATCGCCGAAATCTCTTCAGGGCGATTCCACTTATCACCCATTTTTACTTCAACTCCTCCGTTCGCTGCTTTTCGCGTTTCGAAAGGAACAGCCTTCGCGTCTTTCTGCACCCCCTCTTCATCGAAGGTGTGGCCGATGAAGCGCTTTATCTGAAAGACGGTATTCTTGGGGTTCGTGACCGCCTGACGTTTCGCGAGAAGTCCGACAAGTCGCTCACCCGCTTTCGTTGTGGCGACTATGGACGGTGTTGTACGTGCCCCTTCTGTGTTCTCAAGTATTTTTGGTTCTCCTGCTTGCATTACGGCTACGGCAGAGAACGTAGTGCCTAGATCGATTCCAATTATTTTGCTCATAGTTGTAAGTTTTAAATTGAGAGTTGATAAGTAAAACAAGAAAAGCATATACACTTAACTTATGCGGTCGCATAAGTTAAGTGTATGCAGTAAAAACCTATGAAAGAGAGGGGGCGCGGGTCATTTGGCTTACGAAGAAATCAAGTTCGGAGAAAAAAGGAGAAGTGTAGGAGTGGAATTCCTGCGGCTTGGGAGTGGGCGGCGGTTCGGCGCGGGAGACAGGCAAATAGGCACGGGTAGTTGTCGTTTTCGCGCAGTTTCCTTTGAGTTCGCAAACAGGAGTAGCGGAGATGATTCGTGCGCGAGTGTGTCCAGCGATTTCTATTACCTCAAAACAGACATTGAAAAGCCGCCCGTCCTTTCCTCGGAGGGTTTTTTGGAAGATTCCTTGTGTTTGCTGTTGCGCTATGGCTAACATTTCTTTCTATTCTACCTCAAAGAGAATCTAAAAAGACTTGACGTGTAGTATTATATATGCTAATTTACATATTGTCAATTTGTTCTTAGCTTAAATCAAAGAGAAAGGATACTTATGGGAATACGGGAACACGGAGAAGGTGTTTGCGAGTTCTGGTCCATAACCGGTAATACCGATGATTTTGGTCGGACGCTTGCGGACTACCTCAGAACACATCCACACCTTGAAGTCGGAGCTATGACTCCCAGGGTTGGAACGAAATCTGAGGGACTTAAGGAAGTGGTTGCAACAGTAAGTTTTTTTGTCGCTTTTCGTGAGAAAGGCAAAAGTGCCTAACCAAGATTTTCATTCCAAGCCCCGCCGTTCGCGCGGGGCTTTTCTTTTACTCTTTTTTATATTCACCAACTATTACACGCGGAGCTTTCAAAACTTTGCCGTTGATGGAGTAGCCTTTCTGTGCAACAGAGACGACTGCCCCGTCTTTGGATTCATCGGTAACCGGCTCATGACCAGCAGTTTCATCGCGAGCAGGGTCGTATTTCTGACCGACAGGATTGATTTCCTGTACTCCGTGGTTGGCAAGGACTTTGAGCAGTTGGTTGTAGATATACTCAACTCCCACACGCCAATTCTTATCTACTTTTTTCCACACTTCCCTATTTGCCATCGCCATCTCGAAGTTTGTTATCACAGGAAGGATTTCCATAACCAAGCGCTCATTCGCAAATTTAACGAATTCTTGCTTGTCTTTCTCATCTTGCCGCCTTGCGTTGATGAGATCCGCTTTCGCCCTCTGCCAGCCGGTAAGGTACTCCTGCCGGTCTATTTGAGAGTGTTTCAACTTTTCCTTGAGGTTTTTTATCAGTTCTTGGGGATCAGCTTCTTCCACTTCAATAGTGTCAAAGACTTCGTCGGTAGTATCGGTTTCTTTCTTTTTATTATCATCTCGCATCGTTACTGCATTATACCGAATGGTGAAAGATGAGCATATTGACATCATATCTCTAAATGGTAATTTGTAGTTCGTATGAATAAGCTCTTTGTAATCGTTTGGTTACTCCTTTGGCCGCCTGCGTGGATAGGGACTATGGTTCTCTTTAATCATTTTGTCGTCTCGCCTCTTGAGGTAACCCAACCCTCGCGGGAGATCATAACTTATTTCATGGCGGTTATTGGGATACTCACCTGTGCCGCAACGGTCGGTTTTTTAGCCAAGAATCAAAAGAAATCTTGATTTCTCCTCCTTTAAACCTCGCTTGCAAGAGCGTGGTTTTTCTTTTTGAAAAAGAAAAAGCCCCTACTAGCTAGGGGCCCAGAGGGCTGCAAACGTTCGAAGCTGTTCGTAGGTTCTTTTCATCTCCTTCAATGAATCGAGGGATTTCTCGTATGCATTGCCGAAGTGGGCAACTTCACTGAGAACGATCTCCTTGAAATTTTCATCACGCCTCCGAAGCGATTTCCAGAAATCTTCTTTAAGACGAGCATGCCGCAGGTGCTCGAGAAAAGAGTGCACGCGGTATGCTTTCCGTGCAATTTCAGCAAGTTCGTGGAAATCTTCGACGTCAACTTCGTGAAGATTAAATCTGTGCCGCCGGATAAGAAGGAGCGCTTCTTCGAGGTATTCTGCGGCATGCGCATTTCCACCCCGAAGGCTGAGAATATCCACAATGTGTCGAAGACGTTCACGGGCGACACCCCTTTCCCTCCTTTTCGCTTTTGCAATCTGCCGGAGAATGAGAGGGATAACGACACTTACGAGTAGAACAAGGAAGGTTTTCATAAATTTGGTCTGCATCTAATATACGGTATTGCCGTTTAAAATGCAAAAAATGAGGACATCCTCTTGTGAGGATGTCCTCCCAAAAGAACCTGCGGTTTTCAGGGCTTACTCAGAAACTGGGTACATTCGCCCTACTAGGTTCAGCACTTCCGAGTATGATGTAAAGACTATCTCTTGCTCCACTGGGGCGCTTTCCTCGCCTTTTTCAAGCCGAACTTGCGGCGCTCTTTCGCACGAGGATCGCGTTTCAAAAATCCAGCTACTTTAAGGGTCTTTCGGAAATCTATGTTGTGTATCAGGAGGGCTCTGGCGATAGCGTGTCTCATGGCCCCTGCTTGGGAAGAGATCCCGCCGCCTCGTATAACAGCATTTACTTTAAATTTGACTGGTGCTTCAGATTTTGCGATAGGGGCGTTGGCGGTTGCTCGGAGCGTCTGTGTCGGGAAATACACATGGAATTCTTTTCCATTCACGGTATACGAGGCAACGGCGCTTTCGGTGAGTCGTACGATGGCGGTAGCCGTTTTTCTCCTGCCCACAGCTTGGATATAGTTGGATGTTTTCGGTATCGGTGTCATCCCATTAGAAAGTTACTCTGATAATGCGTACGTTGTGTTTGTAGTATGTGACACTTCATAGTATTTTTTGTCTTTACAATTTATTTTCTAACGGGACAGGTGCTCATTCTTTTATAATAAGATGCTTGATCATCTTCGGTCGCAGTTTATTGATGGGAAGCATTCCATAGACCGCTTTTCTGAAAAGCTCCTTGTATCCTTTTTTTGATACGACTTGCGAGCCCGAGAGCACTTTTCGGCCGCCCGGATAGCCAGAATAATTCTGGTACGTTCCCATCCGTAGCTTTTTCTGGGAAATGTCTACCTTTGACGCGTTCAGAATGGTGACCGTGACTTCAGGTATCTCGTTTCTCGTGAAGGAGGTCAGATTTTTACCCATGATGAGCTTCGCAGCGTCGCTCGCTACTCTACCCAATTTCTTGTTTGTGGCATCAATGATGTGTTGCATGTCAGTTATACGAATTCTATGACTGATTCCTCGCTGCCATCTTTGCGCATTCCGGCCACTTTTGCAATACGGATGTAGCCTCCTCGACGATCCTTGTATTTAGGTCCGATTTCGGTGACAAGCTTTGTAGCGATGGCTGAACTTCCTGTTCTTGCTTGAAGCAAGCGACGAGATGCCAGTGTCGATATCTTTGCTCTTGTGACGAGTTTCTCCACAAAAGAACGCAGCTCCTTTGCTTTTGCCGTGGTTGTAGTTATCTTTCCGTGTACGATAAGGGAACGTGCAAGGGAACGCATCAGCGCGAGCCTCTGCCCCTTCTCTCGTCCAAATTTTCGGTTGGCGTTATGGTGACGCATCACGTTAGAAATTAAATAGTTTGTTGATATTTCTCTGTGTGGCCATGTTAGTCATGTGTATACTACTCACTTTTCCTTGTTTTACAACGGTCGTCTACGGACGACCTGTTTCTAACGGGATGCGTTATTCTTTAAGCGAAAGATTTATTGAAGCAAGAGCCTTTTTGATCTCCTGCACGCCTTTATTGCCCAAGCCCTCGACTTCGAGGATGTCTTCTTCCTTTTTCCTTACGAGGCCGCCTACCGTGCGGATATTGGCAGTAGTCAGCGCGTTGAGGGTTCTTGCAGACAGGTCTAGCGTCTCAATGCGGGTTTTCAGGACTTCAGGATCGATATCTCGCACAGATTTTTTCTCCTCCTCAAGTTTCATCTCGTCTTTTTTCGTCGTAATCTCCTCTACCACCTCTTCCTCCTTGAAACCGACGATGGCTTTGAGTTGATTGATCATCGTCTCGATGGAGAGCGTAAGCGCTTCTCGGGGCGAGATAGTCCCATCTGTTTCAATTGAGATCTTGATGCGATTAAAATCGGTTCGGTTTCCGACACGCATGTTCTCGACTTCATAATTTACGCGTCGAACTGGCGAGAAGATAGCGTCAAGCGTGATGCTTCCTATCTCAACGCGATCCCGCTGGATAAGCTCTTTGGGAACATAGCCAAGACCCTTTTCAACCTTCATTTCTATAGAAATCTCCTTTCCTTTTCCGTTAAGCGAAGCGATGTGCAGCTCGGGGTTGAGGATCTTGATCTGGCCTGGTACCTCTATATCGCTCGCTTTAAGTTCAGACGGTCCCTTTGCAGAGAGCGAGAGTGTCTGGGGCTCGTCCGAAAGCGCCTGGAGGCGCACCTTTTTGAGATTAAGAATGATAGTGATGACATCCTCCTTCACCCCCTCTAAGGTCGAGTATTCATGACTGACACCGTCGATCTTTATGGAGGTTATCGCGGCACCGGGAAGCGATGAGAGGATGATGCGGCGAAGCGAATTCCCGAGGGTGTGACCGTAGCCGGGGTAGAGGTTATCTATTTCATAGACACCAACGAAATCGTCTTCTTTGACGACTCGAGGTTTTGAGGGAAGCATGATGCTATAGTCAGCCATAGTGTGTGTATTAAAAAATTAATAACTATTATCTCTTGTAGAACTCAAGCACGGTATTAAAATCAAGGCCTGTTCCCGCTTCAAGCTTGGGAGAGCCTTTTACCACTCCTTCCTTCTTTTCGGCATCAAGCGAGAGCCATGCAGGAGGATTGAAATCCTTCAACTTCTCAGAAAGTCCAAGGAACACTTTCTTTGTTTGGCTTTCCGGTCGTATACTTACGCGATCTCCGATTTTGAGCGGATGCGAAGGGATATCGACACGATGTCCATTCACGCAACAATGGCCGTGGGTTACCAGCTGACGCACGGCAAGACGCGTTGGGCCGAATCCTAAGCGATAGGCAACGCTGTCAAGACGGGTCTCTAGAGTCTCGTAGAGCTTGTCGTCTTGCTTGATACCTCTTTTGGTCAATACATTACTCACGTAGCGTTTCAACTGACGCTCATTGACGAGGTAGGTGTAGCGGATCTTCTGTTTTTCAGTAAGCTGTTTGCCGAAATCGGTGAAGGTGCGAGGGTGCTTCCTTCCTTTTTCACCGCGTCGTCCAAGTGAAAGGGCGAACTTTTGGGTCTGTGTTTTTTCGAACACCGGGATTCCTAGACGTCGTGCTATTTTGTACTTTGATTTGATTAACATGCTATTGAAAACTTGTGGCTACACTCTGCGAGGTCTTGGCGGCCGCGGGCCGTTATGGGGTACCGGCGTCATATCTTTGATAGTGCTGATGCCGATGCCTCGTGAGATAAATCCCCGGATGGAAGATTCTCGCCCGGAACCGATGCCACGGACGATGACCTGGACTTCTTTTACACCCATGGTTTGTGCTCGATCGCCTACCGTTTCTCCCACTTTAGCGGCAGCAAAGGGAGTCCCTTTTCGTGCGCCACTGAAGCCGAGATTGCCGCTTGAGGCCCACGTGAGCACATTTCCTTTAGGATCGGAAAGGGTCAGGCGGGTGTTGTTGTAGGAAGAATCAACGTGAAGCACGGCGCTTTCGATATGACGTTTAGGCGATTTCGATGAAGCACCTCCCGCTCCTCTCGAACCTCCCTCTTGTGTTGCCAACCTTTTCTTACCCATTGTGTATTCGTTATATTATTTTTTATCCAACTTCCTTCGTCCGGTACCCATCGTCTTTCTGATATTACCCCGTCGTGTCCGTGAATTGGTCTTAGTCCGCTGTCCTCGAGAAGGAAGGCCGCGCGCATGTCTGCTTCCTCGGTAGGCTTTGATATCCTTTAAACGTTTTATGTTGGTAGCCATCAACCTTTTTAGGTCGCCTTCTATCTTGAAACCTTCCTCGATGATTTTCCTGATCTTGTTTTCTTCAGCATCGGAGAGGTCTTTAGGTTTTTTAGCAAAATCGATTTCGGCTTTTCTAAGCACATGCTGAGCCCGAGATCGCCCGATACCATAAATCGTCGTAAGTGCGATCTCGATTCTCTTTTGGTCAGGTAATGTGATTCCAAGGATTCTCATAATGCGTGCGGGTTACCCTTGTCGTTGTTTATGGCGGACATCGGATTTACAAAGAATATATAAGTGACCTTTTCTTCGGATCACCTTGCAGTCCTTGCATATTTTTTTAACTGAAGCTTTTACACGCATGAAGGCGCTTGTGGTATGGGATACTAAAGAAAGAATTTATGTTCTTTTGACGATCCTTCCCTTTCCACCATAAGGGTCTATTTCAACTAACACGGTATCACCGACTAGAACTTTTATACGATGAAGCCGCATCCTACCAGAAAGGTAAGCCATAAGCTCCTGTTCTTCCGATACCTTTACTCGGAATAACGTATTAGGCATCGCTTCAACAACGACGCCTGACACGGTGTCTTTTTCGGCTCCCTTTACCATCACTTGTGGTCAAAATGCATACTAGCAGATATAAGCCTTATTAGTCAAGCTTTATTTGGATAACTATCTTTTTTGGGTTTGAAGGAAACTTGCTCAACCATGAGGGTTTCACCACCACTTCCGCAGTTTCAATGGCAGGATAAGAGCGCATAATAGAGTCAGTTTCTCTCTTTGATTTACCAGCTAACTTGGCTTTAAATTCTTCTTTGTCAAATTGCCAGACCAGATGCACGTTTCCTTTTGCCGAAAATACAAGAGGGTTTTCTTCAAAAGGGTCGTTGCCGTTCGTGACCCTCGGTGAGACTTCAACGGCCGAGAGGTTTTCGATTAGAATTGGTTCACCTTTGAAATCGCTAAGCGAGCGTTTGGCGACCGCCTGACTCAAGGCCGCAGTATCAAAGGCCACAGTGGTTCCAACAGCGGTTACCGTGATTTTGACCCCTTGGCCGGAGGGATTGTCTTCTGAAACCGTTGAGAAAGAGGTTGTGTAGAGACTTTGAAAGGTCGTATAGCCTTGAGGTAGTGACGCCACTAAATTGTTCCAAAGAGTTTCGCTTATACTTGCTTGCAGACGTTTCTCTGTTGTGTCTCGTACGACATCATCAACAACGCGCGCGATACCGGAGAATCCTCCAAGTATATCAGTTTTTTGGCGCGCGAAGAAAGACTCATATCGGGGGGAACCCTTAAACCCAGGAATCGTGAAATCTCCTTTCAGTTCTGTCATGGTGAGATTGTATTCTGGTCCCGCGACATCTGCGTAGACCGTAACCGCGACACTGCCCGGGACTTTTTTTCCTCCTTCCACTTTCTGGCCAGGCACGACGACCGAGCTGTCTATCTTGTAAATATGCCCGTTGGCCGCCTCGAAGCGGGTGTTTTTGATGAGTCGCTGTGATTCACTAGAGAAATTATTGAATATCACGATTTGTCCCGAAGCTTTTCGATTCACTGTCTCCTCTTTATTGGTCGTTATCACCTCAAAAGCCGTAGAGGTAGAGGTGACCACGGTGCTAGGAAGATTGCCAAGCACTGACTTCCCCGACTGAAGGACTGTATCCACCGATGTCGTCATTTGTTTGGGTGTGACCGTTACAGTGGCGCTAGCGAACAACCATGTTGCCGCAAGCACCACTCCTGCAAAGAAAAGGAGTAACAAAACACTCACAAGTATGCGAAAGAAGGAACCCTTTTGCCGGGCTCGTCTCCTGGGAAGAGACGCCTCGTCTTCTTCTTTTCTTTCCACAGCTTCGATCTTTCGGTTGCCAGGAATAGGAATATGGCGTATAGATCTTTTCCCCGCGGGGATAACATCTTGTAGAATTTTCTTTACCATAACGTTAGGCGCAGTATACCACGTTTCTCTTGCATATCCTAGGTACCGCGGTGTACAAGGATCCATGCTATGAGCAAAAGATCTTCAGCTCCAGCAGAAACATGCTCGGTTACCTCGATATTCTGAATTTGCTTTTTACTCAGCACCTGTATCTGAAAATCGACGTTTGTCGTATTGCCCGATTCTGTTAAGGTTGCAAGAACCATTTCGTCGATTTCCCCTGAAGGTACTACGTAAAGCGTTTTAGGCAATACCAACAGATCGCTCATGTTTTGTTTTGCTTTAACTGCATCAAAGTACCAGTTTTGAGCCGCTTCCTGCAACGCTTTCTTGAGACGACTTTGACTCGTTCCGTGAAGCTTGTCTTCTCTGGCAAGCGCGGCGTATGACATCATAACCGTTCTAGAAGAAGAAAGGCTTTTTGCCAATCCTGACTCGATGTGTTTTGCGCCATTTGAGAGAAGGAGCTGCTTGCTCATATCGTGTGTTCCCACATACATGAACACGGAAAAGTCCTGGAAAAGCAAGGCGCAGAAAAAACGATCAGGCATTTTCTCAAGATCTCTGAGCGCGGTGATGGTTTCTGATACCGATACCTTGTGGAAGAGCGTCGCCTTTCTGAATATCGAGTGACATGCGTCCGTCACTACAAGAAGAAGCATTTCGGGGATTGTCACGATGGATATGAGCGCGGAAAAATCCCGGAATTCTTTTGAGAACACGTCATGTACGGGATACCCGTCTATGGTAAGCTCTGTCAACGCTCTTTCTATAACCGCTTGTTTCGGGAATGGCACCGTTTCTTTTTTAACATTTTCACGCATGCGTAGAATCGCCCGCTGCTCGCCTTCTTTAAGCAGCGTCTGGAGCGTTTCTTGACTTACCGCCGCTTTAGTTTTTTTGTTCTCTAGGTAGATGCGCTCCGTGCTTGTCTGTGCGATGGAGGGCGCATAGAGCACATAGATCTCGCTCGGGGTCACCGCATAATTCTTCTTCAGCATCACCCTCTCAAATTCATGGAGTAGTTGGTACGCGGCGGAAGCAATGGAGGTCGCAACACGTTTATCGAACGAATATCCGGGTGCCGTATAGCGTGGAAGCGGTTTCTTCTCAGAAAAGAATATCCGTACCCGAGAGACTGCAAGATATTCAAAAACCATCAAGCGGACGTTGCTTAACTCAACGAATATCACTGCACCGAACTCTCGTTTATGCGAGCGGGAAAAAGAGAATACCATAGCTATAGTATATGAGAGATAACTCATCTCTCCAAGACTGCCTTTATGCGACGGACTCCTCGTGAGACACTTTCCTCTTTTGTTATCCTAAAGGTGCCTTCGAGCTCTTGGGTGTTAGAAACATGAGGTCCGCCGCAGATCTCCTGACTAAAGAATCCTTTTTCAGGATAACCTATCCGATAGACCGTAACCGTATCAGGATATCGTTCACCAAAGACACCTACCACACCCCGCTTCTGTGCCTCTGTTAAAGGTATAGTGATGTTAGTTACGGGTAGTTGCTCAGCGATTTTTGCGTTGACGATGCTCTCCACCTCCTTTATCTGTTCTGGTGTCATCTTAGAATCATTGGGAAAATCAAAACGGAGCCGCTCTGACGTAATATTACTGCCTTTCTGATATACATGACCTCCTAGAACCTGTCGCAATGCCTGATTGAGGAGATGCGTTGCGGTGTGGTAACGAACCGAAATAGTACTGGCATCCGCAAGTCCTCCTTTAAATTTCTTTTCAGAACCAGCTCGAGACGTTTCTTGATGCCTCTTTAATTCTTCCTTAAATTCTCTATCGAACTCTTCTTTATTAACCAGTAAACCTCGACGGACTAATTCTTCTTGGATCATTTCAAAAGGAAATCCAAAACTTTGAAAAATATAAAAAGCTCTTTTTGCATCAACTCTGTTTGCGATAGGCATTTTCCCATCAGGACCGATCCTGTCAAAACCACCCTTCATCTCTAATTTCTCAATCTCGAGTAAACCTCTATCAAGAGTCTTTAAAAATTTCTCCGCTTCTACCACAAGTGTCTGCCGTATATTTTCTAGATTGGAATCAATCTCAGCATAAAAATCCTTGTAGCTGTCCGCCAAGAGATCGACAATGTTGCCGAGCCATTCTGTCCCAGAGAGACCTAGGTGTTTGGCATTGAGAAGAGCTCGGCGCAGGAGACGACGTAGAATGTAGCCACGCTCTTTGTTGCTCGGCTTCACGCCATCAGCAGAAATGAATACAGCGGCGCGCAGGTGGTCAGCGATGATGCGGAATGCGCGAGTCTGCTTTTCATCGGAGCCGTATGTTTTTCCTGAAAGTTTTTCAAGTAAACGAACGGTTTCACCCAAGACAGACACCTTGAAGATATCAACCGAATCCGCGAGTGCCGCAGTTATACGCTCTAATCCTCCTCCGAAGTCCACATTCCTTTGGGGTAATTGTTTGAATGACCCGTTTTTTGATTTAATATACTCCATGAAGACACTGTTCCCTATCTCCATGTAGTGTCCGCAATCGCAATTTACATGGCACTGTTCTCCAAATCGAGTATCATGTTTGATGTCTCTAAATTCATAGAATACCTCCGAGTCCGGACCTCCGGGCTCGCCTGCAGGCATATTTTCCGGTGCGCCAGCCCGCGACCACCAATTCTTCAGAGCGTTGTAATAAAAAATTCTTCCTCCGTGAGTGCCTTTTTTTGCTCCTTCTTCTACGCTACCGATGAAAACGTCTTCTGCGTCAACCCCCTTCTGTTTGAAGAGTTCTTTCCAAATTGAAACCGATTCCGTGTCTTTGGGCAGGTTTAATTTCTCATCCCCAGCGAATACGGTAACGAAGAGATGCTCAGGTTTAAGACCTAAGTCTTCTGTTAAAAATCCAAAGAACCAAGGTAACTGTTCACTCTTGAAATAGTCACCAAGGGACCAGTTGCCGAGCATCTCAAAAAAGGTGGTGTGTCGGTTATCTCCTACCTCGTCCATATCCTCCGCGCGGAAGCATTTCTGCGAATTGACGATGCGTTTTCCTTCCGGGTGTGGGTTCCCCAGGAGATAAGGTAAAATCGGCTGCATGCCTGCTCCCGTAAAAAGCGTTGATGGGTCATTTTCAGGCACAAGCGAAGAGGACGGGATGATGGTATGCCCCTGCCGCTCAAAAAACTTCAAGTACCTATTCCGTATCTGGTCTAAGTCCATAGGCATAATTATACATAAATATTAGCCATCAGTAAGTGATTCTGCTCGATTCAATTATTGAATCAGTAAAACTATAATGATATTATTTCGATATATCGAAATAATCAGATGCAGGCAATCAGCTTCTTGTAGAGGGAAAATAGTCTAACAGTTGGGAAAAAGAAAAAAACCCCAAGGCACAAAGGTACCAAGGGTTTTTGAGAGAAAGAAAACAAAGTGGTCAAGGCACCAAGAGCTCTGCGGGGAACGCACAGTCGTCGAGCCCCCCCCGCTCACAAACGTCTCCAGAAAGGTTCGACCTTTGGAGAAGTTAGCTTTTGGGTCTATTTTCCACTATTGCACCTTCCGCTTTCAACAATGACATCTTCCTTCGGATTCCACGGTTATAGTTCCCTATTTGACCGTCAGACCGTATAACACGATGACAAGGGATTTTCGGATCGTAATTCTTGCTTAAAATAGTTCCGACGGCGCGAAATGCTTTTGAAGAACCTGCATCGGCAGCGACTTCTTTATAGGTGAGAGTCTCCCCTCTTCTTATCTTTGAAACAACAGAGAGCACGCGGCTTTTAAAAGAGACTCGGGTTTTCTTTTGATGCATCGCTCGTAGATTTTGCCTTCACAACGTTTTTTACTTTTTTCTGGACGGTTGGTTTATGTATTGACCTAAAAGCCTTTCCTGCCGATTTTCGATACGAACAGAAATCGCATGGACCACCACCGAATGAGGTACCTGCTGGAGGTATCGCATCGCTCTGAAGAGTGCTGTGCATTTTCATCAGTGTCGGCTCTACCCATTCGTCAGATCCCGTGTGCGATATCAAAACCACATCAAATTCCAGTCTAGCGTCAAACGCCTTAGCATCAGAGCGGCCGTTGACATACACGAAATATGCCGCAGGCGAGACTTTGAATCCATTTTGTCTAAAAAGCCACTGATAGATTTCAACCTGTCTCTTGTACGAGTCGTACAAATCGTCGTTAGTAGAAGGACCTTCTTTTTTAGCAGTTGCTTTGTAATCAACAATGACGAATTCCCCATTGGGGTTAACCCATACGTCATCTATACCTCCCCGAATAATGAGATTGGTTGGCTTGTGATGATACTGAATACCTCGCCGCAAGGCATCCCGCCACTCTTCCATCCTATCGTCTCTTAGGGGCACTGCATCGACGCCATATTGTTTTGCGAGGGGGTGTTGGGAGCCATTAGCTCGGTGAGCGTCAAATTCTCTTTTAAGGAGCTCGTCGACGGCATTATTGAGCGTGAACGAAGGGCCGCTAGGTCTCTTCACGCCAAGTTTCACATCCAGATAAAAACAACGAGGGCACTCGACAAAGAGATCAATCTTAGATCGACTCACCCTAAACGGCTCCGAGCTTTTAGGATCGTAGGTTCTGCTCTTCCATGCACTTGCTCTTTTTTCCATAGGTCCATTATAACAAAACTTCGCCCCATGGTTAGGACGAGGTTTTGTGCTAGGGTCTGATGCCTTTTATTCCGAGGCGTTTGACGCAGTAGCTGTGAATTTTATCATGATGGGGTTTCCCTCATCATCTGGTATCGGAAGATCGTTCTTAGGATTAAATGCTCTATCATCATTGTCAGTATGGAGCATGGCGTAATAATTCTTTCCTGCGATGGTTCCCCGAAGCAATTCAACTTTACCTTGTGTCCACGTCCCGGCATCAAAGAGCTGGGCACCCAGAATCCTCCCGGGAGTAGCGCTGTCCTCTTCATGGATCACTGCCCATCCTGAGTCCTTGAACGAGACCCTCTCCAGGGTGACGGAAACACCCTCGCTTTGATCTTTCACGACGACAGTGTTCATCAAAACATCAGCCTGCACTTCAGAGGAAGCGGTATCAGGCGTTTTTTCACTTCCGGGCGCAACGGTTTTGTTCGTACTGATAAGCCAAGAGAGACCGAAACCTAAGATAAAAGAGAGCGTCGCGATGATGATAGTCTTTTGATTGTTGTCTTGTTGCATGTGCGTACATTTACTGAAACTCACAGACCACAGAGCTCTTGTGCTTCTGCCGCTATGAGGCTTGCTCTCTCCTGACTGATTCCCAGAGTCGTCAAGCTGGAGTTCGCATTGATAACTTGCCTACAAAGTACCATACCGTTGTTAAAAAGCAACTCCCGTTCAACTGGAGAAATCACTGGGATGCAGGTAATGGGGTGCAATTTGGCATCCTCGATCATATCTCTAATGCTCCCTCTTGCAGGATAATTCCACCCTACCATCCGTAAGCCCGCACACTCTCCGTATCTAATAGCGTTTTCAGTGAATTTCGTGTTGGTCATGAGCCAGCCCTCGTCGAGAAGACGTGGTTTGCCGTAGTTGTAGGTATTTTCCGCTAGATCATCAAAACGCGCCTTGACATAGAGGGCTACCTTGAGATCGCTCTTCTCGCCGAGGCGGTTGTGGAACTTCGCTTCGACCATCATGAGCTTCTCTTCGTTGAATACCGCTAGATCGATTTCATGCGATACGCATCGCCCCAAGACGATTTGGTTCAGGGCGACTTCGTAACCGCGGCTCTTGAATATCTCACCAAGATATTTCTCGAATGGGAATCCTGTCGGACCAAGCTCGATCAAAGCGCGTCGCAAACTGTAGCGCCTTAACGCTCGAGGATTCTTCATATCTTTCAGCACCGAGAATGCATGGCGATAGATGTGATCCGTGCTCATCCCATCCTCCAACTCATCGGTAACATGAGCTACAACACGATCGATCTCTGCTGGCTTCGCGAGAGCTCTCCCAAGCGACTCCCGCAACTTATTTTCATTGAAAAGCTCACGTTCCCCGCTCGCTTTGATGATATAGACGTCTTTGCTCATATAGTAATTATACGACAAAGCTCTCCATCACGCCTCCTCCGAGACATGCTTCCCCATCATAGAGAACGAGCGATTGGCCTGCCGCAGGTGCTTCAGGAGATTTCAAGAATTCCACGGTGTCCGTGTTTTTAATACGGCACTTATAGCGTGTGCCGTGATAGCGGATCTGTGCCTCACAGGTTTTATCGGTATTGGGCGCAATTGCTAAAATCCAATTGATTGATGATAGACGTACGGATTCATACGATATATCGTATGAAGTCCCCCTTGCTCCAACCGTTATAGTATTTGCTGGAATATCTTTACGTAAAATATAGAGTGGTTTGTCGCTAGGAGTTTTCTTGGTAATCGTAAAACCATGACGTTCACCTAGGGTTAAAAAATACGCACCATCGTGGTAGCCTATAATCTCACCGATCTCATCACGCACATCCCCTCTCTTTTGCGGGACATAGCGCGACAAGAATTCTTTTATATCTACGTGGCCGACGAAACAAAGACCTTGGCTATCTTTTTTATGTGCGGTCGGGAGACCGAATTTTTTTGCCAGTTTTCGTACAACTTCTTTTTTCAATCCTCCTACGGGGAAAAGCGTCTTAGCTAAATGCTTCTGGGTAAGCGTCCACAAAAAATAACTCTGATCCTTAGCGGTATCCACCGCAGTAAAAAGTTTGTAATGTTCATAAGGTTTATAAAGCTTGGAATCCCTTTCTTTAAAAACTTTATAACTTTCTACTTTACTAACTTGCATTGCGCCAGGCGCAATGCGTGCGTAATGCCCCGTTGCAACAAAATCCGCACCCTGCTCGATTGCCCAGTCGAAAAATCTCCCGAATTTCACTGTTTTATTGCACATAACATCCGGATTAGGCGTTCTTCCCAGTGCATATTCAGCAATCATATAGTCAACCACTTCTTTCTTATATTCCTCAGTCAGATCAATCTCCTTAAATGGTATATCAAGGTGTGCACAGACGCGCATGGCATCCAACCTGTCTTCCTTCATGGAACACTCTGTCCACTCTGGCTGCCAGATTTTTATAAAGACGCCAGTAACGTTGTATCCTTGCTGTTTAAGCAATGCGGCAGAAACAGAGCTATCCACTCCGCCCGACAGACCAACAAAGACTTTTCCTTTAGACACTTGACGTAACATGATATATATGCTAGCATATATTCTAGCAACCTTCAACTGAAAGGAAAAAAAAGAAAACGTCAGAAATTGTTCTTTGCATCTCAGCACTCCTTGTTGTGTTCGTTGGTTTCTTCTCTATGAACATTGGACTGAATTCCTTACCAAGCGAACTTCGATGGCCAGTTACCGGAGCGGTCGGCGGTCTAGGCTTAATGTTCATTGGCTACATAATGCTAAAGTAGATGAAAGCGAAGAATTGAAACAAGGGGCAATGATAAAAAGCCGATCCTCACCGATCGGCTTTTTCTTTTTTGCTGTTTATAACGAAACCACTGTACCCATATATGGGTACAGTGGTTCTCTTACGATATATCGTAAGACATGGTTTCCGCATAGTTCAGCGCTTGTCCGCCTAAACTCC
>DATDXL010000048.1:0-5220 GCA_036517235.1 Minisyncoccota bacterium
CCTTGACAGAAATTCACCACAATGTATAATAGAACGGGGTTAGTAAAGGGTTCATTCAACAAAAAACCGGTCTGCTTCTAATTCTGACTAGGTCGGAGGTCGATGTGGACTACAACAAAAGAAAGGGGAGCTATGAGCAAAGAGCTTGTAACTACCAAACAGACGGATTCGGTCCAACACATGGCCAATGCCAAAGGTGTCGGACGCGTGAGGTTTCAGAAAGCCCTCGACGACGGGAGATTCTCGCGGTTTCTCGACGGATTAAAGGAGCTCGAGTATGTCCACGAATTCCGCATCCACAAGGATGGGGTAGACGTGCCAGCTCTCATCGGACGGCTACGCCCGACATACTTCGTTTCGGAGTATGCCGAAGCAATGATGGGAAATCAAGAGTTTCTGATCGGTCCGAAAGAAGACGCGGTCATACGCGTGTACACCTGTGCAAGTCTCGGGGTCGCTGGTTGGAGCGAGACGGACTTTCTCGGTCCCAAGGGATACGAGCATGTGAAGCAATTCGGCCTCGGGAAATGTATGCCGGATGACGCACAGTATGTCCGCATCGCTCACTCAAAGCAGGAACTCAATGAGTGGATCCGTTTTGCACACGATCCTATTTCTGCGGTCGGCTACTCCAGCGTGTTCCTCGTCGGGCACGTTAGCGTCGGTGGCCTCTGTGTCTTCGGCGACGGCCTGCACTCGCTCTACGGGCTCCTTCCCGGCCGCCTTGTTGCTCTGCGTCTCGCAAGTCCCGTTAGAAATCCAGCTTAGTTTTGATTCATAGCAGGCGGATTCTTGAAACACAGACTCCGCCTTTTCTTTTGGTCATGGAATGAAGATTTCTAACGGGACAAGTCCTAAGGCTTTGGAGACTAAACCCTCTTAGAGCCTTGGTCTTTAGTCCTTCCGTTCCTAAAAGCGAATCTCAGCATCGTATAGAAAAGTCCGATGCTGATTTATTTTACCTAGTACATTAATGATGGACATGTCTATGTAACATATCAATGCGGTCGCATCAAGATGTTACATGTGGAATTGTTGCTTGAGGTGCAGTTCAGTATCGATCGAATCCGCAACAATATATCGGACAAACCGCCGGACGTTGTAGAATTCGATGAGGTAGGTTACCTCTTTTTCGCAGTTTGCAGGGTGGACGAACACAGATTTCTGCAACTCTTTGAATCCAAGTTGGCGCAAGTGAAAACGGAAGGAATCTCGGACTTTCTTGAGGCGTTCAGGTACGTCAAACATAACGATACGCCATTTTTTATCCCATCGATTTGGCACTATAAGACGTAACGTTTCAAGATTGTATCGAAGAGCGGTCTTTTTTCCACGCTCATTCAAAACCAGTGTTATCGTGCCGTCCGTATTTGCCATCTCACGTAAGAGTTTGGATTGATAGAGAGATTTCACGGCACGACGCAAACTCATTCGATTTATCTTCTTCCACTCGGCATGCATTTCTCGAATGATTCTGAAATAACGGTTTGGCGAGTGAGTGAGACCAAGCGCGACTCCACCCATGAGGAGCAACAGCACTTTTTGCTGTACTGGACCTAACCTGCTGATCGCACTGTTTTTTGAACGGGAAGATATTGTAGTAATGTATCATCTTCTTGCTATCGCGGCAAGATGATACATTTACTTTGGATTTTTTGGATATAGCTATGGTATTATAGACATTGTCATGTTGAGTCCTAAGGATATAGATAATCTTGCCGCGCTGGCCCGCCTTGATATTCCCGCCGAAGAAAAAGAAATCTTGCGAAAAGAGGTTGATTCGATTTTGGGGTACGTCAGTGAAGTGCAGGAACTTTCAGGAGGTGAGGTCAAGAAGGAAGCAGGGGAAGTCCGCAACGTGTTCCGCGAGGATACAAATCCGCATCTTTCGGGTGAATTTACCGAAGATCTGCTTGCTGAAGCTCCGCAGAGGCAGGATCAGTTCGTAAAAGTGAAAAAAATCTTGTAACACGAATCATGTAACAAGTTCCAACTCTTTCTTGATTTGCTATATGTTACATGACCTATGTGCAACCATGAAAATTGATACAAGCAAACTAACTATTATCTCTACACACCGCCATTTGATTGATGGTGACTTTACCGCGCGCGAGCTCGCGCAGGAATACCTTTCGATGATCGAGAAGAAAGATAAAGAAATCCACGCCTATCTCGAAGTATTCGACGATGTTCTAGACCAAGCGCACGAGGCAGATAAGCGTATCGCTTCAAAAAGAGATGTTCACTCACTAACCGGTATTCCGCTTGCCATGAAAGATAACATTTTGATAAAAGGGTATCGCTGTGGCGCCGCGTCGAAGATACTAGAGGGATACTATGCGACGTATGACTCGACTGCTGCTCGGAAGCTTAAGGAGGCGGGGGCTGTGTTTTTGGGACGTGCCAACATGGATGAATTCGCCATGGGGGCTTCAACCGAGAGCTCTGCATATGGTCCTACAAAAAATCCTCACGACCTTACAAGAGTGCCCGGAGGTACCTCTGGAGGATCTGCTGCGGCAGTTGCTGCTTCTATGTCTCTTGGGGCATTTGGCTCTGATACGGGAGGTTCGGTAAGACAGCCGTCTGCATTTTGCGGTGTCGTTGGTTTCAAGCCAACCTATGGAGCTGTGTCTCGCTTCGGTCTCATGGCCATGGGATCATCACTCGACCAGATAAGCCCTTCTGCAAAGACTGTGGAAGATGCTGAGATTCTTTTCAATACAGTTCGAGGACTTGATCCGCTGGATAGCACATCTATTTCGGAAGATACCTATGGAAAAACAGAAATGCCTAAGAAATTTGTGATAGGAGTTCCTCGGGATTTTACTCATGCAGAGGGTGTCGATGTGTCAGTCATCGAGAATTTTGAGAGGAATATCGATTTGTTCAAGGATAATGGTTTTGAAATACGAGACGTAGTTATGGAAGCGATACCGTATTCTCTTCCCGCCTACTATATCATTATGCCTGCGGAAGTGTCTTCCAACCTTGCCCGCTACGATGGAGTGAAGTTCGGTGCATACGAAGAAGGGAAAGACCTCATGCAGGATTATTATCTGACACGAGGAAGGTTGTTTGGAAAAGAAGTGCGTCGCCGCATCATTCTCGGTACGTATGTGCTTTCTGCCGGTTACTATGATGCGTACTATGGAAAAGCGAATCAGGTGAGGAACTTGATACGCGATGATTTTAAGCTTGTATTTGCAAGTGGCGTACATGCAATAGCAACTCCTACAACACCCTCCCCCGCGTTCAAGCTCGGTGAAAAGACGAACGACCCTTTGCAAATGTATTTGGCAGACATATTTACGGTGACCGCAAATATCGTTGGTGTCCCCGCTCTCTCGATTCCGTCTGGTTTTGTGGAAGTAGATGGGAAAAAATTACCTCTCGGTGTCCAGCTACAGGCCGCTCATGGGCGAGAAGATATCCTCTTTGAGATAGGTAAAAAATTTGAGAAAATAAGGGGATAATATATGCCCCCTAAAGAAAGAAAACCATCTCCGAGGAATTCAAGCTCACTGCGATCCTCGCGCTCATCGCATTCTTCCAAACCTACTACCAGTGGGCCCCGTGCGCGCGAAAAATCGTACGAAGTGTTCATTATCTTGCTTTTGGTTCTTGTTCTGATGAACTGGCTTCTAGGCTTGTTCCGTGGGGATTTTCTCAAGCGTTTCTCTTCTCCCTTTTCGTCGGTCAGCTCACTTCAAGATATTAGGACTCCGATCGGGGGCGATATTTCTTTGTCTACAGACTCCGAGATTTTCTCATTTCCCGGTGGACCTTCGCTTGGTACACAGCAGAAGGGTGCTAAGGGAGTTGTCGCGGGCGGACCCGAGGTTTTCAATGGCGAGCGGTACTGGTTCGTCGATTTCGCCTCCGGCCCCGACGGGTGGGTCCCTGAGAGCGTTTTGCGAAGCGGGAATGGTGGAGTGTTTGACCCTGGCGACACCCCTGTGGGCTCTGGTGTGAGATCTAGAGGAGACACAGAAGTGAGAAGTTCTCCGGGGGGACCGTCTATAGGTATACAAGCTGAAGGTGCAAGAGGTGTGATAACCAAAGGTCCCGAGTACGCCAACGGCGAACGCTTCTGGTATGTGGATTTCGCCTCCGGCCCGGACGGGTGGGTTCTGGAAAAGGATATTGAGCTCCAAAAAGAGGACAGTCTCTTTTCAAAAATATGGGGAGGTATCGTAGGCTCCTTCAAACTTATCTCGACCATTCTCTCCCTGCTCTTCCTCACAGGTATCATCTATTCAGTGATACGAGTGGGTCAGGTCAACGCAGAAGAGCACAAGAAGGAAAAACAGAAAGAAAGTCCCGTCTATGCAGCTTCAGCGGCTCAAGAACATGCCAACCGTCGGTGGGAGAGAGTGCTCACGCACGCGCAAACGCAAAGTCCGGCAGACTGGCGGCTTGCCATCCTCGAGGCGGACATCATGCTTGCGGAGCTTCTAGATAGGATGGGCTATATCGGCGAGAATGTCGGAGAGAAATTGAAGCGCATCGAACAAAGCGATTTCAATTCTATCGATGATGCGTGGGAAGCGCACAAAGTGCGCAATCTCATCGCGCACCAAGGATCCGACTACGTGCTCTCCCAGCGCGAAGCCCAACGGGTGATAGGTCTCTACGCGAATGTGTTTCGCGAGTTCCGATATATATAATACTTGTTGCGGGGGCCCGAATTGCACGGGCATCTCAAGGTTATGCATGCCGCTATGATTTTCATCACACTGTCGCAAGACAGATTTGTGGTCTGGACTATACCTTTCTCCCGCGTTTTCAAACGCTGGAGACTCGCCGTCTAGTCTCTACACCTTTCCTTTGATTTCTCTCGGGACTTGGCTCGGTATTACCAGTAAAGGTTTCACCGAATTTGACGAGTTATCAACGACGCATTACTGCGTCATGAGCCCAAATTGAGCCTTGCGAATTACTATTACTCTACCCCGCTAAGAAACATATTACATAATAAGTATATATATATCAAGTATGCATGGGTTAATAACCCATCATATTTATTATAAATCCTTGGTATAATATTTAGTATGCCGTACAAAGATGAGACTTTAAGACTGTGAATTACGAAACCCCTCCACCCTCTCTTTTCTCACCCACCCAAAACACCCGCAGTCTTCTGCGGTTTCTGCAAAAGTCTTCTTTCTTCTTCAACTCAACCCGCTAGCGCAGCACATACGCAAGCAAGGAGTAGAC
>DATDXL010000049.1:0-2455 GCA_036517235.1 Minisyncoccota bacterium
GCCGTTTGCGGATGTATATTAAACGAACTTTTTAGCTCCCAGGTAAGAAAGAAGCTTTTACGATGATGGCAGACATACGAAGGGAGTGCGCCGCCCTCGACTGCTTTTTGGCACGAGAGACATTTTTGATTATTGTGATCGTACCAGCCGGTCTGCGGGTCGATGGTGCGATAACACACGATGCAGTTGTAGTGGTTGTCGACCGGAAACCCCTTCGGCTCCTTTTTGAGACGGCGTTTTCTCTCAGCGTCTTTCATGGAGCAGTCCCACAGAAGCTTGAAGAGGCCGACGAGGTTGTCGGCGGCCTCTTGCGCTTCCTGATCGCTTAATTCCTTTCCATGCTCTTTCTTATAAATCTCCTTAAACTCCTCCACACGCTCCTTAGATACAGTCATATTTTTGCTCTAAGCGGTTGATAAATGAGACACCCCCTGGAGTGTCTCATTTGTCTCATTCTGGGTCGACCCGAAGTGACCTGTCCCCATCCAGATTTTCCTCTTTTGGTAGCTCAAAGACCCTTGTGGGGTCTTGAGTCAGAAGGTTCTGGACCAGTGTGGGGAGCATTATCAATTTTACGAACCGTGAAATAAAACCGTTTATTCAAGCGGTTTTATTGTTGCCCAAAGCACTATGAATTTATGACTGCGGACAGGATACGAACTATTGACTCAAAATATCTGTTGAGATAAGATATGAGTATGAAAAAATCATTTGAACAAGTCCCTAGTTTTCGAGATGACTTAGAAATGTGGGAAACCACCAAACCAACAACCATGGAAGAGGTATTAGAAATAATGAGGAAAGAGGGGTTGAGGTCTCTTAGCATTCATGAGGTTGAAGCCATCGTTCGAAATGCAAAGAAAAGCGAGTCATCCGAACCTGAACGAGAAAACTGATTTTTTTGATAAAACAAGGCCTTTTACTTAACAATGGCTAGTAACTGATTCATCTGTTGCAACGATACACTTGGATACGGAAACATTTTTGCCCAATCAATTTTCCGTAGTTCGTCCCGCCAAGCGAGCTCAATAGGCAATTTAGGTAGTGAATCCCCGCTTTGTAGCACAATACAAGGTGATTTCTGTAGTTCGAAAATTTTAATCGGCGATTCGATGAGCGCGGGCTGTTTCGAACCGTTTATTTGCTGTGAAAGCAGGGAGAGCGTATAGAAAACATCGGTGAACACAACGGCGAGTGCACCGTTCTCAACACGAATTTCTTTAAACATGAGCGTTAGCAGTTGACGCTTCTTTTCGATGCTCGCACGTTTGAAAATATCGGGGGCCTCCTGCGAGAGCTCGAAGAGGTTGATACCGAGCTCAAAATACTTCTTGTCGCCCTCTGTATGCCTCTTTAAAGCCTCCAGAATGCCCCGTAGCTCGCCTTCTGTGTCGGAGTGCCTCTGATCGTAAACGAAAGGCACTCGCCAAAGTCCACAATTCAAAAAAGAGCGTGCGTCAGGTGCTTCAAGAGGCTCGAATTATTTAGTTCAGCCAATGTCCGTCGCCAATCTGCGGTTCTGAACATGTCTATCTTGGGGAGCAAAAAGACCGCATACGCGGTCTCAGGTGGTCTTGAAGACTGAACTGAACTTCGGCAAACGGTCGTCACCAGGATAGATTGTGTCCTTCCGACACTCGGTGCATAGGAGACGCTCCGAGCCGGCCATATACGCGCCAGATATGCCATAGGGTGAATTCACCACACACACGAATGGAGTCTCCTTCTTACATTCGTTGCAAGGCGCTAGCACATGTCCTTGCTCGTCGCGCTTCTCGTACAGCCGCTCACCGATGATTTCCGAAGCGGCCTCGTTGAGCGAGACGCCGATCTGGTTCACCTCGTCCAAGAGCCGTCCAATGCGGGTCTTGCTCCCCGAGCCATCACGGAACCGGTTACCTTTACCCCAATCCTGGTCTGCCTGATATGCACGCACGAACTCGAACAGTTTCGAGTTGAGGAGCATCTGCAGACGTATGACCTGCGTGAGAAGCTCGCGCTCACTGCGCCCCTCGCCGAACTCCGTACTCGGCTCTCGGCATTTTGCCGCTACCAGCCCTTTGTCGTCCATCGCAATGCCTCCGTTCTAAAAATCTGCGCTCATAGTAGCAGTGATCGCGATCTACCGCCATGACTTCGCAGAGTATGGTGACAGTCCCCATTAATTCACAGCTCGTTATCGCTCTCAGACTTATTGACGATCTGCGTAAAAAATAATGCTGGTTCCGTGGAAGGCAGAATTTCCGTTGACTATTAATTCGAGGGTCTTGACGTATTGTTCCGATAGCTTCACAACGACCGTCTCGCATGAAGCACTCGATCGATATCCCGCAGGGAGGGTAGCACATACGCTATAGGTGCCGAGCGGCGTGTTTTTGAACGAAAGAGTATAGGAGCCATCGCTCCGAGTCTCGGTCGAAAACGTTTTGAGACCACTCCCTTGTATGGTGATGCC
>DATDXL010000050.1:0-5384 GCA_036517235.1 Minisyncoccota bacterium
CTCGAGGCGCGCTTATCGGCAGGACGGTGTTTACCGTAGAACTGCCAGTAGATTCGCTTACCATTCAGACGGTCCTTCGTTAATATGTCAGGTAGGACAATTTAGAATCACCTCTGTTATCACTGTACAAAGAAGAAAGTAACATAATTCTACCTAATTTATCCACCATTACTATGTGGGACATTATCAACGGCCGAAACAATTCTAAATTGTACTAACCGGGTATGACTAAAAAACTCATATTTCCCTGCATCGCCCTCACTGTGTTCGTTATAGTCGTTGCCTCTTCTGTGTATCTCCAAGCAGCGCTGTTGGAGCTCATCGAGTATTTCGATGAGTTTGCTCATGCACACCCGGTGCTTGGTCCCGTCCTCTTTCTTCTTCTAGCCGTCAGTTCGGTGCTCTTGGGACCGTTTTCCAGCATTCCCTTGATGCCGTTTGCCATAGTAGCGTGGGGAATACCGATAACCTTTGCCTATACCCTTGTGGGGTGGTTCATAGGCGGGTACCTTTCGTATCTCATTGGCAACTATGCAGGGAAGCCTTTCGTTGCTTGGCTTGTCGGAGAGGAAAAGCTCGAACGGTGGCTCTCGCCTTTACGTCACGGACTTCCTTTTTATCTGATGCTCTTGTTTCGATTGGCGATGCCGGCGGAGACCGGATATGCTTTCGGTCTTATCGGATACAGCATGAGAAAATATCTCCTAATCGTTTTCTTAGCAGAGGTACCGTTTGCCCTGCTTGGAGTATATGCCGGTGAAGCCTTTCTTGAGAACGGATGGGTTACCTTTGTTTCGCTGGTCTTTGCCGCGTTAGTGCTTGTCACGATAGCGTACCGTCTGTTCTTTGTTTACTTCGACAAACACCGTAACGACAACAGGTAGGCTCATTATGAGTAGCGGGATATACCCCATGAGAAAGAATCTCCTGTCGGTAAACCTTAGCCACGGTGCTTTAAAGTCTTCACGGTATTCCGCTGACGTGCTAGCATGGTTCTATTATATGTAAAGGATGCCGTTCGAAGCGCGGGCCCTAAGCGCTTCCTGTAAGAGTTAGTCTCTTTTATCGTCTTAACTATATAGAACCAGTGACCAGTGCTGAAAGAGAGAAAATGTATCTTTCTGCGTATAATAGCCATTCCGATGCGATTTTTCGGTATTGCTTCTTCAAGCTCTCCGATAGGGAACAAGCGCTGGATGCGGTACAGGAGATTTTTATGAAAATGTGGAAATACCTCCAAGAAGGGAATGAGGTACAGAATCCGCAAGCCTTTTTGTTCGTCATCGCCGCTAACCACGTCAAAGATCAGTGGAGAAAGAAGAAGGCGATACCTCTTAGTGTGTTTGATGGCGACGATGATGACCAACCGTTTGAGATTCCCGATGAGGACGACACTATAGTTACGGGTACGGAGTATCGGCTGGCGCTGGAGCATTTTGCAAAACTCCCCGATTCCGACCGGATGCTCCTCCAACTCAGGTTCATTGAAGATAAGGCGGTGAAGGATATCGCGGCGATGCTGGGTGAAAGAGAGAATACCATCGCGGTACGGATAAGCAGAGCCCTCTCGGCCTTACGACCTTATTATAAAAATGACGACCATGGAGCCTAACGACATGCAAAGAATATTCAATAAAATGAAAACCGAGAGACTCTCGGCTGTTGAGAAGGTGCAACTCCGGGAGATTCTCAAAACAAGGATGGGGGGAGTGACGCCCACCTACCGTGAGCTCCGTTTCGTCAATCTGCGATGGTTCCATTTTGCTACGCGTCATTTTGCGTACGTTTCGGTTCTTGTCGTATTCGTAGTATTCGGAGGTGTCTCATTGGTCGCAGAGCGCTCATTGCCTGGAAGTGTTCTCTATGCGCTCAAGACTGGGGTGAACGAACCGCTTCGGGGAGCTTTCGCGTTCTCGCCGGAGGCGAAAGTGAACATTGAAGCGCGGCTTGCAGAACGTCGACTTGCGGAAGTAGCTGCTCTTACGTCACTCGATACGATACAACCAGAGGTGAGAGAGGGTTTGATGAATAGCGCTGCTTCTCACGCTGACAAATTCGTTGAAAAACTGACAAAACTTGAAGACACGGTAGATTCTGATTATGCGCTCAAGGTTTCTGCAAAACTTGAAGCATCGTTAGCGCATGAATCAAGTAGAAGGGTACGAAAGGAAGGTGTGCCAGCAGCACCGTCTGCAACCACTGTTGCTTCAAGCCCTGCTGAACCCAGGCTTATGATGGCTGTATCGGGAACCGCCGAAAAGGCTGATGACTCTAGCGCGGGAGAGGTTTTGGCCTCGACAACCTCGGAATTATCTGGTACGTCCCAAGCACAACGTACGTCAGAAGAGAGATTGGCAAAATCGGCACAACGGATCACGGAATTGCGAGAGAGGATACAGCTAAAAGCGGAAAAAGCCAGGCAACGATTAGAAGAGAAAAATCGTCAAGATCAAAGCCGCGAATAGCCCCTTGCATTGCGTTTCTAGATTTGGTATACCTATCCCGCGGTCTTGTGGTCGGCATTAGTATTGTTGAGCCGGATCATTCCGGCAATAACTAAAAAACCATGGACGGAGAAGAACAGAAGGACGAGGAAGAAACTGCGTAAGTATTTAAAAGCAAAGAGCTCTCGCTTGTCGAGAGCTTTTGCTTTCTCCTGTATGATTATGAATATATGAAAAATTACACAAAGGTAGGTAATCGCCAAGGGCGACCGGCATACCGAACCTCGTCGGTATTCAGGTATAAAAAATATGTGAGCGTCGTACAGATCAAATCAGTCGGAGTTCTCGGTAATCGGACGCGAGGAAAAAAGAGATGAAAACAAAACACACTATCATCATACTGATTATTGTCGCGGGCATCGCGATTACAGCGGCATTCTTTGGCATGCGGGGAAAAGAGACCGTCCCTGTGTTTGATGTCTTCTTTGGCAGTACGCCCCTCGGTTCGGGAGAGGATTGCGTGTCGGTATTCCCTTTGCGTAGAGAAACATCGGACCGCGACAATCTTCCTGTTTCGGCGCTCGCATCTCTACTTAAAGGTCCGACCCAGGAAGAAAAGGATGCGGGATATTTCACCAGCATCAACTCCGGCGTTTCCATAAAAAGCTTCCGTGTGGAAAACACGGTAGCGTTTGTTGATTTTGATTCAGAAGTGGAAAGAGAAATGGGAGGCTCGTGCCGCGTCAGCGCTATACGGTCGCAAATCGGAAAGACATTGGAGCAATTCCCTGAAATAGATGGTGTGGTGATCTCGGTGGAAGGTCGGACAGAAGATATTTTGCAACCATAGACAGTTGCTCCTAGGTTGTATTTTTGAGAGTATTACGACATGGAATTGCTTCTACCCATACTCTTTTCGTTTATACTTTTATGCGGCGCTTTTTTCGCACTGATTCCGGGTTTGCCGACGATGTTCTTCCTTTTGGTCATTGCGTTGATTTTTGCCGTGGTTGATGGATTTACGCATCTTTCGTCATCCGAACTTCTCATACTCGTTGGTATCTACGCTCTCTCTTTTCTCGTCGATCTCTTCTCCGGAGCGCTTGGCGCTAAATACGGCGGGGCATCACTGCGCTCAATCGGCTTAGGTATAGGAGGAGCTATCATAGGCATGATCATATTTCCCCCATTCGGGGCCATTCTGGGGTTATTCGTAGCTGTTCTTCTTTCCGAATATTTTCGTAACGGTGATAGCAGACAAGCGATACGAGCGGCAGCCTTCGGTGCTTTAGGCACTGTCGCCGGTCTCATCATCAACATCGTTCTCGCGGCGTTCTTTTTCGGTACGTTCATAGCCCTCGTGTTCTTTCTGAACTAGAATTTTACACGGAGTTTGGATATACTTACCTCAATCATGTCTGATACAAAAATCGTTGTAGGCGTCTTACGTGGCGGCCCTTCCAGTGAGTACGAGGTGTCACTGAAGAGCGGCGATGCCGTGTTGAACAATCTGCATCCTTCAAAATTCACAGTAAGGGATATTCTCATTGATAAGGACGGGGTTTGGCACATCGGCGGCGCATCCCGGAAGCCCGAGCAAGCGCTCAAGGGAGTGGATGTGGTGGTCAATGCGCTTCACGGGGAGTATGGTGAAGACGGACAGGTGCAACGAGTTCTTGAGCATTTTCGCGTCCCCTATACCGGTTCTGACGTCTTCGGTTCCGCGCTCGCGATGAACAAGGTCCTTGCGAAGCGGCGGCTCATCACGGAAGGCATCAAGACTCCGCACCATGCCGTTATCCGAGGTGACGAGGGAGACATCGAGCGCCAGACCACCGAGGCCTTTCGGTCCGTTTCGCTTCCTGTCATTGTCAAACCGGCCCTTCTTGGTTCATCTGTCGGGATTTCCATCGCGCGTGATTTCCATGAATTTGAAGCATCCGTGCGCAAAGCACTGTCTCATTCGCCAGTCGTGTTGGTAGAAGAATTCGTAAAGGGGAGAGAGGCGACCGTCGGCGTTGTCGAGAATTTCAGAGGGAAAGAGATCTATTCGCTTTTACCCGTCGAGATCCGTCCGCCCGCGAATAAAGACTTTTTTGATTACGAAGCGAAGTACACGGGAATCTCGCAGGAGATCTGCCCGGGTAATTTTTCACCCGAAGAGATGCAGGAGCTTCAGCGGCTCGCGATAGCTGCTCACAAGGCGTTGGGACTTCGCCACTACTCGCGTTCTGATTTCATCGTTACTCCCACGCGTGGCATTTTCTTTCTTGAAACGAATACCTTGCCGGGACTTACTGCCGAGTCGCTCATGCCCAAATCGTTGCGTGCCGTGGGCGCTGAACTGCCGGAATTCTTGGACCATATCGTAACCCTAGCGCTCGAAAAACGATGAGAAGGAAGGGGAGCGTATCTCATGAGCGTCTTAGCCATTTTAGATGTGGCATGTGCCGAAAGTGGTGGAGCATCGCGCATGCTCCCAAAAGAACAAAATGGTATTGTCCTTGGTGCGGTGCGATTCAAACGGTCAGCTTGAGGAAGAATTAGAATTATGGCATTGTGTACTCGCGGGCCGTTAGCTTAGTTGGTAGAGCGCCACATTTGCAATGTGGAGGTCACCGGTTCGAATCCGGTACGGTCCACCAAACGAAACATTGTCGGAATTAAGAAAACGGAGCGATTTTGCGGAAGCCAAAATCGCGCTGTCAATTTTTTCAAAACCCTTTCCGCCTACGGCGGAAGCGGTGAATTCCCAAAGTTCCCCCCAATTGCATGAAAGCGTTTTGTCTTTGAGAATAAGGTTCGAGCCGATTTTTTGGAAAAACTCTTTCCATGCGAAATAGTTTTCGCCTTTTTCCAAAATAACGGCTTCTCTCAAAGACAAAACGAAACTCCGCAAGGGTTCGACCCAATTTTTTCTCTGTTGCCCAAAATCCTTAA
>DATDXL010000051.1:0-17673 GCA_036517235.1 Minisyncoccota bacterium
CAGGCGGTGCGGCTGTAACGGATCTCACTGGTTGTCAGCTCTTCGATAGAGCATCAGTCTTAAACACTGGTTCCAACGTTCCAACGACGCTTGACGGTACTGACATCTTTAGCTTTGACGCTCCCCTTACGATTCCAAAGGGAGTGGTGAAGACTTTGTCACTCAAGTGTGACGTCGCGACAGCAGGAACAGGCAACCACATCTGGAGCGTGAACTCTGGCGACACATTCAATGCCACCGGCGTTACCTCAGGTAGTGATGTGACCGAAGATGTCGTTACGGGCAGTGCTGGTACTATGTCAATCAACACAGGTTCCTTGGCAGTTTCCGTTGACTCATCGTCGCCGTCCTACACAATCGCGGCTGGTGGTTCAGCAGGTGTTACGGCGGGTGTACTCAATCTCCTTGCTACGAACGAGTCAATCAACCTCACCAAACTTGGTCTTAAACTGACCAATGTCGCGTCTTCATCGCCGACTGATCTCATCTCGGTGAGCATCTACGACGGTGGAACGCTTGTTGGTACGGCCGTCTTTACCGGTGCGAACACTTCAGCTACTTCCACCTTGGATGTAATGGTGAACTTGCCGAAAGACACCGACAAGACCCTTACGGTCAAAGCTAGCCTCGCCGACATCGGCTCAAGCCAGCCTGGCACGGAGGGTCACCTCATCGCTATCGATCCTGAGAACGCAGAAGGTAATGGTCTTGCTTCAGGTACGACCATTCAGTCTGGCGCCACGGCGGGAGTTGCAGGGGTACGCCTCTTCAATACCTTCCCGACACTTGCGCAAGACACACTTGGTTCAACAGGTCTCGCGGACGGTCGCCTCATCCGTTTCAAGGTAACGGCGAACAGCTCTGGTCCGGTTGGTATCTACCAGTTCAGCTTCAAGGTCGCTACGACCTCGGCTACGGTAACCAACACGGGTCTCTACGCCTACACTGATTCCGCTTACTCTCAGCCAATCTCTGGCCAGGGTACAAGCGGTCAGATTGGTACAACGGTAGACCCGAGTGCTCAACAGACGAACACGACCTTCGAAATCGCTGCAGCTACAAGCCAGGTAACGATTCCGGCAGGCGCAACCTACTACTTCGAGCTTCGTGGCTCAGTAGCTGGTGTGACGACTGGTTCCTCGGTTGTTACTACGTTTGAAGGCGACAGCTCATACCCAGCTGGCCACACATTGCTCACGTCCTGTAACGCTGGTGTGGGTGTAGGAAGTGTTGTTTGTAACAGCACAAGCGGAAATGGTATCGCTTCTTCATCTCTCAGCGCGTTCGTAGCTTCTACGACGGCGATTGATGCGGACACCAATGACAGCTTCATCTGGACGCCGAATGCCACGACCACGGTTGGCTTCACTGCCAATGACTGGACGAACGGCTACAGCATCCTCGGTCTGCCGTCATCGGGTATCATCCAGACTCGCTCCAACTAAGCCATCTTGTGACCAGTCGGTTTCTTAGCTGATTGGAGGCTTCAACCCCGCCCTCCCTTGGAGGGCGGGGTTTTCGTTTGGGTGTTTAAAGTATTTTAAAAAGTATGCGTTTTCAGCGCGATAGAATCGCCGGTTTTTTAGTTATCAACACCTTGACAGACCAATCCTGTGCAGAGTGTTACTATTGATTAAAATAGTGAAGTGGTGGGTCGTCATTACTTCTGGGGGTTTTGATTATAATGGGTAAGGAAATTATAAAATTAAAAAGAAGATGAAATTAAAAGAAAAGAGTTTTTTTGGTTCAGTCACACATGTAGTGCTTACGTCGCTTGCGGTGGCGCTTGCAGTGGCGATGGTCGCGTATGCGTCAACCACTATTAGTACGGACATTAGTACCGACGGCAACTTGACAGTTACCGGCACATCAGGCCTCACGGGGGTAGTTACCATTACGGGCGCAGTCAAAGCTTATTCTGGCTTGACCGTTGGCACTGGTACAACCGTCAACACTCTTGACGGTACTATTTTGTTCAAGGCGCAAACATCTGATCCAACTGGTGTAACAGAGGGTACCCTCTATTATAATTCCACGAGTAAAGTGTTGAAGCTGTTTGACGGCACTAACTGGTTTACGACAGGTACTACCACAAGCGGCATTAGTCTAAGTGGCGCTCGCCTTCAGCTTGCCGATTTGGCCACCCAGTATCTCGCGCTCGGTACGACAACCCAACAAGGTCTCTCGATGGTGACACTTGAAGCGACCTCAACAGCAGCCATTCCGCTTTCGTTGGTGGCACGGAATAGCCAAACTGCCGACATTCTTGACGTACTTAGTGCAGGTAGCGCGAAACTTCTCTACATAAACGCCTCTGGCGGACTCTTCGGTTCGAGCACGTTGCAGGTTACTGGCGCGGTTACCACGTATGGTGCTACCACTCTGGGTGATGCAGCGGGGGATACGGTTACCTTAACTGGCAACGCATCGGCACTTGGGACGCTTAACGTTACCGGTCTCACCACGCTGGGGTTTGCTTCTACCTCTGCTCTGTCTCTTAATGGCACAACCGCCAACTTGATGGTCAATGGTATGGCGACCACTACGGCTTCTACGGGAGACTTTGGCACCATGGGAAAGATTGGTGCGGGGACAACTACCCCTACTACGTTGGAGTTAAGCGCGGAAGGTTCAGCAACTACCACAATTGGCGCATTCTCTACCACGGCTCTCACCGGTGGCTGTATTCAGCTTGAAGCTACCGACGGTAACATGTACCGCATGTATCTCAATGCAACTGATGTGGCTACCACAACCTCAACTGGCCATCAGGGCATTGTCGCGATTTGGGAATTGGGTTCTTGTAAGTAAAGCCTTTATCAAGTTAGTTAAAAAGGCTTTATACATGAAAAAATATTTATTCGTCATAGCGATACTTATCGCAACGCCACTTGTGGGTTTTGCGGCATTTAACAGTGTCTCGCTCACTGATACCGCGATTATAAGTGTCGGAGGAGTAAGTCTGACCATTGTTTCAGGCTCTGCCTCTGTGGTTGAATCAATCACTGTAAGCAGCGCGAGTTTCAGCGTCGTGCTGCAAAACAGTTCTGACATCACCGTCAAATCCACCAACCGCTATACGCTCAACTATTCGGCCTCACCTTCCACCGGCAACTACTCGGCTATTAAAGAGTGCACCTCAAGCTACTCATCTCTTCAACTTGCTTCGGGAGACACTTCTACCATTACCATCACGGTCACTCCCGACACGGGCACCACCTGTACTGGTGGTGGAGGTAGTACTCCTGTAGGCGGCGGCGGAGGCGGAGGAGGAGGCGGTACCTATACGTACACGCCTCCGGCGGCAACAACTCCGACCACTCTTTCTGTTACGGATTTAGAGCAGCAGGTGGCGCAGTTGCAGGCACAGGCCGCCGCTCTTGCCGGCTTGTCATTCACGAGAGACCTTAAAATGGGGGCGACCGGAAACGACGTGCGAGAACTGCAGAAGTTCTTGAATAATGCTGGATTCCGCGTCGCAGAAAGCGGTTCAGGGTCTCCGGGAAACGAAACGTCATATTTCGGTCGTGCAACCCAAAGCGCACTCTCAAGATATCAGAAAAGCGTTGGTCTACCCGCGACTGGGTTTTTCGGTCCTATGTCGAGGAGTAAAATTGGAGCCGTAGGTGTGCCAGCAGTAACTCCTTCACCGTTATTGCCGACACCGGGCACCACGTTCACCAGACCCCTTGGTTTCGGCTCGCAAGGCGCGGATGTTTCGGCGCTTCAGAGTTTTCTCTCTTCGTACGGTGATGTTTATCCGGAAAAGATAGTTTCAGGATATTACGGGAAACTCACTGAGAGGGCTGTGCAGAAGTTCCAGGAACAAAATGGAATTGCACAGCCGGGGAATCCTGGGTATGGTGCCGTTGGTCCTAAGACGAGAGCCAAACTTAATCAGCTCTTGGGAAGCAACTAGAAAATACCAAAATACTTTTCCGAAATACGCAAAACCGCCTCGTCCCGAAAAGGGTAGGCGGTTTTGTTTTTTCGTTATTCTGTTTAGTTAACCTTCAAGGGTGACACTGTGGAGAGCCACTCCTGCCACTTTTCTTGGGGTGTCATCCCATATGGTTAACTGTACATATTCTTGGAATACACTCCTTTTTTGCGTATACTAGGCACATGCAAGAAGAAAGTAATATCCCACAGAAGAGCAAGAGGTCACGGGTTACTGGTTCTATAATCGTCATTCTGATTATCGTGTTTGCCGGCTGGTATGTCTATAACAAAGAGTTTCGTTTGAGTCCCAGTGGAGGGGATTCAAGCAACTTAGCGACAAGCACGATAAACGTAGGAGGAGTGACTATAGAGACCCCGGGGGGCGGAGGTGGAACCATCGAGCAGGTTCCCATACCGGATAAAAATACCATCGGTCCACCCCCACGTCTTGATCGCAAAGTCTCATTCCCTGCTTCTTTTCCGGAGGAAGCGAGGCTTGTGTGGCAGCAGAAGGTTGACGTTTTCAAGAGCGCATTGGCCAAGGATCCTCATTCGTATGGAGACTGGATAAACCTCGGGCTCATGTGGCAGACGGTCAATGATTTTGAGGGAGCAAAGCAGGCCTGGACGTATGCGACAAAAATAGCCCCGACTGTTTCGACGGCATTCGGAAATCTCGGGTTTCTCTATGGGTATCAGCTACATGATACGGTTAAGGGAGAATCAAATTTCAAGAAAGCCCTTTCTATTGATCCCACCGCGCTCTACCTTTACCAGCAGACCTTTGAGTTCTATCGCGATGTGTTGAAAGACCCAGACAAGGCCCGGGCTCTCGCAGAGCAGGGGAGGCAGAGTACTGGAAACGATGCCTACTTTGATCGCTTATTAGCAACACTCTAGCGGTATGAAGGAGAAGTGGAGAGGATTTTTGAGATTATTTGATACCACCTTTTTCAAGATGGCCTTTCAATTTTTATTGATTGTCTGTATTGCCTTCATTCTTCTTCTACTCACGGGATGGTACGAAGTCTCCGGTCAATAATTCTTTGTTTTCCACCCCCCCATCCATGTTTAATAATTATACGTACGTATAATTATTAAACATGCGGTCATAGGGCTGGTCCATCATTGTTAAGACTATCCTTCAGATACCAAAGTGCGCACGGATGTTTTTATCATTTCCGATTGAATTGCAAATCAAGACTCGGAGTTCGCTGTCTCTCAATTCAAAGAAGGACTTCAAGAATTTAATCTCAGGTTGGCAATCGTAAGGGTACACCCACGCGCTCTTTTGGAGATAGATGAATCCGAATTTTTGTAATAGAGAGCGTAATGCGTTGCGCGCTGCCGTTTTTCTGTTGTTGATATCGAACATCACAACGAACCATCTGCCATGCCACGGTTTCACCTTCTTCTTTTCAAATGCCGATTGGAGGTTTTTCAGGTGGACGAGACGCTCTGCTTCCGGTGTTAACATGAGAGCTGTTTTCCCATGTTTGTATTCGACCACGAGCAACCCTCGCTTCTTAAGCGAGTAAAATGAATTTCTTATTTTTCTGGCACTTAGACGCTCGGTATGCTTTTGAGCAGCTTGAATGACGAATCCGATCATCGCGAGTGGGGGAGCAGACACTGCAAATGTCGCTATGCCGATTTCTGCCAGCAGATATAACAAGTCGTTTTCTATCACCCGCCTCCTTATTTTTTTCAGCATCATATCTTCTTTTACCCAATACTTACTAATTGTACATACGGATAATTAGTAAGTATAGCAGAAAGCGAGAAGGACGGCGTGGCTTGACTCTAAAAGACAGAAGCGTTAGGATATCTGTACCCAAAGAACGTAGGTGGCCGAGACAAAACGGCATAAAACCTGCAGAGGGTCGAATCTTCTCTGAAGAGAAGAAACACTTTGGGACTGTTACAGGTCCTATTTTTATTTAATCAATGGCAAAGAGCAAAGCACAAAAACAGGAAAGTCTGAAAGAGATCGCCGAAATTATCAAAACGGCAACCGCGGTAGTATTCGCCGGTTTTGACAAGTTGACGGTCGGAGAGGTCACTGAAGCAAGAAGAGCCATGCGCGCTTCGGGGGTACGTCTTTTGACGGTCAAAAAGACACTTCTCAGCAAGGTGCTGAAAGAGAGCACGTACGCCGTTTCGCCGGAGTTTCCGGGAAAAGTCGCGTTAGCATATAGCCAAGATCTCCTTGCTCCTGCACGGGAAGTATTAACTGCGGGCAAGAAGTTGGAGGAAAAACTCTCGATTCTTGGAGGTTTGTTCGAAGGGGTATATACCGACAAGGAGAAAATGACTACGATTGCGCTCATCCCTTCTCGGGAGGTGCTTCTGGGTCAGTTCGTCAATCTCATCAACTCTCCCATTCAAGGTTTGGTCATCGGGCTGGATGCGATCGCTAAGAAGAAGACAGCTTAATAAATAATAAAAAAGTATGGCAGATGAAATAAAACAAGAGACAGTCGAGACTCCCGCAAAGTTTAAGTCAATAGTGGACGCTGTTGAGCAGATGAGCGTTCTCGACCTGAATGAGCTGGTGAAATTCCTTGAAAAGAAGTTCGGAGTTTCAGCTGCGGCGGTTGCGGTGGCTGCGCCGGGTGCTGGGGTAGCGGCGGGTGAGGAAAAGACGGCATTCACCGCCGAGCTTACTGATGGTGGAGCTACGAAAATCGCGGTCATCAAGATAGTCAAGGAAGTCCTTGCGCTTGGTCTTAAGGAGGCGAAAGACCTCGTTGACGGAGCGCCGAAGGTGCTCAAGGAAGGAATGAAGAAAGCGGAGGCAGAGGAACTCAAGAAAAGAATCGAAGCCGCCGGCGGTAAAGTAGCTTTGAAGTAAGACTTCAAAGCTACTCGCCGGCTTGGGAAAGGGTTGGGGAACGGGAGTTCCCCGTGTCGGAGAGCAGCGACCGAGCGAAGAGCGAGGAAGTGCTGAGCCTAGTAGGGCGAACGCGCCGAGTCCTCGAGTGAGCGCTCAGAACCGAGGGTTCTCAGGGAGGAGCGAAGCTACGAAGGCTGGTGGAAAAGTAGCATTGAAATAATCAGACCACTCCTAAACAGAAAGCCCCCGCAAATTGGCGGGGGCTTTGGTTGTAGAAAACAGCTCTCGTGCGAGAGCTACTAGCGAATTTGGCCGGTGATTTTGAACACTCTATTTAGGCGGTAATTAATTCCACCTTCAAGATGGGGCCTCACACGGAAGGGAAGATTCTTGACTAAGAAAGGCTTGTTTATTGAGGTTGTAGAGAAGGTAAGACCTTTCTTTGCTAGTTCCTCGTCTGACACCCACCGATTGGGTTGAGATTTCATGTGACTCAGGACAGCTCTTTCTCTCGGTGACCAAGTGAAAGCAAATATTTCAGTCCAATCTTCCGATGTCAGGTTAGTGGTGAAAGAGAAACGTTTGCCTTTTCCTCCCGATGTATATCGAGAAGCAAGAAAAAGAGTAATGCTTGTTTGGCCTCCTTTTCTTTCCTTGATTTGCGCTGTCACCCCGGCTCCATTCCAGATATTGTTTTCTTTAGCCCATTCAATTGCGAGGCCCTTGATTTCTTCCAAGATTCTCTCTGCTCGTGTTGTTTTCATAGGTTTTGAAGTTCTCCTGCTCACATATTAACTTAGATTTGGTTCTTGTCAACTCTTTCTTTTCTCTGATTCATGGCTAGAATGAGTCTCACCAACCTTTTGCCTATATGGAAATCTTACATCACATCTTCGGAGGAAAAACACGGGTACGCATCATGCGCCTGTTACTTCTTAACCCTGATAAGTGTTATGACGAGAAATCAGCCGTCTCACGTTCACGGGGAACCGAGAGGGAAGTTGAACGCGAGCTGGCTTCCTTTGAGAAAATCGGCCTCATCAAGCGCCGTCGTATTGTCACTGAGAGCAAGAAGAAGAGAGTCCGGATATTCGGTTGGGTGCTGAACAATTCTTTTGTGTACCTCAAGGAGCTTAGAAGTCTTCTCCTTAACGATGTGCTGATGACTGGAAATGAGATTTTGCAGCGTCTCAGCCGCGGAGGGTCTCTCAAGCTTCTGGTGCTTGCCGGTATCTTTATTCAGGACTGGGATAGCCGTGTCGACCTCTTGATAGTTGGTGATAAGCTCAAGAAAGGAGTGCTCGAGAGAACCCTTCGCTCCATGGAAGCAGAGATCGGACGCGAATTGCGCTATACGATCCTTGACCTCGGAGATTTTAACTACCGCATGAGCATTGGTGACCGCCTTGTCCGCGATATCTTTGATTACCCGCACCAAATCGTACTTGATAGGGGGATTCTGGGGTAAGAGGGATTCTTTTCGCTGGTTAAAAAGCTCTCAGAGGGGTCTTTTTAAGCCTGTTAGTTATCCACGATATGCTTGTAGGCCCTCTCTGGAGAAGTGGTATCATGATACAAGATAAGCATTAACAAGGTCGCTTTCTTCTTTAGTAGGGTAACTGTTTGCGCTGCTTTGGAGTAGGGCAAACGCAAAATCATATGATTAGTACATGGAGTTTTATCTTCCAGGAGTCACTACGTGATGTATGGCTCGGAACTGCAGCCTTTTTGCCGAAGTTCGTAGTGGCTATTGTGATTCTCATTGTCGGGTGGGTGTTCGGCGGCATCATTGACAAAGTCATCGCACAGGTCATCCGATCGCTCAAGGTGGACAATGTCCTCCGCGGCGCAAAAGTGGATCAATTGCTTGCCAAGGCAGGTTTCAATTTGGATTCGGGACGATTTGTCGGGGGGTTGGTGAAGTGGTTCATCATCGTGGTCTTTCTGGTCGCGTCGCTTGACGTTCTTGGATTGACACAGGTAAACATCTTCCTCCAGCAGGTAGTGTTGATTTACCTTCCGAAGGTGATTGTTGCGGCGTTGATTCTTTTGGTTGCGGCAGTCATTGCTGATGTGGCACAGCGCGTTGTGGTTGGTGCCGCGAAGGCGGCAGAAATCAAGTCGGCGAATTTTGCCGGCAAGATTACGCACTGGGCGATTTGGATTTTCGCTATCCTTGCCGCGCTCTTCCAACTCGGCATCGCGGCGACATTCGTGCAGACGCTCTTCACTGGTGTCATCGTCGCAGTCTCTCTCGCACTCGGTCTTTCATTCGGGCTTGGTGGCCAGGAAGCCGCCGCACGGTTTATTGAGAAGGCGAGAGGAGAAATCGCAAGTCATCACCACACAAGTTAGCGTGTAGCGTGTAGGGATTAGGGAAAAGAAAAAACCGCTGCGACATAAAGTGTCGTAGCGGTTTTTTTGTTACAAACCTCCAAAAAGTTTCTTGTCAGCGTAGAGAATCATTCCGACTGTTGCGCCTGCCGCCAAGACTGTTAGAAACCCGCTTTGCGTGTAACTTGCCACGAAAATTAAGAACAACAGGCTTACAATCGCAATGAATACCAGAGTTATAAGTTTCTTTATTGTCTCAGGATCCATATTAATTCTGCATTAATTTTAGCACATAATATCTGACGTTGTCAACTAATTGTAATAGTTCTACGGCTTCGAATATAAACATCTCATTACGTTTAAGGTTACAAGTTATTCGTTTTATCTTTTGCTATTGACTTCCTTTTAGGCTTGGCTATACTATCCTTCATACCGAATATGTATACAAAAACCAACTTCAAGCGGAAACGATAGCTTTCAGCGCTTTGCTGTTGTTATCAAACCCGCTTCGCAAAGCGGTTTTTTGTTTCAAGCAAAGCTTGAAACAACCCTGAGCAAGGCGAAGGGTTCCCGACTGACCATTCTTTGAAAAAAGAATCCCATCGCGTCAAGAAAAGATGGGTCTTTACTGTCTAGCGAGTGAGCGAAATGAAAGAGGTTACTTTTTCATTTCCGAACGAGCGACGACAGGAAGGGGTTGGAAACCCCTTATGACGTAGGTGGCGTTCTCCGCAGAGTATGCGGAGAACATGAATCAAGCAGGAAAAAAGCAAGTAAAGTAAAAAGCCCTAACACATCTTCTTCAAGGATGTGAAGGCCCGAACGAATTTTAGAAAAATTCAAGCGGGCAAGGGAGAAACCTATGTCACTTCTCTGTAAGCGAAGTGGTATAGGAAATGACGTTCAGATTTCCTAATAGGAAGTCTAAGAGCGTATGGTGGATGCCTTGACTCCAAAGGGCGATGAAGGACGTAGCGTGGCTGCGATAAGCTTCGGGGAGGTGCCTAGCAACCTTTGATCCGGAGATCTCCGAATGGGGGAACCCCGTGCGGCAAACCCGCATGACCCTATCAACTAGATAGGGAGCATACCCAGGGAAGTAAAACATTTCAGTACCTGGAGGAAGAGAAAACAAGCGTGCTTCGCACGCAGTTTGTAAAGCAAAAAGTCTATCAAGTTTGTAAAGGGGAGCAAGTCTCTTACTTTATGAACTTTATAACTTTATGAACTTTATAACTTGCGCGCGGAGCGCGCCCATTGCGTGAGTAGCGGCGAGCGAAAGCGCAGGAGCCCAAACTTGGCCTTAATTTTTCGGTTCGCCTTTGGTGGATCGGAATATTAAGGTTGAGGGTTGCAAGGTGGTGACGTCGCATTTATGCGAGAGAAGTTAAAAAATTTTGTGTTAACAGAAGCAGCTGGAAAGCTGCACCCCAGTGGGTGATAGTCCCGTACGTAAAAATGCAAAGTCTTCTTTGTTGCCATTCTTAAGTACTTCGAGACACGAATAGCTCGGAGGAATCTGCCGGAACTAACCGGTAAGGCTAAATACTTTTGGAGATCGATAGTGAACTAGTACCGTGAGGGAAAGGTGAAAAGTAGCCCGGTAAGGGCGGTGAAATAGACCTGAAACCATATGCTTACAAGGAGTTGCGGCGGGTTGCACTGAGCGCGAAGTGTTTTTGCGTTGAGTGCAGTCCGTTGCAGCGTGCCTATTGAAGAATGAGCCAACGAGTTGATGCATGCGGCAAGGCTAAGTCCGCAGGTCGGACGGAGCCGTAGGGAAACCGAGTGTTAATAGCGCGACGCTGGCCTTCATTCAGGCGAGTAATAGGAAAATCTTGGATATTTCGATTGGATGCGAAGACTTGGAGCGAGGAAAAATTTGAGATGTACTTTATGTACAGCGAGGATTTTTCCGAGTGAAAGTCAAGCAGACAGCGAAAGAGCTGGATTTTACGTTAGTCGAATGAATGAAGGCCGGCAAAGTCGTCTGCATCAGACCCGAAGCCAGAGCGAGCTTGCCATGAGCAGGGTGAAGTTTGTCGAAAGACAGATGGAGGCCCGAACGGTTGTGCTGTTCAATACACTCCGATGACTTGTGGTAAGAAGTGAAAAGCTAATCGAGCCTGGTAATAGCTGGTTCTCTCCGAAATATGTTTAGGCATAGCGTCGAGTGTTCCTTCCGGGGGTAGAGCACTGGAAGATTTGGACAGGTCGAAAGACCGCTAAATCTATCAAACTCCGAATACCGGAAGAAAGCCGTGCTTCGCACGGAGTTTATAAAGTTCATAAAGTTATAAAGTTCATAAAGTAGGAGACAGGTTCTTGCTTTAGAAACTTTACAAACTTGCAACTTGTAACTTCCGCGCGTAGCGCGGTGATAGCTCGGCAGTAAGACCGTGGGGGCTAAGCTCCACTGGTCAAAAGGGAAACAGCCCGAACCTCCATTTAAGGTCCCTAAATTCATGCTAAGTGCATCTCAAGGAGGTGGAATTTCTCTGACAATAAGGATGTAGGCTTAGAGGCAGCCATCATTCAAAGAAAGCGTAACAGCTCACTTATTGAGAGATTCTGCGCCGAAGATGATCGGGGCTAAAGCATGGTACCGAAACTGAGGACTTGAAAGCTTCATTGATAATAATTTGTACATTATGGGCGGGTCAGAATGAGAGCGCTGGTTTTATCCCCTCCGATGGGCCAGTGACAATCAGTCTGATCCCGCCCGCCGATTTTGGTGCGGACTTGGCTCAGCCTGGTAGAGCGTCGCCATCTCATGGCGAATGTCAGAGGTTCAAATCCTCTAGTCCGCTCCAGATTTTGGGTCGGGGCGTAGCGTAGCCTGGTTAGCGCGCCCGGTTATCTAGTGGCAACTTCCAAAATTGCCATTGGTAGACACGGGAGGTCGCAGGTTCAAATCCTGCCGCCCCGACCAATCGCTCTGCTCGGTCGTTTCGTAATGAAACGACCGAGCAGGGATTATCAATGAAGCTTTCAAGTGGTAGGAGAGTATTCCACTCTGCAGTGAAGGAGAAGCGGTGACGCACTCTGGAGCGTGTGGAAGTAAGAATGTTGGCACAAGTAACCGCAAGACGCGTGAGAATCGCGTCCGCCGAAAGATCAAGGTTTCCTTGGCAATGAAGATCAGCCAGGGGTTAGTCGGCCCTAAGGGAATGGCGAGAGCCGCACCCGATGGACACACGGTTAATACTCCGTGACTTCCCATTGTTGCGATGGAAGGACGGAGAGCAGTATGCTTCGCGCATTATTGGATTTGTCGTTCGTGGCGTAAGGAGGGCTTCCAGGAAAATCCGGAAGCGGGCCGCAAGGTAATCTCTAAGCGCAGCGAAAATACTTCGGGCAACCGAAGCAAATGAAGCAAAGCGCTCTTCCGAGAAAAGTTTCTAAGCACAAATGATGGGAAACCGTACCACAAACCGACACAGGTGATCTGCTCGAGTAGAGCAAGGCGAACGAGTGAGAGGTCTCCAAGGAACTCGGCAAAAAAGTGGCCGTAACTTCGGAATAAGGCCTTCCAGCCGTAGATTTAGTTTTTGAGTTAGAATTATGTTCATGCGGATTGTGTATGTTATTCAACATAGCGGGACGAATGAGATTTACATCGGTAAAACTGATAATTTCAAACGTCGATTACATGAACACAACAATGGTGAGCAAACTTCAACCCGAAGAAAAAGCGGGAAATGGGTCTTAGTATACGCAGAGACATATCGGAACAATTCCGATGCGGATCGTCGCGAAGAAGCGTTTAAACAACACGGTAGTAATAAGAGATGGTTGAAGGATCGAATTAAGGAAAGTTTGCTCAAAAACTAAATCTACGGCTGGACGCAGCGAAAGTATGCCTGGCGACTGTTTATCAAAAACACAGCTCCCTGCGAACTCGCAAGAGGATGTATAGGGGGTGACACTTGACCAATGCCAGAAGGTCAAACAACGACGTTGTCGTGCACCACTTTGAACGTTTACACAAAATTGTCATAACTATATCTATTTTGCGATATATGTGTTGGCGAAATATAAGTGTAAGTTTTCAAAGTGGTGCATGATGGTGATTGTTGTAAGCCCTGGTGAATGTCGGCCGTAACTATACGATACCGTTGTAGTTACGCTAAAAAATTCTGCTATATGCTGGAAACCCCGCGAATGTTTTGGTACGAGTTTGTACGATACATCGTACAAATCGTGACAATCCAAAACCGATGCGGACAATCAGCAGGAAACTGCAATATCTGAAGGAGGATTGGATTATGACAAACAACAAGCAAGATCAGAAAAATGGTTATTGCGCGTTCTGTGAAAAGAAACATGCGCGTGATTCACTCTTTTGTTCAAAAGAGTGCGAAAAAATTGTACTTGCACTTATGCACAGTTCTTTAGGCAATCAGGCTATGGCCTCGATGCTTTTGACTAGTGCGAATCAAGGGAAACCTAGTTAGTCTGGGTTTCCCCTTCCTTCAGGTATTGCAGGCTCCTCAGAGACTATACGCAGAACGCTACTAGAACAATTCAGATAGTCGACTGTTTTAGAGCGATGATATAGTCCGATCTCTATGGCGACATAGAGTTAACACAAAAATTGATAATCAGTACAAGAAATTAAATTACACTAAAATGCTACCAAAAGATCAGAACGGTCCTAAGGTAGCGAAATACCTAGAACGACTGGGTCCATAGAAAGTAATTTCTATTGGAAAAACTTGGCTATATGCTGGAAACTCTGCGCATGCTTTGGTACGAGTTGTACAATATATCGTACAACCGTGACAATCTAGAGACGATGCAGACAATCAGCAGGAAACTGTAATTTAAATTGCAGGATCCTCAACGACTACACGCCAAGCCCCGCTCTGCGGGGATGATATAGTCTGAACTGCATGGCGACATGCAGAGTTTAGCTCGCGCTAAACCGCTCCAAATAAAATTGGAGTCATCCGCCGCTCGGCGGAAAAGTAACAGATTGTGTCGGGTAGGAACTGCCCAACTTGATAGTGATATCAAGATAAAACTGGCTTATAACGGTGGAGTCCTCGCTGGAGCGCTTGAGGTGGCGCTATGAAGGCAGGAGAATACCGTGGGAAGTAATTCAATTCTAATTTTAGTTCTTGAATTTTAGGTGGGGGTTGAGAGGTGATCTAGAAGTACCATGGGACAGTGACTCATAGTGAGCGGCGAAACCTAAGTGGTGTTTCAGCATGTAGGAACCGTCAGGCTTCCCGCTGCTGCCAAGCTACTCGGGGCTCATTACTGGTCTGACATCCTGTGCATACATGGACAATATAAATCTCTCGACTCCCCACCATGAGTCCTTTGCGTTAGGTAAAGGAAACTAAAATTAGAATTGAATTACCCCGTATCGACTCAATCAAATTGATTGGACTTGTTGTTTTCACAGCAGGTAACACGCCAGCCCCTAATCCATACAATGGACGGGTGAAGATATAGTCAGTGCCCCTAGAAATAGGGGAATGGAACACGAAGTTCCGACGCGCACGAATAGTGTAACGACTGGGCAACTGTCTCGGAGACTCGCTCGGTGAAAATACAGTTCCGGTGAAGATGCCGGATACCTGCAGTTAGACGAAAAGACCCCAGAAGCTTCACTACAACTTGGTATTGCCTGTATTTTAAGGCTGCGTAGCGTAGACGGTAGGATTTGAAGCGTCGCTTTCGGGCGACGTGGATCCGACGATGAAACACCGTTCTTCCTGTGAATACATGCTAACCCCGACGGAAAAAACGGCGAGGGACAGTACCTGGTGGGTAGTTTTGGTGGGGCGCTACCCTCCTAAAGAGTAACGGAGGGGTCCATTAAGGTACCCTAGGCGCGAATGGAAACCGTGCCGATAGCGCAATGGCATAAGGGTGCTTAACTGTGAGGGGGACATCCCAAACAGACGCGAAAGCGGGGCATAGTGAACCGACGGTACGCGTTAGACGCGGCCGGAGATCATCGGACAAAAGCTACTCTGGGGATGGGCACTTAAATAAGTGCCTTGTTGTCCTACTCCACAGCAATGTGGAGACTTGCCCGCCTATTGCCGTATTTGGTGATGGGATAGGGTGGGATTTCGTTTGCTTACGGCTTTTAGTAATTAAATCAGTGAAAAAGGCTTAGGCAAGCGGGAAGTATGGCTTATAACGGAGGACCGGAGGCGGTCTTTCCGAAACAGTATGTTTCGGTTTTCGACCTCTAGGAACACCGTGGGAAGTCGAGAGAAGTAATTAAACAAAACAGTGAACTTAACGCAAAAGCAGGAATCAATTCTTCTAGGAACGATTCTCGGAGACGGATATCTGCAAAAAACGGGCCTTAGAAATGCCCGTCTAAAATTGGAGCATGGTGAGGGCCAGAAGGAGTATCTTCTTTGGAAAGGCAAACAATTTCCTAGATTATTTCTGGGAAAGCCTGTATATCTAGAGCGTTTGCATCCAAAAACTAACCATGTGTACAAGTATTGGCGATGGCAATCGAATTCGACACCTATCTTAGGTACATGGCACCGCTTGTTCTATAAGAACGGGAAAAAGTGTCTACCTCAAGATTTGGTGAAACTATTGAATCAGCCGTTGGCGTTAGCGGTGTGGTATATGGATGATGGATGTTTCTATCAAAATAACCACAATCGCTACAGTATGATATATCTCGGGTGTGTATCTTTGGGTGAAGCGAAGACTGCCTGTAAGGCAATTTCGCGGAGCTTCAATATATATCCGCGGGTATATGACAAGAAAGAGAAGGGATACGCTCTTTTCTTCCCAGTGGAAGAGACGAGGAAGTTGCATGATCTAATACGGGCACATGTACTCCCCCTCTTTAATTACAAACTATATTCTCTTTGACCCCGTAACGACTTGTCCGCTCATTGCGGACAGAGTCCTGCACATCATGCAGGGCTAAGACGCCATCTCCAGCCCTTTCAGAGAAAGAGCTGGATGAAGATATAGTCTAGTACTGAAAAGTATTGAACAGGCTAGTTCCGCCTAAGAGTCCAAATCGACGGCGGAGTTCGGCACCTCGATGTCGGCTCAACTTATCCTGGGGCTGAAGACGGTCCCAAGGGTTTGGCTGTTCGCCAATTAAAAAGTTACGTGAGCTGGGTAAGCGATAGTGAGCCCAGCGAGAGTCCTTCTACGAGGAAAGAGATATTTAGGAGTATCTCGAAAAATAATATGAAGGAACAAATAAACTGACTCATAACGGTGAAGTCCGGTTACTCGTGTTAAAATATGAGTAATGGACAATATCGTGGGAAGACTACAATCATTGTTTCCATCACATCAGTTGGATGTGATTATTGGGTCATTGTTAGGCGATGCTCGTTTGGAATGCCGTTCGATAGGAGTTCGTTCTCCTGTGACCGCGCGGTTCCGGGTGCATCATGGGGAAAAGCAAAAAGAGTATGTTCTGTGGAAGTATGAAATTCTCAGGGATTTGGTTTCGAAAGAGCCTAAAGAAATTTCGTGGACAAACCCGAAGAGGGGTCTCCATGAAGTGTCTTGGTACTTTCATACTAGAAGTCTCAAGGAATTTGGAGAATTACACAGTTTCTTTTATAGAGACAGCGTAAAAATCTTGCCAAACCAGATCTTCGATTTGCTTAACCCAAGAATGATAGCCGTGTGGTTCATGGATGATGGTTCAAACAATGGAGATGGATTAACCATAAACACACATAGCTTTCCTAAGGAGGATCAGGAGAAGATTACCCGATTCTTTTTACGGAAGTTTGCTATCAAGGCAACAATTGTAAAAGATAGGTCTCAATGGAAGTTAGCTATTGGAGCTAATGGTTTCAGGGACTTTATCTCACTCATTAAACCATTTGTTGCTCCTTCAATGATCTACAAGATTGCCAGTCCCCGTAACGACTTGCTCGAATTTCGGGCAGAGCGAGAAATATCATTTCTTGCTAACACGTCAGTTCCGAGAGAGGAAAGCTCGGAAAAGGTATAGTCTAAACCTGCTCGTAAGAGCGGGAGTAAGTATTGTCAGACCGTCGCGAGACAGGTTGGTCTCCTATCTACTGCAGGCGTTGATTCTTGAGAAGATTCATTTCTAGTAAACTATTGCTACTTCTCGCAGTAATGCGAGATGACAATGTGGCTAATAACGGTGGAATCTTAATTGTTCTGTGTTTGTTGATAACTTCTGTTGTGCCGGTCCGGCATCGGAAGTACAATAGTATCGTAAGATACTTGAGAACCAGAGATAAATTAAGACAATACCGTGGGAAGTCGGCAAAATTAAATTCAAAGATATGGAAAAAGTGCCAAAACCAAACTTAGATAGATTGAGAGAATCACTTGGGATTGAAAAGAAATCTCAGGAGAGTGAAATTGAGGAATTAACTCCAGAAGAGAGGAAAGAAATTACTCTTGAAAATGGTTCTATTGATCTTAATAAACTACGAGAAGTACAGATACGAAAGAAAGGTAAAAGGTAAAATTGAATTTAGGATTGCTGACCCCGTAACGACTTGTTCATTGTATATGAACAGGCTCACATACAGAGGAATCGTTTCTCTGAAAACGACAGCTTG
>DATDXL010000052.1:0-3845 GCA_036517235.1 Minisyncoccota bacterium
TCCGATCTCTGGATCTCTCAAGATCTCTTCAAAAGTCTGGGCGCGCATCACACCCGGGTGCACTTTTTGGATCTCTTGAAATGCATCGGAAGAAAGAGCCGGATCAAAAACGGCACTCAAGTGGGCGCCACTCACCTCACCCAAAAGACGAACGTAGTGCTTCCCAAAATAACCGGCGCCTAAAAGGGCGCACGAAAGAACCATATTAAAAGTTCGTTTCCTTGAACCATCGAATGCTCCGGCTCAAACCCGTTTTCAGATCAACCCGCGGCTCGTAGCCCAAATGGGTACGCGCCTTGGTGATGTCCGGACAACGACGGTTAGGTTCATCTGCTGGATAGGTATCAGGATATTCGATCATCTCCACCTTGATACCGTTATCAAGGGCTTCTGCTACCGTCTGTGCAAGTGTGGCCATATTGATCTCTTCGTCACCTATACCGATGTTGTACACTTCACCATTTCGGTCACTTAAGAGCACCCGCAAAAAGCCATCTATAGCGTCCGTAATATAGCAAAATGTCCGCGTCTGATTGCCATGGCCATGTACAGGAAGATTTTGCCCTTGAAGTCCACGTGCGATAAAGGTCGGCATGACACGATGGTCATTCGTTTTCATGCCTGGTCCGTAAACATTAAATGGGCGCACTATCTTTATCGGGGTGTTATAGATAGTGTGATATGTCACGCAGAGTGTCTCGGTCAGACGCTTTGATTCGTCGTAACATGAACGCGGACCGATGCTTGAGACATGCCCTTTGTATGTTTCGGGTGTGGGGATGGCACCTGGTGATGGATCGCCATAGATCTCGCTTGAGCTGAAAAAAAGAAAGCTGATGACATTTTTTTTGCGCGCAAGTTCCAAAAGATGCTTTGCACCATAGATCGCGCTCTCGATCGTTTCAATTGGGTACTTTTTATAATAAACGGGGGAAGCGATCCCCGCCGCATGAATAATGTAGTCAACTGGCTCATTTGTAGAAAACGGCTCCCGAATATCATGACGTTGTGACCGAATGTACTGTGGATCTACTTCCCCAATGAAACTCTCTTCTGATCCAGTAATATAATTGTCTAGGGAAATTACCGTAACCGGAGTATCCAAAACATTTTTATTCAAATAATCAAAGACGCCGCGAAAATACGAGCCCAGGAAGCCCGCGCCACCGGAGAGAAGAACGGTCTTCCCTGAAAACGCTCTAGTCCTATCCCCCAGCGTGTCTGCAATTGTCTTAATGTCCTCTTGTATGATATTCACCGTCATATGACTTCTCTGGGGGGTATAGGGAATAAAAAAGTGTAATCTCCAACAACTTTCTTCTTTATATCATCGAAGTACTCGTATGCAAATACAACGAGTATGTCCGGCTTATTGGCTCTCAAATGACTACTCTCAACAATTGGAATATGCATCCCGGGACTAAGTTTGTTCTGTTTCAAGGGACTGTCATCAACAATAAATTCAATGAGGTCGGGCCCTATGTTCCCATAATTCGTGATCGTCGCAACGCGCGCTGGCGCTCCATAGCCTGCCACCTTGAGACCTTTTTTCTTGTATTCTTTCAATCTTTCTCGAAGAGCAGAAACATGCTCATCGGCAGTACGTTTGAATTTTTCCAACGCACCAGGATTTAGCGTTTGTTCCTCACGCTCAAGAATTTCTGTAACGGCTCTCGACTGGCTAGATGCATATTCCCGCTTCTGTAGAGTAACCTTTATTGAGCCTCCGTGAGGGTTTATCTCTGCAACATCCACGACAGACATGCCGTGCAGCTCAAACAGGCTTTTGAGAGAAGAGAGCGAATAATAAAAGATACGGTCTAAGTAAAACCGCTCAAACTTGATATCGTTTAGAATGTTGCCTATATACTCCACCTCAATAACAAACGACCCTCCGTCGGTCATGAGTTCTTTCACATCATCAATAAATGTATGTGGATCTTCAAGGTGGGTAAAAACGCTAGAGGCGACGACGACGTCAGGCCGCCCCCACTCTTTCTTTATTTTATCTACGGCATCTTTATTAAAGAACGAGGTGAGGGTGGTAAGTCCTGCGTCATTGGCAATTTTTGAAACATTGATAGACGGTTCAACGCCGAGAGCTTTTACCCCCAATTCCTTGAGAGGTTTGAGCAATATGCCGTCATTGGAGCCAACGTCGACTACAAAAGTCGCACCTTCAAACTGCTTCGCAAGTTCTCTGAAGTGCATTACAAGGCCCGGGTTGACCGAGGAGAGATAGTAGTAGTCTTCAAACATTCTTGAGCGCGATACTTTCTCGCCAAGCTCCACATTCTTGCACGCCGGACAAAAGAAGACCTTGAGAGGAAAGAAATCCTCCGTCTTGACCGTTTCCTTAGTTGGATATTTATTCGCGAGAGGCTGTTTCCCTAGATCTAAGAAGCAAAATGCCTCGTCTTTTGAACATAACGTACATCGCATGTGTGAATATAAAGGGGAAGTATAACAAAAAGAAATAACGCCTCTATTGACTTACCTAGAAAGACATTTCATAGGGGTCTTGAGGTCCCCGTTTGCATCATGCCTCGGCAACTGAAGAAGCGAGCTTCTCATATTGATCGACCGTGATTCGTATATCGTAACGTTTGGCGACCTCACGTGCGTGTTCCCGCAACTCTTTTATGTTTGCCCGGCGCATCCGTGTAAGACCCTCTGCTACTGCTTCGGGCGTTCCTTCATTTATAAAGAAGCCGTTCTTGCTTTCTTCTATCAGTTCTTCCGAGCCGGCGGTCCGCGTCGCAAGAAGTGGCACTCTGCACGCAAGCGCTTCGAGATGGGCCATGCTCAACCCTTCGATATGCGACGTGGATATAAGAAATTCTGCCGCTGCATAGTATCGCAGGACATCTGGCACATTGCCCAAGAAACGCACCTGATTTGAGATGCCGAGTGCTTTCGCGCGCGTCTCCATTTCCCTTCGCAGTGCACCGTCTCCAAGAATGATGAGGTGATAATCGGAACGCGTGCGCGCGAATCGCGCAAAGCCCTCAATGAGAAGCAGCGGGTTTTTTTGCCCTGTCAGTCGGCCCACTGAAACAATGAACTTATCGTCCGGTGCAAGCTGCAGCTCCCGCTTAAGGTTGAGTGTATCAACTACTGCGACATTTTGTGCGAGCGTTTGTACATCGACGCCGTTCCTGATGACAACGAACTTTCCCAGTGGGACATGTTGCTGGTGGGAAGCAAATTCCATGACCGCACGCGAGACGGCGACTATCTTGCAAGAAAAGCGCGAAAGCAGTTGATCGCACCATATTTGCAGACGCGTGTTACCGGTGTATGTATTGTGTTCCACAGTTATCGTTCGATATTCAAGAAAAATGTTCAGGAGCCGCACAACCGTGTTGCTGAAGAAGAGATGCGAGAGCACCACGCGAGGTTGCTCCTTCTTGAGAAGCCTCCCAAGAGCGATCCAGCTTGCGACATCCGTAAAGCCCTTGAAATCGAGTCTGCGGACCGGCGTATCTGCCGGAAGAAGGCGGTACATCGTTTCGCGCTCTTCGAACTGCATGAGTGTAACGAGCACGATATCGAATCGGCTCCTGTCGAGACGCAGAAGGAGTTCAACGATGAGGCGCTGGGCGCCGCCGACCAAAAAATCGTTAACGACAATCACGAGCTTTGTGCGCGAGGATTTCATACTACTTTCTCGCGGTGCACCAGTATGAAAGAGGGGCGGGATGCTCGCGCCGCACGCGCAAAGGGATCAGGTGATCAAAAAGAAGCGCCAGAGGAAATATAAGCGCCCGCACAATGTTGAAAAAAAAGAACGGGTGCATGAGGTGTGCTGCGGCGCTCGCGCGCTCGCCGAGCCGCTCTATCCT
>DATDXL010000053.1:0-3252 GCA_036517235.1 Minisyncoccota bacterium
GATTTATTACGTTATCACTCCTCTCTTTTGTTAAGTGGGAGTTCCTTCCGGTCGCCCGGAAGATCGGACTCTATCTTTTCCGCTTCATCTTTCGAATCTGACGGAATTTGGCGTATTAGTCTCTGAGGATTTTCTATGAGCGATTGCTGATAATCGCCTTCACTATACTTTCGTTTTCTCCCTCGTCCTATATTTATCGTCTCTCGAAGAGAAACGATCTTCGCAAGTCCTCCCGATTTCAGATGCTCTCCTTTTGAAAGCATGCGAGTAATCTCTTTAAAGATACGGAAGTTGCGTTTTTTGGAAGAGGAAAGAAAGCCGAATCGTTCGAAGAACGGGATGATTCGATCGTTGATACTGTGATAGTTCGTGACAACGAAGTACCACACACCATCACCTCGATCGAACAACCGTCCACAACCAAGATGTCTTTTCAGAAGAGATAATACTGTCTGATCTCTCTGGGAGACATTAAACGTGAGAACCACCTGCCACCCAGCGGCATGATCTCCTCGTTTTCGCAACGAAACATTGAAGCTACCCTCACCATCCGTAAAACCACTGAGGTAATACCCGATGTCTGGAGGAATTTTTGAGAGCCATTGTGGCATACTCATCTTTGTTTCAGTTGCTCATAGAATCTTTCCTGCGGATTGTCTGCACTATTACTTTATTACTGCCTTTCGATTAAAGCGAGTAGTAATAGATACTTTTATTTCACCTGTATCAGGTGAACCAGAGTTTCCCGCATATAGCCAAATTTTACAACTACAATCGTCACTTATAGTTATCGCCGACATTCACCAGGGCTTACAACAATCACCATGAAAATCTTGCGACTCTCACAACGTCGTTGTTTGACCTTCTGGCATTGGTCAAGTGTCACCCCCTATACATCCTCTTGCGAGTTCGCAGGGAGCTGTGTTTTTGATAAACAGTTGCCAGGCATACTTTCGCTGCGGCCACAACGCCTTGCGGCGTGCGGCAGGCCTTATTCCGAAGTTACGGCCACTTTTTTGCCGAGTTCCTTGGGGATCTCTCACTCGTTCGCCTTGCTCTACTCGAGCTGATCACCTGTGTCGGTTTGCGGTACGGTTCCCAATTCCTTATGCTTAGAGAATTTTCTCGGAAGCGCGCTTTGCTTCATTTGCCTCGGTTGCCCGAAGTATTCTCGCTGCGCTTGGAGTCTCCGCCTTGCGGCAGATGAAGCCCGGATTTGCCAGAGCCTCCTCCTTACGCCACGAACGACAAATCCAATAATGCGCGAAGCATACTGCGCTCCGTCCTCCCGTCGCAGAAATTGGGAGTCATGGAATATTAACCATGTATCCATCGCCTGCGGCTCTCGCCATTGGCTTAGGACCGACTAACCCCTGGCTGATTTACATTGCCAAGGAAACCTTGATCTTTCGGCGTGCGGATATCTCATCCGCATTGCGGTTACTTGTGCCAACATTCTTACTTCCACACGCTCCAGAGGGCGTCACCGCTTCTCCTTCACTGCAGAGTGGAATACTCTCCTACCACTTGAAAGCTTCATTGAGAATCCCAACCCCCTTCTTCTTGAAAAGAAGAAGGGGGTTGAGTAAATTGTGGAGCGGATGGCCAGATTTGAACTGGCGACCGAGACTTTACGAAAGTCTTGCTCTACCAGACTGAGCTACATCCGGCATACCACAAGATATTGGTCGGCGGAATCAGATAGACCGTCCCCGTCCCACAATACCCATTGTAACGGTTTCGCACTACCTGATATCCGCCGATACGGGTGCAGAGTTCAATAGACTTTCAATCTACTGAACTCTGCACCCACAAAAGAACAAATCCTCAATGAAGCTCTCAAGTCCTCAGTTTCGGTACTATGTTTGAGCCCCGATCATCTTCGGCGCAGAATCTCTCAATAAGTGAGCTGTTACGCTTTCTTTGAATGATGGCTGCCTCTAAGCCTACATCCTTATTGTCCGAGAAATTCCACCTCCTTGAGATGCACTTAACATAGATTTAGGGACCTTAAATGGAGGTCCGGGCTGTTTCCCTTTTGACCAGTGGAGCTTAGCCCCCACGGTCTAACTGCCGCGCTGTGACTCTTGGTATTCGGAGTTTGATTGGTTTGGCGGTCTTTCGACCTGTCCGAACCATCCAGTGCTCTACCCCCAAGAGGAACACGCGACGCTAGCCCAAAAGCTATTTCGGAGAGAACCAGCTATTACCAGGCTCGATTAGCTTTTCACTTCTTACCACAAGTCATCGGAGTGTATTGCACAGCACAACCGTTCGGGCCTCCAGCGTGATTTCTCACGCCTTCACCCTGCTCATGGCAAGCTCGCTCTGGCTTCGGGTCTGATGTATTCTACTAACGCGCTATTCACACTCGGTTTCCCTGCGCCTCTGTGCTGTTTAGGCACTTAAGCTCGCAGAATACATCAACTCGTTGGCTCATTCTTCAATAGGCACGCTACTACGGGCATCGCGCTACACGCGATGTCCGAAATTAAAAATTTAAAAATCAAAGTTTAAAATTATTGAATCGCCTTCGGCGATACCACAATTTCTCATTTTGAGATTTGCATTTTGCACTTCGGCATCACATGCAATGTGATGCCCGCTGTAACTCCTTGTAAGCATATGGTTTCAGGTCTATTTCATCGCCCTTATCGGGCTGCTTTTCACCTTTCCCTCACGGTACTAGTTCACTATCGATCTCCAAAAGTATTTAGCCTTACCGGTTAGTTCCGGCAGATTCCTCCGAGCCATACGTGTCTCGAAGTACTTAAGAAAACCGGCAAGAAAGATTTCATATTTTCGCTTACGGGGCTATCACCCACTTGGGCCGAGCTTTCCAGCTCATTCAGCTAACACGAAATTTTGTAACTTTCCTCGCAATAAATTGCGACGCCGATCCCTTGCAACCCTCAACCTTTATATTCCGATGCACCAAAGGCGCACCGAAAAATAAAGGCCAAGTTTAGGCTTCTGCGCTTTCGCTCGCCGCTACTGACGCAATAACAATTGTTTTCTACTCCTCCAGGTACTGGAATGTTTTACTTCCCTGGGTGCGCTCCTCGATGATAAACACCGAGATTACAGCGGTTCACGCTGTAGGGTTTCCCCATTCGGACATCTCCGGGTCAAAGGTTGCTAGGCACCTCGCCGAAGCTTATCGCAGCCATGCTACGTCCTTCATCGCCTTTTAGAGTCTAGGCATCCACCATACGCTCTTAGACTTCCTATTAGGAAATCTGAACGTCATTA
>DATDXL010000054.1:0-8461 GCA_036517235.1 Minisyncoccota bacterium
TATAGCGGTTAATATACATACAAACCTCGCCAGCTTTTTTAGTTCGACGACGCTCATCTATTTTTCTCTTCTCGCCGTTATTTTACTGATCGCGCGATTTTGGGTGCGGCGCAAAGAAACATCTTTTATATACGACTTTACCCTCATATATTCTCTCATCGCGTTTCTCTACTACCTGCGAAGTCCAGGATGGCTTCGCTATATACTCATCGCTGAGCTTTTGATACTCACACTCGTGCCTCATGCAGTATTCACGGTACTACATTTTTTCCAGCGTCGCATGAACATGTTCCGGAATCTGCCGCTGGCAACGACAAGCGCAGTTTGTCTATGTGTGCTCGTGCTCATCCAAGGCCTGCATCTCTTCATAGCCGCGGATATTTACAGTTCTGATACTGCCATTCGCGTTGCGAAAGAACTTGACGCGGAATATGGAGAGAAACGGGTGTTGGTATTGGGAGATAGCACGTTATACTCGTTACTCCGAAATCCGAAGCGAGAAATGATCGTGTCTATGACGGGTCTTCCTACCGTAGGAAAGAACTCGCTTCTCGATAGCATGCCTCCCGATGTCGTTGTTACGGGGAAGAACGTCTTTAGGGCTGGAGGAGAAAAAGTGCTCTCGGAGATGTACCGGCCCCCAGAGAAGCTGTACGGATACGACCTTTTTAAACGTATAGATCACTGATTTTTCTCACCATACACGGACAGTTGATACAGGTCGCTGTGGTGTGAAGTAATGAATCCTACGCTGGTCTTTTTCTTTTGAGCAGAAGTCTCAGGTTTCTGATTTTATCAGGTAGGAGTGTACCTCCGATTTGGAGCCAAATAGAAGTAATGATGAGTAGTTCTGGGATAATATATTTAGATGAATCCAGCATCTTGCATCCCCATGAGGGGTCATCGAAATTCCGCCAGCCAAAATACATACAGTCGGGCACAAAAGCGAGTATTAGGGCGATCACGAGCATCAGCCATGGAACGAGCTGCATTTTATCGGTTGACCAAGGGTTGCGCCCGACCGCGAGAGCTACAAGCGGTATAATCCATATCATGGTCATGGCCCAGGTGAGGGGACCTACAAGCAGTATCACCGTTAGAATGGCATACCAATACAAAAACTCTTGGTCCGTTGAGAATTGGGGGATTTTGCGTCTGATTTTTTTAAGTCCAAGATACGCGACCAATAGCGCGGGCACTAAAAGGATTAGAGAAACGAGGGTCGGACTGGTTTTTTGCCAGTTCTCGGTAATTCCCTGCATTCTAAAGATAATAAATCTGGGGAGAGACGCATTGGGTGAGAAAGAGATTTTGACATCTTTGAACCAGCGTCCCTCTTTTATCAAGCCGGACGTGTGACCCATGCCGTGTTCGCGGTAGTATTGCTCAATCGTGCTCTTGGGCAGTCTCATCTCCACAGGGCCGTTTTCCCCATTTGGTGCGAAGCGGGGGAATTCTTTTATCAGATAATTTGGGAGCGCGTTTGGTCCGAGAAAGAGTGCTGTTAACACAATAATAGTCGCTCCGCCAAGAAGGTATCCGGCGATAATTCCCCACTGTTTTCTTAGCATAAAAAAGAAGATCACCAAACCGATGTGCAATTTTATGAGTGTAGCAAACGCCCAGAGAAATCCCGAAGCGATCTGGCGCCGTTTTTCGCTTACCGCTGCTGTTATTGCGACGAGCGCCACTAAGAGGGTGACGGCGTCTATTTGTCCCAGTGCAATAAAGGTGAGCAATGGAAAGAACAGGGAAGCGTAGATACCGATGACGAGGTATTGCCAGAGATGGAGCTTGAGTTTGAGCGTGCGGATGGTAATAAAAAGCGAGGCGATCAGACATGCTAACGAAAAGTAGATCCAGAAGAACTTCGCCGTTGCGTAGGACATGAACTTTGCCATGAGTCCAAAAGGCACGGCCACGAGAGGTGGATAGATAAAACGGCTATAGGTGTAGAGGGCTGCGCTATCCCAAATGGGAGGGTCTTCGCTTATGCCGTTTTTGTACAAAGGGAAACCTCGGTTGAGGCTTTCTCCGGCTGTGTAATAAACTGCAAAATCTCTCTGGATGCCATCGTTGCCGAAACGAGTTATATTTTTCTGAAGTTTGGCTAGCGAAAATAAGAAGAGTGCGGCGAGACCGATTACACAGAGTATTTTGAACACTTTCATGACGTAAAGCGCTATCTCCTGAAGAGCGTTCCAATAATAAATCCGAGATACCGAAAACCTTCCCGCGATATTTTCAATTTCGTGATGCCATGAATTCTCTCCCCGTATTCAATAGGAATCTCCGCTATTCGGGCTCCGTTATTTTTCGCATAGAATAAAAATTCTATCAAGAAAGTGTTCCCTTTCGTTTTTAGTTTTCCCTTGATGGCGTTAAAGAGATTCTTTTTAAACATCCGAAAACCGCTTGAGGTGTCATATACGGTAAGCCCCGTTACCATCCGCGCTATAAACTGACCGACAATGCTTAGATATACCAAGAAAACAGGTTTGCCTTTCATGAGGGTGAATCGGTTGTGTATATACCTTGACCCGACCACAATATCAAACTCATTCATTTTTTCGAGCATGAGAGGCAGTACTTCGGGGTTATAGCAGAGATCAGCATCCATGCTCGCGATATTTTTTTTGCTCGCAGCATCGAATCCTTCGAACCATGCGCGGGAAAGGCTCGGGGGAGGGTCTCTGAAAATGACCTTTAATTTCGGGATCAATTTAATCTGCGCATTGAGATATTCGAACGATCCATCATTGCTTCGATCGTCGACTATTATTATTTCCCCGTCCACGTGGTTTTTTTTGAATACCTCGAGAATTCTCGGGAGAAGTATCTCTAAGTTTTTTCGCTCGTTATAGGTAGGGATCACAACGGATAATTCTTTTTCCATGTAAATTCAGTTTGAGTGCTTAGTAAGAACCCGATTTAGACCTTCAAATACTCTCGTTTTTCTTAAGATTTTCTCTTGCCTTTTCTAGCCGTGCCGACGATTATCGGTTTGGGGATGGGGATGATGAATTTGCCACCTTTATCGCTGAACCGTTTCAGATTTTCCACGATTTCTTTTGAAAAGTTCCAAGCCAGCAATATCGCGTAGTCTGGACGGCTGTTAAAGAGCTCCAGGTCGGAGACAACCGGGATATACCCTCCAGCGTGGCCGCCCGGAGCGACGCGCCCGACCTTGAGGCGGGCTTTTTCTGAAATAAAACGGATATGGCGGTTGGTGATGCCCGTGTAATTGATGAGGGTCATGCCTTTGGCTGGTGCGCTTACGGCCACGATGCTTTTCCCTTGACGGAGTAGCTTCTCCAGTAGCTCGATAAGCTCATGGCGATTCTTTTCGACTCGCCGAGCAAAGTTCTGCATCGTCTGAAGGCTGTGCAGTTTCCGAGCCTCTTCTAGTTTTATGTATTTCGAAACGCTTGGGTCGATGGGATGCACACCCTTTTTTCCGACAAAGACACGGAAGGAACCGCCGTGAATGTGCGTTTGCTCTACCATGAATACTTCCATGCCGAATCGAGCGAAGAAGGGGATGAGAGGTTTAACGGACAGGTAGGAGAGATGCTCATGATATATGGTGTCGTATTCAAGATTGTCAACGAGGTGTTGGAAATACGGAGATTCAAAGATAAAGACGCCGTCTTTTTTCAAAAGATGTGCTGCGGCTTGCATAACGATATCAAGGTCATCGATGTGGGCGAACACATTCGTGCCGACGATCACGGAGGCGAGACCCGCCACCCGCTTTATTTTCTGGGCGCTCTTCATATCGAAGAACTCGCACAGCGTTTTAATTCTGTGCTCTCTGTTGGCGATAGCCACGATATTCGGGGCTGGGTCGACACCGATGACAGTCATCCCTTCCTTCTTGAATGCGCTCAAGAGCGTTCCGACGTTGCTTCCGATATCGACGACAAGGCTTTTCGGGGCAAGTTTCAGGTCATGTACCACCGAATGGGCGAAATTGTTCCAATGGGATAAGCCGGTCTTCGTAATGGACTGCTCATAAGGGTAATCGTGCTGGTAGAGCACCCGCGGGTCAACAATGTGGCTCAATTGGGAGAGGCCACATTTTTTACAAAGCAGGACACGGAGCGGATAAAAGATCTCCGGCAAATCAAGTTCATGAGTTGCGCGAAACTGGTCTGCGGGCGGGGTCAGGCCTAGGTCAAGGTAGAGCGCAAGGTCCGTGCTCTTACACATCCTGCAGGTTCGTGTCACGCGATATAATTCTTCAAGCGCTTGGCTCTGGACGTCTGTTTTCTTGGTTTTTCGGGGCATTATTGTTTACAAAAATATCATGGTTAATCCTTATTTGCAACGATTTTATACCTCGTTTGCAAGCATAAAAAAGCCGCCCGAGCTTTGCTCAGGCGGCTATGCAATCTTTTTTCTTTCACTTCGGAGCCCAATCTTTGTAGTATGGGCCGAGACATTTTTTGAGGTCGTCTTCGACGGTGTTTTGCACATTATGTGCCGCCGCTACGGCTCTTCCCCAAGCCCTCACGAAGAACAATACCTCCTCGAACCCCTGCGGTTGGCGCCTTACCAACTCGCGGATGTCTGGGTACATCGTATACCACTCGATGATCCGGAAGAAGTTCCCGTAGTGGGTTTTCCACTCTCCTTCCGCCGTCGATCCGTAGACGAACGGTTTTTTGACATGGTAGAGGGGAAGTTCGCCTCCTAGCCACGCGATGCCTGCGGTTATACCGATGACATCGATCCGGCTCCACTTGTCGGCGATGCGGAGAGCTTTTAGAAGCGGGCTATTACCCGGCTCGTCATTTCTCTTGTTGTGCTGCAACACCGCATCGACAACTGCCCCTTTGTCCTTCTGGGTGAGATCGCTTGCATCAAGGTGATCGAAGAGAACCTGACGAAAACCCTTGGTTTTGATGACCCCCTTCTGGAGCAAAGGACAGCGGTCAAGGTTGTGAAGCCACGCCGTGATCTTGTAGAGCGTCTCATCAACGCCGGGGGCCAGGTCACAGATTTGCGGATACATTTCCGCGACCCGCACCACGTGAGGCAGGTCATGCCCGCCCGTAGCGATCGGTTGGGTGTAGAGCGGTGTTAGTCTCACCTTTAGACTTTCGAGTAATTCTTTTGTATTCAAGGAACTCTCCTTTTTTCGAGTTTCTCTCAGATCTGCTTTCCGACATAGCTTCAGCCAGCAGGGTTAAGGTATTTCAGTTGGAGATTAACATTATTCTTCTAGAAAGTCAATAGTTAGGAGAATTTGACTTTACATGGAATGGATTCCAGAATGGGACCACTGAAACTACTATGAGATGTTTGGTAACAGGTGGAGCAGGCTTTATAGGTTCTCACATCGTTGATCGTATACTCAAGAACGGCGATGAAGTTCTTATTTACGATCGTTTTTCATCAGGGAGGACCTTGTTCGTAGAACACCATGCAAAGAATAAAAAGTGCACGCTAGTCAAAGGTGATGTTCTAGATACTCCCAAAGTAACCGAGGCGATGAAGGGGGTGGATTTTGTTTTTCACATCGCCAGTCATGCTAATGCCCGATCGGGTTTTACCGATCACGCTATTGATCATATGCAGAATTTGGAAACCACGCGCTCCGTTTTGGAGGCAATGTATACGAATCAGGTGAAGAAAATTGCATTTGCCTCAACGGCCTTGGTGTATGGAAATGCCAGGGTTCATCCTACACCCGAAAGTTATCCACTTGAGCCGACCTCTCTGTATGCCGCTTCTAAAGCGGCATCTGAGCATTATATACAAGCGTACGCGAGCTATTACGATTGGCAGGCGTACATTTTTCGTTTCGCGCCTTTTTTCGGTGAAAGACATACGCATGGGATAATTTACGATGTTGTTAAAAAAATCAAAAAGAATCCCAGCATCCTGGAGCTTTTCTCTGATGGTACTCCCAAAAGAGCGCCAGTGTATGTCGCAGACGGGATAGACGCCATATTCAAGGCAATTGACACAACTCACGACAGGGTTAACATTTTTAATGTAGGGAATGATGAGATTCTGACAGTTGATGAAATGGTAGATCTTATTCTAGAGGCCGCGAAGGTAACCATTAAGAAAAAATATCTCGGAGGAGAAAAAGATAGAGAAGATAATGATTTTATGTATGTCGATACAAAGAAATTGAAGAATTTGGGATGGAAACCAAATTTCAGCATTGCCGAGGGAGTAAAAAGAACGGTTGCATATCTAGAGAGCAATCCGCATCTTGTGGAGTAGGATCGATAGTTTTGAATATCGAGAGAATTTCTTGCCATCTAACCAATAGAGGTGATAGAGGTGTTTGTGCCTGATATCGAATGCAGGCACTCTGTGCAATGGTTTTTTGCTATACTTGCTTACGCAATGAGCGATATACCAAAAACACTATGTTATATAGGTATCTACAGAGCCCTCGCTCCGCGCGACAAGGTATATATAGAGGAATTGAAAAGGCGCGGCGCTGTGATTTTTGAGTGCGTGAGTTCTGCGGCGGGACTGGAGAAATATCGAGAGATATGGAGATCGGTGCGCCGCGCCGCGCGCGAGTCGGATTTTGTGTGGGTGGGATATCTAAGCGTTTTTGCAGTTCCTGTCGCGTACCTCGCAACCCGAAAGAAAATCGTCTATAACGCTCTTGGCTCTGCCTACGAGGGGTACATCCTTGATAGGCAAATCGCCTCAAAGTATTCTCTGAAGGCCCTTTTCTTTTGGGTCGCAGATTTTATAGCGTTTCATTTGGCAGATACAGTGCTTGTGGAGAGCGAGTCACAAAAGCGTTATCTCGGGAAGCAGTTCCTTGTTCCACGTTCAAAGTTGCAAGTGATATTCACCGGGGTTGATGATTCTATTTTCCACCCTGACTCTTCCATAAAAAAGCAGGGTACCTTTACGGTTGCTTTCCGTGGGATGTTTCTTCCTGCGACGGGCGTAGAGATAGTGCTTGAAGCAGCGAAGCTATTGAAGAACGAGCCAGTACGCTTTTGGATTAGTGGTTGGGGGCAATTACGTGACAAGGTGCATCACTATATAGATACGCACAAGCTTACAAATGTTGAGCTCAATACCATGTTTCTTCAGCCCGATGAGTTACGTCGCAGGATGCTATCTGCGCATGTGATGCTAGGGCAATTTAGCAAAAACTTTCGTCTAGATCGCACGATACAACACAAGACTTCCGAAGCGCTCGCCCTTGGGATGCCTTACATTACGAGAGATTCCGCGAGCAATCGAGAACTTTTGCAGGATGGGGAGAATTGTCTCTTTGTGGCTCCTGCTGACGCACGTGCGCTCGCGGATAAAATATTGTGGGCAAAGAAAAATCCTGATGTTTTGCAAAAGATTGGTATGAATGCGCGTGCAACCTATGAAAAGAAACTAGCACCAACAGTGTTGGGGGAAGAGGTCTGGAAAGTTCTGGAGAGTCTCAAAGTGTAATATTGACATACCTCACTATTTAAGATAATACAGTTATTAGAATCATACCTATGAAAACACACGTACTGACACATCGCGGACTTGACCCCTCAAAACCGAATTACTTTGTCGAGAGTTCGGTGCAAGCGTTCGGTGACCAATTAATGCGTGGCTACGGACTGGAGTTTGATGTCCAATTTTCCTCTGATGGCGTACCAATCGCTTTTCACGATTCCACGCTTTTGCGGCTAACCAAAGGGGAGGACGCGCGTTCCCTTGATATTGTTTCCTCAGAAGAGCTTTTGGGCTTGGACTTAAACGGTTGTCATCTGGCTACTGTTGAAGAGGTCCTCTCTCTTATCACTCATTCACCTAAGGGACCTATATCGGCTCTGCATCTCAAAACCCTTTGGCAGAAGGAGGGAAGTCTCACCAGGCTTGTTGACATCCTCGCCCAAGCTGATCGCACCCGTTTCTTCGTCTTTGATGTGCTGCCGAACACAGCACGTTCTTTGAAGAGGAGACTTCCCGACCTCATGCTCGCGCCGTCGGTTGCACATCCCTACGATATCGCACGCTTCAACAAGGCTGTTGGTGGGACGTTGCTATCGCTTAGTGACGTTTTGTCGATGCCTGATGACTATGACTGGGTGTGGCTTGACGAGTGGGACAGGAAAGCCGAGGACGGGGGCGATAAGACGCTCTACAACGCCCAAGTTTTTGGCGAGTTACGTGCATCGGGATTCAAGATCGCGCTTGTGACACCAGAGATGCATGCGACATCACCAGGACTTCTCGGTGGGGAAGCGCATGAGGATGCACGTGATCACGAGACCTTGATATCGCGTATCAAAGAGATTCTTGCACTCCAGCCGGACGCGGTTTGCACTGACCTACCGGACGAGGTACGAGCATTGATCGGATAAGTTTTTCAACACCCCGCCCCCGCTTTATTGACGAAAGCGGGGTTTTTCTTTACGTTTTAAATAGTTGACACTAGCATTATTAGGTGCTATAATTAAGGTTGGTGTAATTTCGACAAACA
>DATDXL010000055.1:0-10296 GCA_036517235.1 Minisyncoccota bacterium
AAGCGGATTCTTGAATTCGTGGATTTTTGGACCTTTTTCCTGCACAACCGCAGGATCGCTCTCTTCCTTACGTTCCATAAGAAGCACTATATACGTGCGGGCGGCCCGCTGTACAGCGGGCGTGCTATAGTACGGGGACACCTCCAATATCGAGCCGAAAGGCTAGTGCCTAAACCCGTGGTTTTACCTCGGGCATGGTGCGAAATCGCAGAGTACAGAAAACCCGTCATTCAGGGCGTACTCTGCGTTATAGGGGGAAACTCCTATAGGGTCCGCAAGGACCTCCTGGTGGCGGGCTTTGTGTTGGAACACACAGGCTCACCTCCCGACCTGTGGTATGCAAAAATTCGCTGAAAACATATTTGCTATCTTTCGCCTGATCGTAGGAATAGGTGTATTCCTAGCACCCGGCTTGCTGGGCACGTGGATTATTTTCGTTACATTCTTTTCAGACACGCTGCAACGTTATGAAATGTCACTGCTTGAACAGCTCGTATTTTTTGCCGGAGTAAGCGGTATCGCTTATCTAGCTTACAAGGCGAGCCCGTGGCGGAAAGTCATGGACTTCGTGGCCCCACTCTATCTCTATGACGAATGGCTAAGCACTCGTAGTGAATAAGCTCTATGACCACACTCGTACATCCCGTGTGCAAATGCCATAAATGCGGACAATTCATATACTCTTACACCGCCCGAGCTGACAAGAGATGTCCGCGTTGCGGAGCCAAGACTCGATGGACTTCTCGCGCACTCTATTCTTTTATCCGGAAGATCCGTCCATATCTGCCCTAGCGTATGGAAGATACATTCATCGTTCTTGGCGAGACCTTCTCTGTTGAGCATTTCCCGAACCTCTTTCAGATGTATCAGACTAGCCCGGAGAACCTTGAGCGCCAGCTGCAGGGTATCGCGGACGCGTGGCACGAAGGCAAGATTGTCTCCGCGGCGGTTGCCTTCGAGAGTGATCTAGCTCATGGATAACACAAGTTCAACTCGCACCATTCGCTTACCACAAGAGTATTCTTCTTGGTACGGTCTTCCGATCGTTGTAAATCGGATTCTCAACAATCGCATCGTCGTCTACACCGAGGAATCTTTTTCCGACGTAAGTAACAAGATGAGGGCGCAGCTCGAAGGTGATGGCGAGGTTTACTCTCATTTCTATTCCTTCATGCGAGACAGCGCCCACAGCACTATTGTTGGCAGAACAGGAGAGCTCGATCTCCCGGAGTATTTGCTCGAACACGTAGGTCAAACAAATATTATCGACATCCGGCGTAGTACTTTCGGTCTTGAAATTGGTTCGTCCAAGTCTGATGATCTTATTGATCGGTAAGCTGCGGATACCGTTCGCGCTCCATCCTATCCGCTTCCTGATACACGTGCTTCACAATCCCAAGCAACTTGTGCGTACTATCCACCTCTTTTCGCTCGACGATGCCGTGATTCGTGCCAAGCATCAGCTTCGCGAGCTGCGCATTGTATTTTCCGGATAAACCATTATTTATGAGATATTCCTGCTGCACATCCTTGAGAAGATCGAGCCCACGAGCAAAGTCCGAATGCTGCGCCACCCAATGCTCCAACGTTTGGCGCGGAAAGTCCAAGAATCGAGCGTATCCGATAAGCGAGGGCATTCTCGCGTTCTGCATCACGATATAGGAACTTTCGGTAGGAATAAGAGTTGGCTCATTCCCCTTCTCGCAGAACGCCAAGTATTCTTCGAGCTTCGACGTGGCGTACTCCGGCAGGTACTTCCCCGGCGCTCCCCCACTATTCCCCGGTGAGAGCACCGTATTCCGACAGGAATGCGAGCAGTACTTCTTTTGGGTAGCGGTAAGCGCCTTTCCACAATCCGGCCGCGTACAGACCCTAGTCGGGCTTGTAGAGGCCTGTGGCAAGGTCTGGAGCTGACTTTTGAGCGAAGCACGTTTCATTCGTAAACTATAGCAGAAAATAAGCCCTCTAAAGTGCCAAATAACTCAAAAACGTGAAGTTGGGGTATTATTACAGCTAATGCTAGCACCTAGGACAAGAATCATTCTGGTGCGTTCCACGGTCGGCTTAACGGGCTTATTTCTCTTGATTGCCGCACTCGGCATATCAACAAACTTCCAGGTACTGAAATTAATTATTACGACCGGCTTCATCGTTCTAGCCATACTGTCGCTCTTGATGAACTATCGCGATCTTGGAATCGCGGGTCTCTTGCTAGCCGTTCTTTTCAATCCGTTTATACCCATTGTCCTTCCGCGGCATATTTGGGTAGTCATCGATATTGTCACCTTGGCAGGAATTGTTTACTACACTTACTGGACTACAAATCCCTATTGGAAAGGCACACGGTTTGAGCAGTACGTATCAACGCTTTTTCCGGAGCCAGACTTCGTCATCCAGGATCGTACGCGTGATGTGTCAAAGTTCCTCAACCGCCGGGTTGAATCAGATACGCATCCCGACTTCCTGTTCCGCAATCAAAAGACTGGTAAATCATTCGCGGTCGAGTGCAAGTGGCGTGGAAAATGGGCACAAGGCAGTAGCGGTGAACTTGGTCTTTGGTGGAACAAAGCACAAGGAAACCGCTATAACACGTATCAGAAAGAATCTGGGATCCCCGTTTTTGTCGCACTGGGTATTGGCGGTTCTCCTGAAAAGCCGCAGGAGGTCTACTTTTTAGAATCCGATCGTCTCGGATACACTTTCCTCAAGCAGTCTCTTGTAAGGTCCGGTAGAGCGTCCCCTCAACTCTAGTTTTTTGCAGAAGCACTCTACTTCCGTGACTTGATGCGCGCCGTAATCGCGTTTTTTAGTGTCTCTTTCAATTCTTGGGCGGTTTTATATGGGTAGCATTGATAGTGCCGCGCATAGAACTCAAGGGGGCCGGTTATGGTTTCCCCTTCACGGTATACAAAAACGGTTTCGAGCCCTAACCCGTGTGCAAACCCTGCCTCAAAAAGTACACTGGGGCGGTTTGCGGTCAGATCTACTACAACAAAACGACTCCGGCGTATCTCGCCAAGAGCTTTGTCCATTATTTTTTCGGAAAAATGCTCATGCCGGATACACAACGGCTTAAAACCAGCCTCGGTGATAGCTTCCTCAATTGCGGCAGTGGCCTCATCCATCGACTTATCGAACCATATAGCAACAAAACCTTGATCAAACTCGGTATTAAACTCTTTGAGCAAATCCCAGCCGCGACTCGTAACCGACAGCATAAAATCCATGTTTGTTTGTGACCTGATACCGATTAGATCTTCAGACTCTAGAAATTTAACTAAGGCTATAAACTCACTATCGTTTTTTGCATACGCAAGAGGATAGTCGCTCTTATAGTCGAGTCTTATCATCTCGCCGAAATAGCCCGATTTACTTCTGAGATGATCGAGGAGCTTGCGCGCCTTGGCTCGGATATCAGTTAGATCTGGCACCGGATAGCGACGTATGAGGTCCTTTATATTGTCGGTAGTAAATTCCGGCGGCTTCTCGTCTTTCTCAGCAAGTTCGCGTGCCAAGCCGGAAAGAATATACTCGTTACCGGCCAGCGGTGAATCAGGGGAATGAGCGACCGCAGCAAGGGTGCCGCTCACTGCGTAGGTACCACATATAGGACACATAACATAGTGCATGTCGCGCGATCCGTCACGCTGAATTTTAGCTTCGGACTTGCACAAAAGGCATTTGGTTTCGCGCATATTCATAGAAACATCTTATTCTAACGCTTCTTTCAGCTTCCAGTACACCCCGTTTCCGAGCGGCAATAGCTCGTCTATGAGCTGGTACGTCTGCTCTTTTGTGGTCGGATTGTGATACAGCTTCCTAAATACTTCGACAAGATTCGCATCTATGTGCATAAAGTGCCGGTGTTGTGGACTCGTGTCCAAGGGTGTGAAATACAGCCGCAAGATTTCAACGGTATCGATAGGTGCCTTTTCGACCATCGTTGGCAGGGAGTCCATAAATTTAAGTTCCCAATCTATCCTGCCGTTCGACTTTTCAAGAGTTGCGCGGATTCTTTTAGCGAGAGCTGGAATATCAATATCCTCGTATGGGCCGTCCATCGTATTCATCCAAAACCCAAACTCCGCAAATACATCCGGATCTGTGTAGCTCCTTAAGAGCCAGTCCCAAAATTGCATCAACTTTTCTAGCTTTATCTCCGGGTGATCTTGCAAGAATTCTTTCGGTCGATCCCTAGAAATAATATGACGTCCGATAAATGACACGAAGGCTTGATGGCGTTTTTTGTTTGACGTGAGCCAGAACAATTTGAATATCTCGGAATCCAAGGTGACGTCCTCAAAGTGCATGTAGGCAAGCGCTAGATGCGTTGCAAGTGCATCATCGAGATCAGCACGATAATGCCTCTTCGGGTATTTTTGTGAATTCAAGCTTATCGCTCGCTTGTATTCTCCTTGCAGGAGCTCATAGAGCTCCCGATAGAGGGAGCGGGTCAGATACCCCTCCCACGCAGCAAGGTAAAGGTGTTCCTTCTCCGGTTCGGTCGTAAATATCTCCGGCAAGAGTTTTTTGATATTTTCAACATCCCGGAAGTAGAAGAACGGTAGATAGTGACCGTACATAAACATAATTGCGGCCGTATTCTCTCGAGCCAGAAGTTCCTTGTATATTTTTAATACTTCAGGATCCAGCTTCGATGCCGCACCTTTAGGGTATTTTCGACCATCTACCTCCATAAACAACACGAATGCCTGGTATGCTCGTCCGCGAGTCGAGTTTATTGCGATAGAGAACGGATCGCTTACAAGCTCTTCCCCACCGGCTAGTGTTGTCATCCCTGCCGTCCCAATCTTTTCATCTTTCGGTAGCGGGTCAGGGACCGTAAGTAGATAATCGATTATTGAGAGGATGTCGTCGCGGTGCCGCAGGAACTCTTCTGCAGAGATACCGTTCTCATCGCGCAAAAACTCCTCGAATACATCTGCGAGGCTTGAATGTGCTGCAATCCACCCTCCCAGCCATGCGTCAAATTTCTCTCGCTCCCGCTTCGAGAAATCGAAAGGCTCTCTTTTCCCCTCGGCCACTATCATTTTACCCAAGACGACTACCTGCGCCCAGTTAATCGACAATGCTATGCCTCTATTTGCCCGGATAGCTTCTTGAATGCCCCGTAGAAAAGAGTACGTGTAATGGGCATCCAGATGCTCTCTGTCGAAGAATAGAGCGGCATTCTGCGTATATTCCTGCATCCGCTCTTTGATCTGAGCGCGCATCTTGTCAGCAACTCCCTCGGCGTTAATCGGTCGCAAGAAGTCCTTTTCCCCATCCATCTTGTGAAGCTCCTCCGGGGTCCATTTAGTCTTCATCGCTTCTACGATGCCGGGTACAGGGCCAATCCATATAGCTTCCGTCTCCGGCGGCGTCTGCGGCACTACGGTTCCGGCGTAAGACCTTCCTATACTGGGCTCGGGATTATAATCCTTACGTAGAGGTAGCTTGAACATTTTCTCGGCACGATCGATATCTTCCTTGGACAGGTGCTCATAAATGCTCGAAAATATTCCATATCCGTAAGGGTGTTTCTTTTCTACGCCGAGAAGTTCAAACGCGCGATCTATATATTTCTTTTTATCTTGACGGGAAAGCGTCGCGAACCCTCGCTTCAACGCATGCTCGTACTCTGCACCGCTTGTTACCGACCATAATGTATCCTCTGATTCAAAGGCCCTAAAGAAAGCCTTTCTCAGTTCGTCCTTAAATATCTCTGGACACAAACTCCACACGTATAGCCGGAGGCGCCACACGGATTGACTTTTTGGCATCGGGTCGATGTACGTCTTGTATACTTGGCGTACCTTATCGGGCTGGTCACATGAATTGCCAATAGCACGCGTCACGAGTGTTTTTACTGCTGCGGCCAAGTCGCGAACATCGTCTCTAAACGAGTAGTGCTTACTATCCCCTACTTCCAATGAGAAGAAATCGACGTCAAAAAGATGAAACATCTCCCCGATATCGAAGACCTTGTCTTCCTTCTCTCCCGTTTTTACTACGTTGCCAAGAGCTTCGGCCGTCACTCGGAGCGCATCCTCTACGTAGGTTTCATCAACTTTCGCCAGTCTTTCAAACACCTCCGTGTGATGTAGGTCGTTGAAAAAGAACGGATTGTCCGTAATGCCGCTCGGAGTCTTTTTGAACTCTTCCTTGGTTCGTACAAGCAATATCGCTTGAGCAAGCGTGATAATAGAAACGTAGTCTTGCTCCGGTACGAGCTTCTCAAACATCTGCTTGTACTCAAAGCCCCAACGATTAAAGGGCCCCATGAGACGTACCCATTGCTCGTCACGTATTTTAGGCACAATGCGGGCAAGTTCCTGTGCCGGCAGTTTGCCGCAGGACCAAAGAAAGCGGTCCAGAACCTCCGGATTAAACGTCTCCTTTGAAACAGGGACGGTAAGCATAAAATCGACTACCTTGCCGGGTATCTTTTCGATAACCCTAGTCAAGTAGTCCAGCTCAGGCGTCTGATAGGAGTATCGTGTCGCGTCTTCAGCTTTCTCTTTTATGAGCTCGAAGAAACCATTCTCCCACAGCCAATCAAACCAGCTATCATCCACTCTGGTATAAAAATACTTACGAGCGTCGAAATTTAACGTTACTGTGCCATACACATCAGCTCTTGAGGCTTGCGCGACCCCAGCCTCTATAAAGTCATCTATCCTTTTGTGTAAATCTAGTTGTTTCATAATTATCGCCCTTTTCTTTTGGAAAACTCAACTATATCAGAGGTGTTTTGCAGGAACTTCTGAACTCGTATAATAAAAATATCTGTTTTATAGCAATCCTCAATTTTCAAGGTACTGTCGTTCAATAGGGCGATTAGTGAACCAAGAACGCCCGAGGCTTCGTGATGGTCGATGCCTGAAAAGTACTGATAATGAAGCCTGAGTTCTCTGAAGGTGGCGGAATCTTCATCGCGCCACCCGTCGGGGTAAAATTCCTTATAATCATTTTCAAACTTTCCTGACCCATTCCACTCGTGGAGTATCTCGCGTAAAGAACTTGCACAATGTTCCTGCCATTCCGGGTTATTTAGTTTCTGTGTCCCCAATGCGAATATTGCTCCTTGCAGCATAGTTAGTGCATTACGCGTAACTTGTCGGGGTCGGTATTTATCTCTGACCTTTTGATATAGGTCATTATAAAATGCTCCATATAATTGCAATTGCTCTTTAGAGATACCGGCCACATAAAGCCCTTCAGTAAGTGGGTCCAGGCGATTTGAATCTGTTCCACCAAATGCTTTTGGTTCTGAATCTGGCATATTTATTCAAGGGGCCATTTGCGAATTACCGCGTCGAACTCTTTCATCACACGAACCGATTCACCAAGAGAAGCTGCAATCTTCATACATGACTTGCCTCAATGATCTGAATCTCATCGGGCGAGAATTCGTAAAGTCTGTAAATTATTGAATCTATTTCTCCGCTGCTTCTTACGGCAAGATCACTCTTCGGATTTCGTAATATGATTTCAACCTTAACTGCTATTATATCTTGATCTGATTTGCTTACCGCAACGATGGGTAAGTTGTCGACCTCATAACCGTTCACGTTGCTATTAGTGCTCATGCTAACGAAACACCAGTTCGCTAACTTTGAATTCAAAAAACCAAGAAGAAAGCTGATTGGATAATCAGTTCTCTTTGGAACAATATAATTCACTGAATTGGCGCAGTATGTGTAGGGATCCGCAATTGTCATTTTCAAACGTACAGACTCATTTACGCCTGTTATACCCTGCATAACGATTCGCTTTAGTTCGTTATGGGATGAGCGGGCGCTATTTCTAGATGCTTGATATTCGGATTCCTTTAAATACATTATTTCTCCCTGGCTCATTTTATCTAGTAGTTGGTATTGTTGAACCTGTGCGCCTTTTATCAGTTTTGCGTCAGCAGGATTACTAGATAAATATTTTTTGTCCGCGGTTAAATCAACTTCACCCGTGAAGCACTTCGCCACGTCTTCCAGACGCAGAGATTTTTCTCGGATTTTTGAGATTAAATTTAGAGACCTGAAGTCGACCAGCGGAATAGCAAGTCCTTCGGGGTCGTTCTTACGGATAAAGTCTCTCGAAATGGTCACATTTTCGTTTGTAAGGTCGACATACTTGTCTCGATGAATTCGCAAATGAATCTCATGGCCGGGTTTAGAAGTCTTGGTCAGACCCAATATACATACAGACATTTTCACCGCTCCGAACACTCTCTTATTTTCGTCATCTCTTTCTGGAAAAGCTTCGAGGTAATTAAATCGGTAATTTTCTATAAGATATCTACGCAGATTAGAGGAGCTCAAGTCGCACAAGAAAGCGAGCGGAATTATTAGATTAAGATTTCCGTTTACATTTAACAATTCTACGCTCTTACATACGAAAAGCCTGAACGCGTTGATCATGCCTCCGCGCGCGGGTAGATACAGTTGATTATCCTTGAAGTATTTGATTTGCTCCTCGGTTACTAGAAAACCCAATTTTTGATTTTGTTTCTTGTTTAACAAGCCATACGGCGGATTTCCGATTACAATATCGAAGCTCTCTTCCGTGCCAAACATCCATTTCGGATTGAACCACGAGCTTGATTCATTACCAAACGGATTCCAAAAAGTGAGTTTCTGTGTTAGCTCACCAGTACTTTGTCCTAGCGTCGTAATGGCCTTGGTTAGAATTTCATTCTGTGTGCGTGTGAATTTCAATTTTACTTCCTCTTTTTTTGCACTACTCGCGTTAAAATAATCGGACATTATTTGCGACAGAGTCTCAATTCCGACATGATCATCAAACATCCCCTTGTTTTGTGCCTCCGGAAGACCGATCAGGGTATTGGCACACACGAATTTGAATTCAAGGTTTGGCAGCGGTTCTATGCCTCTATTCGGGGCTGAATCATCTATTTTAGACTCGACAACGAGCGTAAGGAAACATCGCAAACGCGACACTTCGACAGCGATGGGCTGGATATCCACTCCAAATATGGAGCCTTTGATGACATCGAGCTTACGAATGTAGTTCGCCGGATGAGCAGAGTAGTAATCTTGTACTCGCTGTTTCCATAAACTAGGCACCATTTGTAATTTCTTATCGATCCACAAGCTGCAATCTGCGTCGACAGTCTGCAATATGTATACAATCTTCTGAAGTATGCCGACCGGGAATGCCCCAGAGCCACACGCGGGGTCAAGTACACGCAGATCGGCTATCGCATCAATAACTTGTTTCTTTTCTGTCTGGCTTAAAGGATTATTGATATCGTCTCCTTGGTCGTAGCTAATGAGCGCTACAAGTTTCTCTTCGGCCACATTGGTTTTGTTCTTGAGGTGTACGAGCAGGGATTGGTCAACCATGTACTCCACGATCTGACGAGGGGTATAAAAACTACCAGTTCGATTACGTTCAGAGCTTCCCGTTTCGGGATTGATTTCGGCCAAAAGATTCTCAAAGATCCTACCCAACATTTCAGGGTCGACTGAAAGTTCCTGGTCGAAAACAGTGTTCTCGTCGATAGTGAAATTATAGGTCTCAAGAAGTGTAAAAAACTCTTTGAACCATCCGTCCTGTATCGTCAGTGTGTTGATATGCCGGGAAGCATACGTACCGTGGTCGAGTGCGTAATAATCGTCCCGTTGTGGGTTGAAGAGACCGCCGTTCAAGTACGGCACTTGATCGTATAGGGCATCTCGAACCCCGCGCTCCTCTCTTGGTGTGTTAAGTACTTCGAAGAAAAGCGGCTCAAGAACACCGTGGTAGTATCCCTCGGTATTTGCTACTGTCTGTGAGGAAAGGAGCTCGTCTGAGATGAGCTGTCCGGATTCCGACTTCTTCTGCTTCAAGAACCAGCAAAACATAATGCGGCCGATAAGACGCACCGCGAAATTCTTGTACACATTAACATTCTCCGGCGATACACTCGGCAACAATAAATTGGGAGAAGTACCTCTTTCCACCAGCGAATCGAAAGCTGCCGCAATCTGCAGGTAAAATTCCTTATTGACGACTTCAAGCGAGAACCGATTCAATAAATCTTCCACGTCTTTTATACGGCCCTTTTTCATCAGCTGCTGCTCAGGTGTCCGAATCTTGGCATTCGGCCCTATGTAGAAGGAATACCGCCGCGCGTTGGAATACTTTCTTACAATCTTATTCTTATCATTCATGTCGAGCGAAATGGTGAGATATGAAAAACGGTAGTTGCTCGAGTTTTTGCTCTTGAATACGACAAGCGCACGCTGTATCCAGTGATCCGCAAGGATTTTGAATGCATCAGTAGCAAGCGCC
>DATDXL010000056.1:0-7105 GCA_036517235.1 Minisyncoccota bacterium
ACGAATCCGAGTGCGATGCTTGTGACTACTCAACTCCTCGTTTTTACCCGAGAGTAGCTTTTGGGCGATACGAGAGCGCTTCCATCAAGTGGGACTGTGTTATGTCTTCGCTTCCCTCGAGGTCAGCGATGGTTCGGGCAAGTTTGAGGACGCGGTGGTAGGCGCGGCCCGAGAGATTCAATTTTGTGGCGGACTGATTGAGGAGTTCCCGGAGTTCCAGAGGGAGTTTGATGTGTGCATCTATTTCGCGCGCAGAGAATTCGCTATTTGTTTTGTGTAAGAGACCCACTTTTTTAAAGCGCTCCTCCTGTTTCTTTCTGGCCTTTGCTATTTTTTCGCGAACCAGGGTACTTGTTGCACCCCTCCTCCCCTCTCCCGCAAGCGTCTTATATTCTACATTTGAAACTTCGACCCACATGTCGATGCGATCTACGATAGGCCCCGATATTTTTCTCCGATACTTGATGAGCTGTTGCGGTGTGCAGATACATTCCCGCCGCGACCCATAGTTGCCGCACGGGCAGGGGTTCATAGCGGCGATCAAAATGAATTGTGCCGGGAATGATGCGCTCCCCTTCACTCTTGTTATCGATATGGTTCGGTCTTCAAGTGGTTGCCGTAGCCCTTCGATGACGCGATGCTCGAACTCGGGAAATTCGTCGAGGAAGAGAACCCCGCGGTGGGAGAGCGTTATCTCTCCCGGCTTCGGTATCGTACCTCCGCCGGCGATAGAGATATGCGACGCAGTGTGATGCGGTGAGCGGAATGGCGGAGCGGTGACGAGGTCCTCTTTGAGTACTCCGGCGACTGAGTGTATCGCCGTGACTTCCAGGGCCTCATCGAACGAGAGCGGCGGCAGGAGCGCGGCGAAGGCGCGCGCGAGCATCGTCTTCCCGGTGCCGGGTGGCCCATACATCGCTATATTGTGCGCTCCCGCGGCAGCAATCTCGAGGCCACGCTTCGCGCTTTCCTGCCCTTTGATATCGGAGAGATCAATACTGCTTTCATGCACGCTGAATACCACTTCTGTTTTCGGTTGAGCCGATAGAGAACGTTTTTCAATATACGGAATGTTTTTCTCGATATCTTTCTCCAATGTTTTGGGAATGAGATGCGCGATGACCTCGGTGAGGTTTTGCACAGGGTAAACGGTAATACCGTCAATGAGAGCGGCTTCGCGGGCATTTTCCGGCGGGACGAATATTTCCGTAAAACCCGTCGCTTTCGCGCGCTTCACAAGAGGAAGCACGCCTGTGATGGGGCGCATTTTCCCGTTTAGAGCAAGTTCGCCGAGGAATAATCTCGCATCAGGCTTGAAGCTGATATTCTTGCTCGCCAGAAGATAACCGAGAGCAATAGCGAGGTCAAAGTGCGTGCCCTCTTTGCGGATATCGGCAGGAGCCAGGGAGACGACCGTCTTTTGGTTCTTTGCTTTCGGTGATTTGAATCCGGTATTTTTTATTGCCGACGAGACACGGTCTTTTGCTTCCTCGATGGCCTTATCGGGAAGCCCGACGATAGAAAAAGCGTGGAGCCCTCCCGAGAGGTCTACCTCCACGTCGATGATGGAAGCATCCAAGAGCGTTACTTGCGCGCTTTGTACTTTGGCAAAACTCATACGTAGAATAATTGTAACAAAAATCAAGGGCTCCTTCTGTAAGAACTGCATAACCCATCCGCTTGTTCAAAGATATAGAATAGGCGGCTTTTTTTCGTTAGCGAGCGGAGAGAGAAAGTATCTTCTTTTTCTCTCCCGAACGAACGATGTGAACAAAGATCCCTCAGGACTTTTCCTGGGGGATTTTTACTGCATATGTTGTTGGCAGGTTGTTGCCGCCGGGTTGGCCTCAAGACGTTTTGGTTCTATCGGTTTGCCGCAAACGCTGCACACTCCGTAGGTGCCTTGGGTCATTCGTTCAAGCGCCGCCTTTATCTCATTAAGGCGGATTTCAAGCTGTTTTAATATAGCGGTATTTCCTTCGTACGATTCGATCTGGTCGGCAACTTCGTTAGGGTCTGCTTTTACGATATCCATTTTATCTGGCATCGCTTCCCAATCCGCAGGATTCGCAGGATTAATCCTACCCACGGAACGCAACTCCTTCTCAAGCTCCCCGAGCTCCTTCTCAAGCTCTGCCCGTAATTTTTTTTGTAGCGTTGTGTCCATTTTTCACGCGAAGTACTTCTTACTCGGCGTAAGGTAATAGTAGCAGATTTAAGTTGGCGCAACAACAATAGTTACTGTATCAAACGTGATCGTTTGAGCTTATCGATAATTTCCCCGAATGTTTTTTGATTCGTGGTCATGACGATGGTCGCCTGGTCGGGGAACGCGTACAGAAATACGATTTCCCCGCGTTTATTTTTCACCGCCCGCGTATCGATGTTCTTTATGACGACATCATGGAATACCTGGGTGTTGGGGTCGGTCCCATAGTAGGCGCTTGTGGAGGTGGAAATCCCGGGGAGAGGATTTTCTAAGACGAACAGACTCCCTGCCTCGCGGTAGAAGTCCACCTCCCCTCGGAGCAGTTCTCCGTAGGCGTTCTCAAATGAGCTCGTACGCAAAATAAGAAACGGCTGATTGCCGTCGAATCCGATAAGTCCGAAGGCGAACTCTTTTTCAAGTGCCCGAGCGAAGGATCCGGGAATTGACGGTGAGATGGTAGAAAGGAATTCAGGAGCAGTCAGTTGCACCGCCGTCCCAGCCGCGTCCCGCTTGGTGAATGCTACTGCTTCGGTCGCATTCACACGAAGCGTGGCCGCATCGCGTTCACGGGTGATGGCGTCGAGAGACTGCTTGTAGGTCAGCCCCGTCAGGTCGATGGTTTTTTCCACGTCAATGCCGATGATAGGTTGTCCTGTTGAGGTTACGGGAGGTGCCGGAGGGACGGCTGGCTTTAAGAACCAATACGCGCCGAAACCTACGATACCCGCGAGCACGATGATGATACTCACGATGCCTAGTATCTTGGCGCTGGCGGGGTTTGCAGGTTCCGTAGGTTCAAGCACGGTGCGCACACTCTCTTCACGTGGCCGTTCGCTTTCCGCGGCGATGATCTGGGTAGCACTTGTTTTTTCCTGACCGAGAACTTCTGCCACATCGCCTTCGAGAGTACGAAGTGGTTTTATCTGCTCCGAGCGTCTCTCTTGGTTATTTTCAGGTTGTGGTGATTCAGGCATACCTAGGTATAGTAGAACTTCGGCTCGTGCTTCCGCACGGCAAAAGAACTATAGGTTATCGTCTGATAAGAGGTGACCACTTTATTCAGTAATATAATCATACAATACCCGTGCAGGCCGAAGTTTCACTACCGGGCATACCCTCTATCATAGCGTACTTGAAAGTATGTACGAAAGGGGACCTTGCGGTCCCCTTTACGTCTCAAAATGTTTTTACCTTCGGTGTGGCGGCCGTGGTCCTCGATGGTCTGGTCGTCCTCCACCGCCATACAACGAAGAATCTCCAATCGGCTTTTTGTCTTTGAAGAATTCCGGGTTTGCAGCTTTTATAGAGAGGTTCAATCTTCCTTTCTCATCTACTTCGCGTAGCATGACTGGCACTTTATCACCTTCCTTGACGAGGTCGGTAACGAGGTTTACGCGCCACGGCGCCATTTCCGAGATGTGCACGAGGCCTTCGGCGTTGTAGCCTATTTTGACGAACGCGCCGAAATCCATGAGGCGCGTTACCTCTCCCTCGAATCGTTCGCCAGGGAGATACTCCCGCGTCATGTCTTTCACGATCTCATACGCAGCCTCGGCAGCGCCGTTCTTTCCCGTGATGAAGACCGAGCCGTCATCTTCGATATCTATTTCGGCTCCCGTCTTCTCCATAATGCCGTTGATGGTCTTGCCGCCGGTGCCGATGACGAGGCCGATCTGGTCCGGTTTGATCTTGAGCGCAAGTATTTTTGGGGCGTTGGGATTGATATCCGGTCGTGGGGTAGCTATTTCTTTCTCAATCAAATCGAGGATTTTGAATCGCGCCGTTTTTGCTTTCTCGAACGCTTCAGTGAGTATTTTTATCGTCACGCCGTCCACTTTGACGTCCATCTGGACTGCGGTGACGCCTTTCCGCGTTCCTGCTACTTTGAAATCCATATCGCCGTGATGATCCTCTGGCCCCTGGATGTCAGTGAGCACTTTGTATTTGTTTGCTGACCCCATCATGAGTCCTGAAGCGATACCGGCGACAGGTCTCACGATGGGGACACCCGCATCCATTAATGCAAGAGTCGATCCGCAGACGCTTCCCATGGAGGTTGAGCCGTTGCTTGCGAAGGCTTCGGAAACTATACGAATGGTGTAAGGAAATTTTTCTTTATCGGGGAGAATAGGCACGAGAGCTTTTTCAGCGAGCGCTCCGTGACCGATCATCCGGCGATTCATGCCACCAAGGCGCCCGGTTTCACCCACTGAAAATGGTGGGAAATTGTAGTGGTGCATGAAGCGTTTCTTTCCCTGTATCTCCATGCCGTCGACGATCATAGCCTCTCCCGGTCCCCCTAAGGTGAGCGCTGAGAGCACGTGTGTGCCGCCACGGTAAAAGATGCCTGTGCCGTGCAGTATCGGCGAAATCCCGCCTGCCTGGACGTAGAGCGGACGGATATCATCCATTCCCCGCCCGTCGGGGCGCTTCCCGTTTTCTATCGCTTCTGTGTGCACGAGGTCGTTAACTCTCTCTTCAAAATACGTCTCGGCAAAACTCTCGGCTATATCAGGGTGAGTTTCAACAAATGTCTTCACCCACTCTTCATAGAGTTCTGAAATACCGGCTTTCCCGGGTTCTCCGGAAAAAACGGCCTTGGCGAATTTTGGTTCAGCTACTTTTTTGAAGAGCACAGCGACTTCCTTAGGCATTTCTGCGAAGGACATCTGTTTTTTAGGTTTACCGATCTCTTTGATGATTTGCTCTTGAAACTTTTGGAGTTTTTCAATGATGGTGAGTCCCTCTTCAAGTCCGGAGATGAGGATATTTTCTGCCACCTCTTTTCCCCCGACCTCGATCATATTGATGAGACCGTCTTTACCGCACGCGAGGAGGTCAAGGTCGGCATCTTCGGCGTTGCGGTCGCTGTAGGCTGGGTTGACGATGAAGTTCTTGTCGTCCTTTTTCTTTCCGATGCGTACAGCGCTCACCGGTCCGTTCCAAGGGATATCTGAAGTTCCGAGCGCGAGCGATGCGGCGATGACCGCCAAGACATCAGGATCGTCTTCAGCGATAGAGAGTACCGTGATGACCACCTGCACTTCGTTGCGGATGCGGTTATCAAAAAGAGGCCGTATGGTCCGGTCGACGATGCGTCCGCTAAGGATAGCCTCTTCCGTAGGTCTTCCCTCGCGTCGAATAAAGCGGGAGCCCAATATCATACCTGCGGCGTAAAAACGCTCTTCATAGTCAACTGTGAGCGGGAACCAATCTCCGTCTCGCGTCTGTTTTGACATCACGGCCGTGGCAAGCACGGTCGTGTTGCCATAGCGTACGATACATGAACCATTTGCCTGGTCGGCAAGGTCTGTGAATTGCGCTATTAGGGGTTTGCTCCCAATCTCAACCGAAAACTCTTTTTTAGTCATTTCTATGAGCGTATAGCGTATAGGGTGTAGCGTATAGTCAAAACACTAAACCCACTTTGCCGTACGCAGGAGCTGATTTGCAGACTCGCCCCGTAGTGAATGCTACGGAACCCCGATTGCGTAGAAACTTCAACTCTTGATGGCGTGCTCGAAACTCAAGCAAACTATCAAAAATTGAATTCCACTATGGGGTTACAGATTGCAAGGGTTACTTGCGATGTTGCCTATCTGAAGACCAGCGGTTAGTTGTTAATGCAAAATGCAAATCTCAAAATGCAAAATTGATTTTGATGTGCTACAGCGTATCACAGGAAGTAGGATTTGACAAATTAAAATATTAATGCAAAGTGTGGGCAGAGTGCCTGAAAATTTCGCAATAAAGCGAGCAGGTACATTCCTATTATGCCTAACATTGAACTTCACGGTTTTTTAGATTCAGCCGATATGAGGAAAATTGTTTGGTCAAGTTTATTTGGCACTGACGAGCTGAGAGACTTTGCCGATGAGGTGGTGGTTACCACTTTTCCATCCCAGACCAATAACCGTCAGGGGAGACAGTCTCCTTTTGTCAGAGTGTACTTTGAGGATAAGCGGGAACTTGAGTTATGCAAACACATTCTCTCTCGAGTGGCGATGAAGCGTAAAGTCGCTTTCGACGCTGAGTTTGTCCGTCTCGCCCTTTTCCTCAGCTTCCCGCCGAGAAAACACCTGTTTCGTTGACCCAAGAGCGGCTCCGATTTCGGCGCCGTTTTTCTTTTGCACTTTTTGCTTGACTTAATCCTTGTCAGGAGCATACTTTTTGATGGACTCGGACTTTTCAAGTTGCGAGTATTGGCAGCAACCAAAACAACAACCAAATACGGTTATGGCAGCACACCAACAGAGCAAGCGTGGAAAAAGACACATTGGTTTACTGAGGCGCCCGTCGGGTTCCTTCAGGGACCAGCAAGAGTTCGATTCGGACAATGTCCGAGGAGAGGAACCTGAACCGGTAGCAGTGCAGGTATGGCAACATGCAGTTCATGTCGGAAGAGAACGAGCCGTTCTTGCCTTTCAACAAGCTTGACGTTTGGTTTTCACGGCGCGGTGGCGAATACCATCGCGCCTTTAGTTTTTTAACGTCTCCCTGTACCCAAAAGATATTTTCTTGGGCTTTCGTCGAGGTCGGTAAAGTGGTCCGCCGCTTCGATGAGCTTTGCCGAGGTCGATTTGCCGAATGAGACGACTTCTACCTGACACCCCTGATTTTCTTGGAGGTATTCCACGAGCGGCACGAAATCTCCGTCACCGGAGACGATGATGATGGCATCGAGCTTCGGCGCCATTTTTATAGCATCCACAGCAAGGCCGACATCCCAGTCGGCCTTTTTGGCACCACCAGCGAAAACCTGCAGATTTTTGGTCTTTGTCTCAATGCCGACTTTTCCGAGAGCTTCAAAAAATCCTTTTTCTTCGCCCGATTCTGTCGAAATGACGTACGCGATGGCGCGTATGACGCTACGTCCGTCAAGAGCATCTTTTACCA
>DATDXL010000057.1:0-5176 GCA_036517235.1 Minisyncoccota bacterium
TATGAGGGAAGGGGGTCGGGGTGAGAAGCGAACACGTGGAGCTTCGCAAGACTCATTGAGCTCGAGTCTTCGAGAGCCAATGAGTGGACAGTTCCTGTAAGGAAACGGGAGTTTCCCCGTGGAGGAGAGCAGGGCAAAGCCTGTTGAGAACCGTGGGTTCTCAAAAAGCCCGCTCGCCGAAATACCCCGCCAGCTCTGCTGCGGGGATAGGACGAGCGGATTTTTATTTTTGAGGGTATACTATAAGCTATTATGAGAAATATCGTGTATCTCGCGGTGATCGCGTTAGTTCTTGGGGCCGCCAGTATCGGTTTGCTATGGGTGTTCGATGTGATAGCGCAGGCGGATGCTCTGGATTACGCCGTGCGCGTGGGCGGTGCTATCGTCATCGTTGTCGTCGCGGCAGCGCTCGTCGTGGGGATTTCAGGGCGCGGAGGCAAAACTCCGACGACACCTCAAGCGTAAGAGTTGGCACGCATGGATTCTTCCGGTAGGGTAGAGTAGCTCCCGTAAGGAGACATGTGTTCTTTTTTCTTTTGTAGGGCGGAGGCGTCGCATAGTGTTTGATTCTGTAAGAATCAAAAGCCGGAGTGCGGCGGCGCGAGGTGGGGTCGCGGGCGTTTCAGCAGAAAAGACCCGTGACCTGGTGCGTAAAGTTCTTGTTCATGGCGGAGGCGTCGCATAGTGGTCTAGTGCGCTCGCTTGGAAAGCGAGTAAGGGGAAACCCTTCGCGAGTTCAAATCTCGCCGCCTCCGCAATTTTTCGAAAAGGGTTTCAGAACCAAAAATATGGTCGGCGCGAAGCGCCGTCTGTTTTGAATTCCCCCCAAAAAATCCTAATTCTGCAAGGATTCGCCACGCTCCGCGTGGCTCAAAAAGTACGGTTCGATCCTTAATTTGAAAGTTCGAACCGACTTTTTTGAATTCCCGAAAAAATTCTTCGGGAATTCCCTCGTTTGCCAATTCTATATTGTATTTCAAAAACTTTGCGGTAAGTTCGAACCGATTATTCGCTTTTTGCTCAAAAGCCGATAATTTCTCTTTGAGAAGCTGTTTTGAGCCAACCAACGCACTTTTGGCATCTCGATATTCTTCTAGCGAAAGTGCGTTCTCAATTTAGGCAAGAGTGATTTAGAATAAAACAGCTATTGGCTTTCAATTTAGGTTTTGCTATAATTTAACCATGACCACTCGAGCTATAAAATCACCATATACAGCCGAGAATGTCGCCAAATATCTCATATATCTTGCTTCGCAAGCGTTTGTAGGCGATAACAAAGAACGAGAAGGCATAACTAATCTAAAGCTCCAAAAGGTGCTCTATTTTGCGCAAGCATATTATCTATCAAAAGTTGGTAGACCACTTTTTTCAGACAATATTGAAGCTTGGGCATACGGACCAGTAGTGCCAGATGTTTATAAAAAATTTCGTTCTAATAAAAGTAATCCGATTATTTTTGAGAAAGATACTTCATCTTTGTCTGATGAGGATAAAGAAATTCTGAAAAAAGTTTGGGGAACTTTTGGCGGATACTCTGCAAGTAAATTGGTAGATATTACTCATGCTCATACGCCTTGGAAAGAAGCTAACAAGACAACGAGTCAGGTTATTTCGCACAAAGCTATAAAAGAATATTACGCTCCATTGCTAAATAAATAGGCAAGGTAGAGCACCTTGTCTATGGATGAACTCGAAACTCCAACAAAATTTGATCTCCAATACACCGAATCCAAGGTGATTTTTTCTATATGCGACTGTTCTCTTGATAAAAAATACTCATTTTGGTGCTTGAACAGAGAAGAGGCAACCAAGTTTCTTAAAAGACTTCAGCATATAGAAAAACTTACTTGGGGTCAGTTTGCGAGTTTGCCACGAAAAAATGGAATAACGACTGAAAAACCAGATAGTGAAAACTTCGTTTTGATTAACAATCAAAACTCATCAGCAAGAAAAATTGTCGAGCAATACTACTTCCATTTTCGTGTCGAGCAAACTGACCTTTTCCGTGTTTTTGGATATCAACGCGATCAATTTTTCTGTATCACCCATATTGACCCAGACGGAAAAATTAATCATTAAGGTTAGCCCGCCAGAATTTCGCCAAAACAAAAAGCCGAAGCCCGTGCGGATTCCTCCCCAGACCCCTCCTCCGCACGGGCGAGTCCATCACCCCGCCTCCTTTGCCCAAGATATATTGTGGCGGGGTGCAGTTCAGATTTCCTCGTCAGGATTGGTTTCAAAATACATTCGAACTTTGTACAATGAATACCGCATTTTATCCAAATCCCAGTTTTGGGAGGAGGTTGCCTCGGCGCTACGCGCCTCGGCAGGCGCGCGAAGCGCGCCAAGGGTTGATAGCTCTCTCTGCCGTTTGCACAAAAAGGTTGGGAATTCCTCTAGAAGTGTTATGTTCGGCATTTGGTGGTTGCCGTATGCTATAATCCTCTTACCTTAGTAAATAGCTATATAAAAGAATGTCAGAAGAAGCAACAGGGAACCAGCAGGGAAGTGTGAAGAAGAGCTCCGGACGATCGTTTTTAAGATTGCTCGGTATCATCGTCATCCTAGCGGCGCTCGTCGCGGTGGGATATTACTTCATGAAGCAGGGAGGCACGGTGAGCGAGACGGTTGCCATCGTCAACGGTGAGAAGATAACGCGCTCTACCTACGATGAGCGGTATATCCAGCTTGAGACCTCTATAACAGCACAAGGGCAGTCGGCGACTACCACCGACATGCAGGGGAAGATCAAAGCCCAGACACTGGACAACCTTGTCACCGAGACGCTGCTCTTGCAGGCAGCCGGCAAGGAGAATCTCAAGGTCAACAGCGCAGAAGTAGATAAACTCTTCACACAGAACCAAGCTCAGTTCGCCGATGCGGCCGCATTCGAAAAAGCGCTCACGGCGCAAGGGTTTACCGACAGGACGTTCAAAGACTATCTGAACCGGTCTAATGTAATCCAGCAGTATGTAGCGGCTCATATCGATATCAGTCTTGCGACGAGCACGGAGGCGGAAGTGAAAGCGCTCTACGATCAGGCAAAGGCAAGCGATCCGACCATCCCTCCTCTCGATCAGGTCCGCGCTCAGGTTGAAAACCAGATCGTGAGCCAGAAACAGCAGCAGCTCATCACTGATTTCATCGCGCAGCTCCGCGCGTCGAGTACCATAGAGATCCTGCTCAAGTAGATAGGGTGGGTGAGATTAGAGACTGGAGATAAGCGATAGGAGTAGAAGAAAGTCGTTTGTCTGATGCATCAGACAAACGACTCTTGTGCGTACACGCGCCAGATTAGACGCGGCGCGCGCTGGCCGAAAGCCACACGCGCGGGATGTATGCCCCATTCGCATCGGGGATCGCGTACTTCTCAAACGCTATCTTAACCCCTTGCTGGAGCGCGGCAGTGGCCTCTTTGAGGTCATAGCCGTGGAGAGCTCCGGCGGAGTAGTGGTAGTAGCCGCAAATCGCCTCCCAAAAACTGAGCGATGTTCGTACTACGGTCGCGTGCACATCCACTAGGGTAAATCCAATCTGCTTCACAAGCTCGAGGTAGTGGCTTTCAGGCAGGAACGCGCCAGCATCGGGACGTTTCGCTTCCTTATCGCGCTGTATTCCACGATCTCGCAGGAGTCTGACAGCTTCGCTCACTTGTGCGGCATAAAAACGTTGGGTATTTTCCGGACGCGCTTCTTTGTGGAAGGTGGTGTTGAAGAAGAACCACCCGCCGGGTTGCAGGACGTTTTTGATGCGCTCGAGAGCGGCTCGCTGTGCTTCCACCGAGAGGTAATGGATGCCGTTGCCCCAGACGGCGGTGTCCACCGACACGTTGGGGGGCAGTGAGAGCTCCTCTGCTTTAGTGTGCACCAGTAAAATCTGTTCGGCAGGGAGACCCAGGTGTGCCTGCGCGAGCTGGAGCGCTTCTTCTGACTTGTCCACACAGAGAACGTTGGGTTTAGGCCACTCTTTCGGCATTTGGGTGAGGAATAACTCCACCATCGTTCCCACGCCGGTGGCGATATCCAACAGATGCCGGATGTGGTGCACTCCACCTAGGCGCATTTGTGCTATCCAGCGTCTCACGGTTTCGGTGTTCACACCGACGTATTCGGGTGTTCTGGCGAATGATTCGAATGTTCCATCGTGCTGTACAGGCATACGATTTTCCTTTCAAGTTGGGTGTTTCCGTTTTGGTCCTTGCACACCTTACCATGTCTGTTTCGGTATTCCAATAACCCGTCTCTTTGATCCTGGAGCAGGCTTGTGTTCTACGATCTCAACAAGTCTGGGGGAGTAACCGTCTACGCCGATGTCGGTACGAATGAGACCATGTGATTGATCTACCAGAACAACGACATGGGGATCGCCGAAATCCACGTGCACAGTTCGGCCGACATCAATGGCGCCGGCTGGCAGGTACAGCGTGGCAAACAAACCTATCATGGAATGACGGTGGACATCCAGTAGCACGTCTCACCACAGGAGTACTTCCGATTTCTAGACTAACCTTGTTCGTAAGAAATCTAGGTCGCGTACATTTCAAAAAAGGCCGGTTCCTGGAAGGGAATCGGTCTTTTTTTTATCCCGTACCAATCCTAGGGCGAGTGCGGACAGCCGATATGGTTGCAATATTTTATGTGCGGTGTAGTGTAATCGAGGTTCAGTTCAACCTCTACCTAGAAAGGAAAATCCTGTTTATGTATATTGACGCTAATCCCATTCGCCCTCGTGACGATATCCCGGGGATGGTCTTTTTCTCGCTTGTGGGACTCGTGATTTGCTGGGTCTTCGGGCTCGTGCCATACCTTGGTGTCCTGCTCGCAAGCGTAGCGATCTTTTTTCTGGGGATGGGCCTCGGCTATGTCCCAATGTGTTTTTTGCCGAGGATAATCGTGGTTGTCTCAACGGTCGCGGGTTATGTTGTGGGTTTTGCCCACGGGACCTTGAAGGCCTACGCCGGTGTGACTCAGCCTTGGTTTTACATTGCCATCATCGTGGCAGGCGGCCTCTTTACCTGGGGGTATAACTTCGGATACAGAAAGGCGACGAAGGAAGAGAGGAGAGACGCTGGAGAATCTGTGGAGTAAGAGAGTCCAAGACCGCCCAAGCGACCATGCGTCGCCCAAGGCGGTTTTTCTTTTACGCAGATGAGGTCTCCGACGTGGTAGAATCAACT
>DATDXL010000058.1:0-3638 GCA_036517235.1 Minisyncoccota bacterium
CGACGGTTGTTCTTGGAAGTTTTAGTACCTCACGCATTAAAGCCCGCAATGCCCAGCGGATGTCGGACCTGACGCAGATTCAGCTTGCCTTGGAGCAGTATTATGATGATTTTGGAGAGTATCCAGAGTGTCCAACTTCGACGAGGAGTAGCTTAATTTGTGTCTCCTTTGGCAATATCACTGCTGGTGGTGGTGGTCTACTAGCTGGTAGTTTCCAAAACCTCGTGATAAAGCCAGCGTATATTCCTGTAATCCCTTTAGATCCAAGCACCAATTCTATTACTCAACAATATGTCTATATAAAAGGTTATAGAAAAATTGGGAATGCAACGTGGAAGTGCATTACTGGCACTAATGAAACCCCATGCTTAGACTCGAGTCCTCTTGGGTATAGTGGCACAGAAGCGGGAGACCCAAAGCGGGAGTACATACTTTTTGGGAGACTTGAGACTTTCTCTGGTGGACCAACCTACACCGTGTTTAATGTAGGTTCTAATTTACTAGCTTTCAATGTCCTCCTCGGGAACGAGTATTGATTCTGTTGGTTCTACGTCTCGTTATCCCCCCACAGGCTTGCGTCGAAAGTCTGGGGCGTTACAATAAGATTATAAACACTAAGAAAAACATCTATGCCTCCTGACGTACAATTCAACGAACAACGTCCCGATCTCAATAGCTTTAAATCGCGCTCTATCTTGGGGGATTCCGCAACTCCCGGCATGGCGCGCTTCCTCATGAAATGGGGTATCGTCAAGTCCGAGAAAGCCGCTGGTATGGTCCTCGTCGCTATAACGATCCTGTCGTTCGGGGCTTCTATTTATTTCTTTTTCTTTGCCTAATATGGCTATACGCTCCACAAAAGGCTTCACCCTCATCGAACTTCTCGTGGTCATCTCCATCGTGAGCTTGCTTTCGAGCGTGGTGGTGGCATCGGTGAGCAGTGCTCGTCAAAAGGCAAATGTCGCCGCAGGGCAGCAGTTTTCCGGTTCGGTCAAGCGGTCGCTGTATGACCAAGCGGCAATATTTTTTGATTTTGATACAATGAGTGCGATAAATCTTGTTTCTTTTCAACAAAATCAAGGGGGGTCAAACATAGTTACCGGTTTTACAAATTTAGGAAATAACATCTCACTGGTTACCGATACTGATTTATATCGACGAGGAAAATATATATATATATTGCAAGCGATTGGAAATAATTTTTCGGGAAGATTTACGGTGACGGGCTTGGATACGGTCATGCAGTCACAGAATTTCACTCTTTCGGTATGGTACAAACCAGACTTACTGTCCAATGATGGTTATATTTCTGGGTGGGGCAACGGAGCTAACGCGCTACACTTTAATCTTAGACCGATCAATAGCGGAGGAAATGTTTCTGCTCTGGCTATTAACATACCATCGGAAAATTCGGCTCTTACGAATTCTGTCTCTGTGAATCTACCGAAGGGTCAATGGGTACATCTCGCAGTTTCTATGCGAAAACCGGTAGGAAATTCTGTGGCTGATGTAAATGTCTATGTGAATGGACGAAGTGTTTTGTTGTGGAAGCCGATAGTTTTTCCTTACACCGATTCTTCAGGTGATACGTTCATGGTTGGTGGGCAATATGGGGGTGGTTATCAGTTAGGGTATTTAGACGATCTAGGAGTCTTTAGTACCGCTCTCACAGCAATGGATGTTCGTGCGATTTATGCCGCCGGTGCCACGGAGCATGGGTTAGCGATCAAATAACCCCCCTCTTTTTCTCTTAGAAATCTTGCCGCTGGGTGCTGCCTTTAGGCAGCGCCCAGCTTGTTCTATTACCAGAAAACCCTGTATGGAGAGGGCGTCGTTTGTTTTTGTAGAGCTGTCGGAATGCGGGGATGAATGTTAAGCAAGGCTGAACCTTGATTTTTTGCATTTGCATTTCTGAGCGAACTATCTATAATGAGCGTTCATGGTTACGCTTGACGTAAAGAAGAGAAATATAAAGGAAAACCTAGTCAAGCTACGGAAGGAAGGACTTGTCCCCGCTGTTTTCTATGGTCGCAAGCAGAAATCGACTCCGATTTCAATACCCTTGAAAGGATTCATTAAAGTCTGGAAGCAGGCAGGGGAGAGTTCCATTATTTCGCTTGCAGGTGAAGGGATAGACGATGTACAAGTGCTTATTCAAGACGTTGACCGAGACCCTGTTACGGGCGTTCCTATTCACGCCGATTTTTATGCGATTGAGAAAGACAAGAAACTCACGGTAAAGGTACCTATCGTATATTCAGGTGTTTCTCCCGCAGTGAAGGATCTTGCTGGGATTCTCGTCAAAGTGCTCCATGAACTTGAGCTGTCGTCGCTTCCCAAAGATCTTCCGCACAGTGTTTCAGTCGATATTTCGGCACTTGTTGAACTCACGAGCCAAATCCTTGCCAAGGATGTAGCACTTCCCAGCGGCGTGTCGCTTGTTACGTTGCCTACAGAAGTTGTGGTCGCGGTTACGGTGGCGAAGGAAGAACCGATCGAGCCGGTGGCTCCTATGGATCTCTCGCAGATTGAAGTCGAGAAGAAAGGTAAAGAAGCAAAAGAGGGAGAGGAGGGCGAAGCAGAAGCCCCAGCAGCCGAAGGAGCGAAACCGCCGGCAAAAGGAGCTGGAAAATAAAGGGCTATGCCCTTTGTTCGCGTCGTTCGCTCGGAAAAGAAAAAGCTTGCTTTTTCTTTTCGTACCACTACGAGTACTTCCAATCTCTACCTCGCTTCGCTCGAAGAGATTTAGGTCGCTCACTAGCGAATAAAATAGTTGACTTTGTCAGTATGAATACATCCCTGCAGCAGAGCAGGGTGTTTTTGTTGCGGTAACGTAGGCACTGTTTCAGACGTCAGGTATAATATACCCGACACATGAAAGAATCACCTACGAGCAATGTTTTTACACGTCCTATGACAAAGGCCAATGTTCACCGATTGTTAGCGACAACCGTGCTGGCTTATGTTTTTTTTACTGTCGGTTTTTCACCAGCGCTAGCGCAGGTGACTGGTAACGAAGTGACCTCTCGTCGGGCTCAGCTAGAACAAGACCTCGCCAATCTCGAGAAAGAAATCGAGGCGCAGCGCGTGATTCTGGAGGATAAACAACGGGAGCGGGTTTCTCTTGAGCGTGACGTAGCGATTCTCAACGCTAACATCGAGAAATCCAAGCTCTCCATCAAGGCCCGTGATATCGTTATCCAGCAACTCCGCACCGATATCGCGGGAAAAGAAAAAACCATAACAGGGCTCTCCAGCAAGCTTGAGAGAGAAAAACAGTCTTTGCAACAGATCATTCGTCGTACCAATGAGATAGATTCTTTCAGTCTTGCGGAGGTGTTATTGAGCGGCAAGGATATCACGGGCTTTTTCCAAGACTTAGATTCGTTCGATGCGGTCAAGGTTTCGCTCCGGAGCTCGTATACCGCGGTGGTTGAGAACAGGACTCAGACACAGAACCAGAAGCAGACCCTAGAAGAAAAAGCGAATGAAGAGGTGGGACTTCGGAGGATCCAGGAGCTGGAGAAAAAAAGGCTTGAGCAGCAAGAGACCGAACTGAAACGGATTCTTACAGCCACCAAGGGCGTTGAGGCGACGTATCAGAAGATCATTTCTGATAAAGAAAAGAGCGTCGCCCA
>DATDXL010000059.1:0-18130 GCA_036517235.1 Minisyncoccota bacterium
ATGACTGGCACTTACGCCGAGTACATGACCCGCCAGTACTATCCCTACGCGGGTTATGGCTATGGTGGCAGGCACTCGTACTCGTACGGCGCGCCATATCGGTACGGTGGCTACACGTACAATCCTTATGGGTACAGAGGTCATGGGTACCCCAGGCACTACGTCGGTCGCTCGTACTATTCGTACGGCGCTGCCACGGCGGGATTCTCCGTCCATTTTGGTGGAAGTCATCGGCATGGACATCGGTGAGTAGGTAGTCTTTCAAGAAAGGCGTTCTGATTCATTTCGGAGCGCCTTTTCTCTTTGTGTTAAAATGCGCGCATGAATAGAGAAAGTCACTCAATTACCGAAACAGCCGCTATCGCGCAAGAGATTTTCAATACCACTGCGACTCCAAAAAAGAAAGGCGCGACCGTGCTCGCACTCTTTGGCGACTTAGGTTCAGGCAAGACTACTTTTGTGCAACAGCTGGGAAAACTGCTTGGCATTTCTCAAACGATGCAGAGCCCGACATTCGTCATAATGAAATCATACGATATATCGTATGAACACTTTCGTCGGTTGATTCATATTGACATGTATCGGTTGGAGAGACCGGAAGAGCTTGAACGTCTCGGATGGGAAGAGATAGTCAAAGACCAAAAAAATCTAATTGCGATAGAGTGGGCCGAGCGGGTGGAGAAGCTTCTGCCGGGCGATTGTATAAAGATTCAATTTAAATTTATTGAGGAAAGCACTCGAGAAATTTCTTACGGCCTCTAAAACTTCCTTTTGAAGAACATACCCTTATCTGTTGCTATAGCAACAGATAAGGGTATGTTGACAAACGAGAGAGAGGAGAATGGTTTGGGCGTTAGAAGTGCTGGAAAAGGTTTCGGCATCGCCTGAAAGGGCAGCAACTTCTCTAAGGGAGCCAAGAAAGAAAAGAACCTTGAAACCGTTCCTGCAAGGGAACAAAACCTGAAAGGGTTATATGCAAAATGGAGTTCTGATAATAAAGAGGATGTACCCATATACAAAACTGCTTCCAGAACAAACTGAACTTGTCTTGGAATCAATCATGGGTCATTTCGACCACCATATCCCATCCCGAGTGCTGAATTTTAAGAGTTCGCTTGCACATTTGCCGTGTGGATCAAGCGGAATACAAAGGGGGACATCAGTGAGTTACACTAACTTCGTAGCAGACGCGCTCATATCGGCGATGCTGGCGGAAACTGAAGGTAGTTTGAAGTTTCTAGCGAGTTTTTGCGAGGGAAACTTACCCGAAGTGTGGGGTAAAGCAACTTTTATGGCGGCATGCGAAGGCCCCCCAGTAATTTTCCGGCAAACTAAGAGCCCTTTTCCAACAACACTCAGTACGGGAAAAACTGTAGCGTTTATCGAGTGGTTGCTATTACAAGTTGCTTTTACGTCACTAGATGACTTTGAGCGAGGGAAACTTACTAATGCAATCTCTATGTTATCTGCTTTCGTCGGAGCCGAGTTTACTGCGTTCCTGATTCGGTTGAAACCCAACCTCCGTTCATTCGAATCATCAGGTCAAAGGTGTCTCGCGGAGATGCTCTTTGATAGGTATTACCACGACCTCCCTCTTTTTTTGAAGGCGGCGTTGCTCTGCGCCAAACAAGAAGAACAAAAATAACCGACAGCTTGATATTTACGGCCTCCTCTGTGAGAAGGCCGTTTTCTTTTTGCCGAAATGTTAGAATAGCCATTATGTCGAAACGTCCTGAAAACACAAAAAATATCATATTACTCGACGCGCATGCGATATTGCACCGCGCGTACCATGCACTGCCTGATTTTGTTTCTACTAAAGGTGAGCCGACCGGTGGCATTTATGGCCTTTCCACGATGCTCCTTAAGATCATCAAAGATCTCAAGCCCGACTATTTGATTGCGGCGTACGATTTGCCGCAACCGACGTACCGACATGAAGCGTTCGAGGGGTATAAAGGAACGCGGACCAAAACCGATGATGCGCTCGTAATGCAGATAAAGCGCTCGCGCGATGTATTCACTGCGTTCGGTATTCCTATGTACGACAGCCCGGGATTTGAAGCCGACGATATTTTAGGTACGGCAGTTGAGATGTTAAAAAAAGCGAAAGATGTTTCCATCATCATCGCCTCGGGAGATATGGATACGATGCAATTGGTTGATGATAAGAAGGTCCAGGTCTACACCCTCAAAAAGGGAATCAGCGATACCATTCTTTATGACGAGGAGAAAATGAAAGAACGTTTTGGATTTAAGCCAAAGCTCTTGCCCGACTACAAAGGGCTTGCTGGCGACCCATCAGACAATATCTCTGGCGTTCCGGGCATCGGGGAGAAGACAGCAACTACGCTCATCACTAGCTTTGGTTCTATAGAAGAGATTTACAACAAGCTTAAAAAAGACAAAGAGGCGTTTGCGAAGGCGGGTATCAAGGAACGTGTCGTAAAGCTTTTGGAGGAACATGAGGAAGAAGCATTGTTTTCAAAAGAGCTTGCGACGATACGCCGCGACGCTCCTATACACTTTTCGCTTCCCAAAGAACGTTGGGCTGATTCTGTAGAACTTTCCAAAATACTCGCACTGTTTAACGAACTGGAGTTTCGTGTCTTGGGTGCCCGTGCTAAAGAGGTGTTAGACGGTGCACGAGGGGGGGGCTCTGTCGATAAAGACAAGGATACTGAAACAAAGCTCGAAGAGCCCGAACCTCCCCAGGACATTTTTGATCCGCAGATGGAAAAAGAGCTTCTCGTGGAGGTCTCTCTCATAAACTCGACCATTACCGATCCGGAGCGAGAGGATATTTTACGCATCAGCCACACTGAAACTCTGGCGCAGGCAAAAGATATTTTGTTCGCGGAACTAAAGAAGCGAAAGCTCGAAAGCATTTTTGAAACTATAGAGAAACCTCTCATACCGGTGCTCCTAAAGATGCAGGATAGGGGTGTTCGCGTGGATGTCGCGCTTCTCAAAGAGCTCTCCGTCGAATATCACAAGAAATTGAGTGCTCTCGAAAAGAGCATTTGGCGAGCAGCGGGTGAGGAGTTCAACATCAATTCACCTAAGCAGCTCGGCGAGGTGCTTTTTGTAAAGATGGGACTCAAAGCAGGGCGTCAGAAAAAAACTTCGACGGGCGCCCTCTCAACAAAAGAATCTGAGCTTGAGAAGTTGCGAGAACTTAATCCTATCGTTGCCGATATACTCTCGCACCGCGAGCTCCAAAAACTGCTCTCGAACTATATCGATACCATCCCGACGCTAGTTGCTCCCGACGGCAGGCTTCACACACGCTACCTTCAGAATGGCGCGGCGACGGGGCGTATGGCGTCTAAAGATCCCAACCTTCAGAATATTCCGCACAAAAGCGATTTGGGTATGGAGATTAGAAAAGCATTTGTCGCCAAAAAAGGATACAAAATCGTTGCGTGCGACTATTCGCAGATAGAGCTTCGCATCGCGGCGTTTCTCTCGGGAGACAAAAAACTCATCGAGATATTCAGAGAAGGAAAAGACATCCACACTGCTGTGGCGTCCGAGGTTTTTGGTGTGCCGGAGAAGAACGTTGACTACGAGATGCGCCGCCGTGCGAAGGTTATTAACTTTGGTATCATCTATGGTATGGGTGTCACCTCACTCCAGAAGTCGCTCGGTGCGAACAGGGTAGAAGCACAGAAATTCTACAGTGATTATTTCGCACGTTTCTCGACGCTTGCGGAATACTTGGAGAACACAAAACAGGATGCGTACAAAAAGGGTTACAGCGAGACGTTTTTCGGCCGGCGGCGCTATCTTGAAGGATTAAAGTCAAAACTACCCTACGTGCGCGCAATGGCGGAGCGGCAAGCATCCAATGCTCCCATCCAAGGGACAGAAGCGGATATCATAAAGCTCGCGATGGTGCGTATCGATGAGCTTCTCTCTAAAGAAGGAGTGGAAAATGACGTGAGGATGCTTTTACAGGTCCATGACGAGCTTGTCTTTGAGATAAAGGAAGAGATGGTGAAAACATTTGCTCCGCGGCTTAGAAAAGTGATGGAGAGCGTTGTTGATCCCAAAGAGACAAAAGGGGTCCTTTGCACCGCAGATGTTTCAGTGGGGGACAATTGGGCAGAGCTTGAGAAGCTTTTGCCCTAATATTGCTTTTTATATTACCTGTGTTATAATCCTTTCGGTTTAACCCGAAACGAGAGGTCTTTTATGGTTATCGATTTGAAGTTAGAATGGAAAGACATTCGTGATCTTCTCAATGTGCATTTCCTGGAGCAGATCAGTGTGAGAACGGTCGCGATTAGCATTTTTGCGTACGAGTCTGATCGCCGCACTTTTTTCGGAATCGTGTGGAAACAGCTGTGTAGGGAAGCAACCATGTCATTGTGGCGAGAGCGTCGCCGGTTTGAGCGAGGGAAGTCTGATGTGAGAACCTTTCTTGAGGCGATGAAAGTCGCTCAACAGAAAGTGGCTGATTACTTGATCAAGCTTCGGGGAGAAGTGGTGAAGATCGACGAAGCTGCGGCACGAAAATATTTTCCGCTGATCATACTTCCCGAACAAATGCTTCTGTTCCCACAGCACGACGACATTTGGAAGAAACCTGGGGTTGTGTTCCCCGACGATTACACGATGCAAGCATGAGTTTTTCAAAAGCCTGGTGTGACACCGGGCTTTTTCTTTTGCTTGAATCTATTCACTATTCGCTATACCCTATACCCTATACTTCCATGTTTTATTTTTTCCACGGAAGCGATAGCGAAAAAGCACGTGAACGAGCACGGGGAGTACTCTCTGCCATGAAGAAGAAGCGTCCCAATGCGGAATATTTTCGCATAACGCCTGAGGTATGGAATTCCGCAACATTTGAAGAATTCGTGAGTGGGCAGGGGCTTTTTGAGCAAAAATGCATCGTGTTTGCTGACGGTTTACTTGAGAATACCGAAGCGAAAGAGTGGATACTTTCACACCTAGGAGAGATCGGTCCATCAGAGAACGCTTTTGTTTTTCTGGAAAGAAAGATCGATGCGGTCTCGGTAAAGAGATTCGAGAAGCATGCGCAGGAGATGAAATTGTTTGAAGAACCGAAGCCTAAGGTTCCATTCGGCAAAGAATTTAGCGTGTTTGGTCTTGCCGACGCACTTGGGAATCGCGACAAGAAAAGGCTCTGGATTTTGCTCTCCGAAGCGCTTATGCGAGGCGAAGCGCCGGAGGCTATCAATGGAATGCTCTTTTGGCAGGTAAAATCAATGCTTGTGGCGGCGGATGCGCCGACCGCTTCTGCGGCGGGGCTAAGCCCGTTCGTCTTTACGAAATCGAAACGCTACGCCAAACTCTATACGTTTGACGAGCTCAGAGGCATCTCACGCACTTTGCTTTCCATGTACCACGACGCGCACCGTGGCCTGAGGGATTTCCCCTCAGCGCTCGAGCGCTTCGCGCTTTCTTTATAAACATAAGAAAAGGCGCGCTTTTTTAGCACGCCTCACGATTATCGCACCCTCCAGTTTATCGTTTCCCCAGCACCTGGCGGTTCGACGATCCAGTTGGCTATCTGATAGCTCAAGGGGATTTTGGTTTCTACCCGCTCAAGCCTGATTTTTCGCGTTGCGCGCGGAAGTCCGAACACCTTCCGTGCGTTTCTACTCGTGAAGTTTTGGAATACGCGCCTTCCGTGCGCAGTATAGAGCAGGGCTTCAAGTGTGTGCGCGCACAGTGCCATTAAGAACTGCGAGGTATAGGCGCCACAGTTGCATTTTCCGCTATGGACGTGTTTCGCCTGAACATCGTGCGCAGCGTCATCGGCGCCGAGCATGACCCATTGGTAGTTTTCTGCAATGAGCTGTAAGAATGCGAGACGATCGAACTCCGTCTTTATCGGCGGCTTGCATTTCTTGCGGACATCACCGAAGGCCTGGTCCTCATTCCACGCAAGGTGATGCGCGGTGAGTGTTACGAAGAACCGTTCAGGATACGTATCTGCAAACTTTTTCCATGCGGGAATGCACCGCGCATCCGACCCGTGTTCCCAGAAAATAACCGCAGTAGATTCCTGCAGAAATTCCTGGCAGATGGGTAAACAGAGGTACTCCGCGTCGCGATTGATGTACACAGGGTCTGGGTGCTCGAAGTGCGCATGCACTCTGATACCGAGCTCCCCACACCACCGCACAATCTGAAGCATTTTTCCATACCGTCGCACTCCGTGTTTGGATTTCGTGGTACGAAAATACGGATAGATTTTTCCGTCCCTGATGCCTGCTACCTTGCACGCTTTGAGGTCGTTGAAGGTGGTGTCCTCGGTGAGCATCACGAATGGAATGAATTGCATGAGGCTCCATTTTTCTCCTCCTGCAAAACCGAGTGCCGAGCGGTGGTAGTGGGAGACGCGCGAGGCGGTAGTGAGCGGAACGGTTGTATTAGGCTGTAGTCCGAGCACGTCGACACCGCCTTTGTAGGCTCCTCCGATCAAGGCTTTCATTACAGGCCCGATTTCTCGGGCATGAAAATGTGGATTTGCACCTACGTCCGTTTCGAAACTGAAGGGTCGGGAAGATATCCTTCTTTTCTTCATAAGCAATGTTTGGTTTGAGGTTCAACTGCAGGCAAGTATAGGGATTGAGGTAAAAAAGTAAACCCTATTAGAGCTGACGGTTTTCTCTAGCTGGGTAAAGAAAAACCCCATCACCACTGTAGGGACGGGGTTGGTTTTTCAGCCATTAAGGATGAGGTACGCTCGGCGGATCATTCTCTTTACCTGTCGGGGGTTTAGAAAGAGCGAGGATCCTATCGAAACAGAATCGGCTCCGGCCTCTTTCGCTTCATCCACATGCCTTTCGTGTAGAAAGCCGTCCCCTGCCTCGATGTGTTTTGTCACACCTGCGGCACGGACCATACGTACCCACTCGATCACAAAAGGTCGCAGAGGCGCTCCGGACAATCCTCCGGGGAAACCGGGGAAACGTTTCGCCATGGGTGACTGTTTTGGGTCGTTCGTCCCGAACAGCTCTTTCCATTTAACGCGAGGCGCCTTCCGTGCCCATACGGGGTAATCCCCGAACTTGAGTGTGTTGAGCCCATGGATCGAATCGCACCGTTTGTGTTTGGCGATTTTCGCTACCGCTTGCGGATGAGCGTCCGGGCCGAACTTGTATTCAAGAGGGATGTTGGGGTCAAGTTGCCGCCCTGCCATGTCGAGGATGGGAAGCGCTTCGTGAGGGAGATCTTTCGGGTCAACGCCGCCGTTGGGGCAGGATCCATTCAATTGCACCCCGAAGCTTGTTTTGAACTCCCTCTTTCGAGCGTTGAGCATGCTGAAGGATTCCTGTATTTCCTCAAGACGTGCCTCCGGAGTCGGTGCCTGCGACATAAGAGAGATCTTGAAAGGTCGCGCACGTTTTTGCCATTTGCCGGTGTTCAGTAAAAACTCTAGCCCCAGCCCCGAAAGCGAGACGGCATTGAGCGCAAGCAGGTTTCTGCGATCAACGTAGATACAGCGGGGAACAAGCTCTCGTGGTGTTGTACCGTCGGAGCGGAGAGGCATATTTCCTGGCCGTGGTGGGAGCGTACTTGTCTTGCTGACGAACCCAGAGCCATGGAGGTCAAGTAGCCCCAAAAGCTTGAGCGGCCAATGGAACCAGTACCCGCCCTCAAAGAAATTGGTTGCTCCCGATGCTTGTGAAACCAGTGGAAAATAGATACCGCGAAGTTTCATGCAGTGCCTTTTGTTGAATGTTCAAACTGTTTGAAATGATATGCAGGAAAGAACAAAAAGCAAGCTGCTTTAGCGGAGAGGTAAAATGTGGTATAACGTTCACATTCCCGCCCATAGCTCAGGTGGTAGAGCAATCGCCTTTTAAGCGAGCGGTCGTTGGTTCGAGTCCAACTGGGCGGACACATAATTTCAAAGTAACGAGCAACCGAGAGAGCTGAGAAGTTTCATCAGTTCTAGACCGAGAGGCTCGATAATGAGAACGAGAAATCACCGACCATTCGGTGATTTTTCGTTGCATGTTATTGCGAATCATTCACCTTGAAAAGCGAAATTGTTTTTGCGGTAGTATGTTGCGCGTTTCTTCCAGAGCTTCTCAAGAATAGGAACCTGCGTGTCCCGATAATCGTACACTTTCTTTGCGCCACCTTCGCGACGGATGCGGCCGATATACTGCGCAAGCTTCCCGTGAAATGAGATTGGAAATGCGAGAAAAAGTACCTCGAGATCGGCAATATCGGCACCCTCACCGAGAATTTGCCCGGTCGCAATAAGAATCCGAAACCTGCCACTTTTGATTTTTTGAAGCGCGAGCGCGCGTTGGTGACCTGAGAGATCCCCCGAAAACATAATGGTTTCAAAATCTCGCCGCAGGTACGCACGCAGCATTTCAGCGTGCTCTTTTCGCTCGGTGAGAACCAGGCACTTTTTACCTTCGCTCGCCTCGAGCATGACATCAGCAACAATAAGCGCGTTGCGATTGGTATCACTTGAAAGTATCTTTGCTATCAGCTGAAAGTCTCGAGCGGTTGTGCCAAACGGGGTCGATATATTTGTAGTTCGCACCGTTATCGTGTCACTTTGTGGTACTCGTTCCCGCGGTATGTTGGCTACTTGAATTTCTGTTTTGTCGACCGTATGTACAACCTCTCCGAGATATGCATCAATCAATTTCTCATCATTGTATTTACGGGAAGGCGTTGCGGTTAGTCCAAATCGATATCGGGCCGGGAATTTCGAGACGACATCGCGGAACATACGCGAGGGCATATGATGACACTCATCAATAAGCATAGTTCCGAACCGTGAGGCGAATGGTCCAAGATCATTCATGCGGGAAAGTGTCTGTACCATGGCAACGGTGATTGGCTGGCGAGCCTCCTTTTTAACCGAGCCGATCTGTCCGATCTTTGACTTGGGAATACCGAACCCCTGTTCGATTCTTTCTAGCCACTGATCATATATCTGCCTACGATGAGTCAGAATGATTGCGGGTTGATGTTTACGGGCAATAATATCAAGTCCTATGAATGTCTTGCCGGCGCCAGCTGGCGCTACGAGCACTCCTTGCTCCACCACATCGAAACTTGTGGCGGCTGACCGTTGATACGAAAGCAGTGAGTACGACGAATGAAAACCGACCGGGTCGAGTGCCAGTCTCTCATCCACGACTCCATATTTGATTTCCCGTTCATCTAGCCACACATAGAGCTTGTTGAGAAAACCTCGTGGAACAAGAATTTCATCATCGTTCTGGTCTAGCGTCCTGATGAACTTTTTCTCGCCGTATGTCGGCAACCCAGCGCGTTCTTTGACAACGTAGCCAATGTTGAGAATATTCAACTCTTCACGCAGGAATGATGCGAGAGAAGCAGGCAGTGTTGCTTTCGGAATTGAGATCGAACTTCCGATTGTAAGAATCGATGTCTTGTTGGACAACACTTTTCTTGGTCGACGATCTGCTTTTTCTCCTATAACATCGGGTTCGCGGACGCAATCGAGTTGTTCCTGGCTGACGCGTGGAAGACTGGACAGATAACGCCACTGATCTGGTAAAATCTCAAAATTATTGTTCGGGTCAACAAACATGGTGTTGCCGTGCTTTCGACTCTCACCTTGCAGAGGGAGCGCGATGAGATTACCGAGCCCTTTACCTGAAAGATAATCCTGATTGGGAAATAGGCGATCAAACCCGTCGTTCTTGTCGAGCGGATCAATCACGCCCGACTCGCGTAGTAGGGATAAAAACGCACACCTGCTTTTATGTGCCGGGCAAGGTGAAGAGAAAAAACACCATGCATGTGCACCGTTTCCAGAGCGTGATCGCTCGGTTGCGATCGGTAACCCATACTTTATGCAAGTAGCGATAAATTGCTTGACCACCGTCTGCCAGTTGTCGCCGTCGAAGTCCGCGACGATGAAGTTTGACGTGTTTTCTTGCAACAGCGGATATATGCCCACTGTCGCTGTTCCAATAAGATGTTTCTCAACCCAATTATCCGTGAGAGGTTCGTAGCGCTCTTTATCTTGGTCCGTGTACACGGGAGCATAACCAGATACGCCCCCACCCCATTTTTCCCACCGTCGTGCAAATACATCCTCACGACCTTTGAACAGTGATCGAAACAGCGCAACACGCTCATGCCGCGATAGCATACTCACACTTTCCGATACCGAGTCGTCCGACCTTGTCCGACACGCTCCACCTTTTTGAGACGCACCAGTACGGTGAGCGCCTGTGAGACTGTAGGACGTGGCACGTTCGTCATTTTGGAAATTTCTTGAGGTGAAACTTCCACAACTTTCTCAAGGTATTGCCAAACAGCGAGCTGTTTTGGGGAAAGCAGTTGCTCAAGATTCTCTCGTGAGAGTAGCCCAATCGCCTCCTTCGCCTGTGCGAGAAGAACGCGAAGGAAGAATTCAAGCCATGGCAGTATTGTTTCCGATTCAGTTTTAAATGTCTTCTGGCTTTGTCGCAGCGCGACGTAATACTCGGCTTTGTTGCCTTCAATAAGCTTCTCATGCGACACGTATGGCATGTATGGGTAGCCAGATTGCAGCATCATCAAGTTGGTGAGAACGCGCGACAGCCGCCCGTTGCCATCCTGGAAGGGGTGAATCTGGAGAAACTCGACGAGAAAATTGCCAATGACAAGCAGCGGATGATATGTGTGCGACCGTAGTGATTCCCCGGTCCACTCAACCAATTCTTGCATCTCCTTCGGTGTCAGGTATGCAGGTGTGGTACCGAACAAAACGCCGATTGACTCTCCAGCTTCGTTTATCATCTCTACACGATTTTCTGTCTTCTTGTACTCTCCCCGATGACGCTTATCTTTCTCCACGAACTTCAGAAGTTCTTTGTGTAGATGTTTGATGGTACTCTCGCTTAAAGGGATTTCTCCCCACGCGCTAAACACATTTTTGAGCAATTCGTAGTAACCTTTTACCTCTTGTTTGTCTCGATCCGCGAACTTTTGCATCGAGAGTCCGCGCATCAGTCTCTCCACGTCTTCATCGGAGAGTTTTGCACCTTCAATACGCGTCGACGCGCCCGAAGACGTAATAAGCGTCGAGCGCTTGAGCCGTCCGAGCACTTGTGGATTCAACCGTGCTCCACCAACCCATTGACCTTTCTGTTCATCAATCTTGTTCAGTAAATTGAAGATTAGAAGGGGAATATTTTTAATTCTTGTTTCAAACCGGTGCATACTAAATCTCTTACAGGAGATATATGAGATTATATTAGATTACCTCACTTGATGCAACATAGATGTTGCTCAATTACTTTTAGGTCTATATTTTAAGCCACAATCATGCTAGTGCGACCGAGCGAGTTCGATTCTTGGCGAGCGGACACGTAATTTTAAAGTAACGAGCAACCGAGAGGGTTCAAGAACGACCTTGGTTCGAGACCGAGGAGCTCGATAATGAGAACGAAAAATCACCGACCATTCGGTGATTTTTTGTTGTGCTATTTTTACTCCTCCAGCCCGATTACTTTCTTGGCGAGCACGATCTTGCTCTTGATGCAAGACATGATCTTTCGCTTCTCGATGACACTTCCCTTCTTGAGGATGTACTTGGCGTATGAGCGGATGTCGATGGATTTTCCCTGTTGAATTGCGGCACTTGTCTCGGCAAGAAATGATTTGTGGAATCGTGAGAATCTGGCCACTGATTCATCAATTACTAAACAACTTTGGTATAGATAGCAAAGTAGATGAGAAATATAATGAGGTTGTAATAACAAGAAGAAAAAATTTGGAGAGATTTTACAAAAAGATAAATTTCTCTCTTGGGATTTTTGTCAATAGTAAACGCTCAAACAGTATTTGGAAAAAATCACTGGAGAAAAGGCAAATCTTGAGAAATGCCCTCGATTCTTATATCAAAAAACGAGATACAGAAGTAGAAATCCTACCGAGTTCTTTCTTGAGTGCGAAGCATTAAAAAACCAATAGGGGCAATGTTCCTGCAAAGAAGGATCCCTCTAAGATGGATATTCTACAGCGGAAGATCGAATGCCAAAAATCCCGCGCCGGTGAAAAGAAGCGATAAGGAGATTGCAGTGATTAGAACATAAAAGACGATATTGCGTTTGAGCACTACCGGAGCTCTGTACTCGACGTAGCATTCGGCAAACCCGATGATGACAAAGAGAAGCGCGGCGAGTTGGGTAAAGAGCCCAAGGACAAGAAGAATTCCGCCCATAAGCTCAACAACGCCAAACACCTTTGCCCAGATCTTTTCCGGTTTTAGTTTTAGTATTTGAAATACTTGCTGCCAACGCTCGCGCTCTTTGGTGAGCTCTAGGTATCCGAGACTAATGAAAAGAATGCCAAGCACCACCCGGAGTATCAAAGGCGAGAGAAGCTCATAAGTGAGTAGTTCTGGAAAAATACTAAGCATGCGTCTATTATACCAAGCATGAGGAAACGTGGCGAGAAACAATCAAAGAAGGTAACGCTCTTTCTCTCTAATATCCGCAGTGCCCATAATGCGGGAGCGATCATGCGAACTGCCGACGCTGCTGGTGTTTCAGAGGTGGTTTTCGGAGGTTTTACTCCAGGCCCCGAGGATCGGTTCGGACGTGTTCGCACCGCTTTTACCAAAGCTTCATTAGGGGCGGAGAAAAATGTACCCTGGCGAGTATCTAATGACTCTGTTAAGGAGCTTTCTCGTATGAAAAAAACGGGTTCATACCTTATCGCGGTGGAGCAAACACAAGACGCTGTTGATTATAAAAAGATGAAGCTCCCCGATAAGCCGACAGTCATCATTATGGGGAATGAAGTCGAAGGAATCTCTTCAAAGGTATTACGGCTAGTTGATACAATCGTAGAGATCCCTATGCGCGGAAAAAAAGAGTCGCTCAATGTCTCTGTGGCAGCGGGTATCGTGCTATATCGCTGGTTCGATTGCTGATCCGTCTTGTTGGCAACAAAAAGCCCGCATGTCACGCGGGCTCTGCAAGAAGTATTTGTTTGATTTCATCAGGCGTCTTGATACGCCACAAGTTGGTGGCGTACATCGCAACAACTTCAGCATCAAACTCGGTTCCAGTACTTTCTTTTCCTGATTGATCATAGTGGGCAGGACAATCTCGGTAGTGCATTTTAAGCACATCCAGTGCTACACCAAGAAACCCTCTCCGTGTCTCTTCAGATTGTGGAGTGAACAATCTAAGGGATGCTTGGGCTTTATGCCTAAGCTCATGTGCGGCGTAAAGAAACAGTGCGTCAAACCCAGATAGCTTAGGATTTTCTGGCGAGTACGTTACGCCGGAACTATTCCTCACAATGCGGAAGCGGGTTCGCTTCGTGTTGCTGACACACCCAACCAAGCTCCGAGGGTAGATTCTTAGAAAATCCCTGTTTTGATTTTCCGCGCGGGGCGGGATGTAAGACACGGGGTTGTGAGCAATTTCTCCTCCAAGATCAAAGAGGAAATAGGTAGGGCTCCCCGAAGATAATGTGATTGAGCGTTTTATAGATGCCCATTATTGCCGCTGTATGAGCACGTTCTGTGGGAGTTAGCTTGTCACCAACGTGTTTCTTTGCATCTCCTAAAGCGCTTTTAATACCAAAGAACAATGTATTCATCCAGTCTTCCTTTCCGCACACACACTACAGATTTACTTAGTTTGAGTCAATGAGAGAGAAAAATAGTTTTCCCCAAACTCAAGAGCGAGGTTGGCTTTTTCAAAACATCGCGGAGCCTGACGGGGCGAGCGTAGCAAATTTCCAGCAGGAAATTATACGCGTTTTGAAAAAGAGCAACCGAGCGGCTCTTAGTAGCTGTACTGCGATATAAAATCGCCGTTTTGATCCAGAAGCCAAATGATCTCGCGCTTTGCTTTCCAGATAGGGGTTGACCAGTTGAGGTAGGTACGCCACTCGGGGTTGAAGAAGTTCGTGTCGTGCATATGCGTTTCAACGCACCGCTGGTATCCCGTATTGTCCTGGACAAATTTGAGGCACCGATATTCCTGTTCGTCGTTGAGGGCGTCGGCCGTTGCTTTGGGGAGAGCTGTGACGATGACACATTTTCCCACTCGGCCGATGTAGTCTATGCATGCATCTTGAAGATGATTGGGAGGAGCCGGTCGGGAGACGGATTTTAAGAGTGGACACGCAAGGGGCAATGCCGGTGTGAAATTTTGGAATTGCTCGAAGTAACCCGTACAGAGGTTGAGTCTGAACGAATATCCTACAGGAGATCGTCCTGTGGAGATTGTTACTTTCTGCCCGGGATCTATTTTAATATCTATAGCGGTGTTGGTTTCATTCGGAAAAGGCAAGGACACGCCTTTGCCGACCTGTACGATTTGTCCTGTGACGATACTCTTCAGCGTCATACCGGTGAGTTGTGTTTGAGCCGGGAGGTCTTTGCTGGTAGAGAGTACCACGTACTCCTGCTCTGCTTTTGTCGAGCGTTTTACACTGCTTATCCAGATCTTGCCGCGCAAGGGGGATGAGGGAAGGTCGATGGCATAGAACTGGAGTTCAAGCTGGTCCTCGGCCGATGCGGGTTCCTGATAGATGCCCACGAGCTCTTTGGTAGGGACATTGGAGGGGGTGTTCGGCGGTGGAGGGGTAACCGTTTTTGGTGTTACTGATGTATTGGGTGCCGGCTGGGTTGTTTGTTTGGCAGGAACGGTAGCCGTTTTGGTGTTGCTGTCGGTTGTACCGAATAGGGTTGAAGCATTTTTTGGGGGGCTGAATAGGTTAAACCGCGGAAGACTAAAAAGCGAGAAGAGCGACTTTTTCTGTGGAGTTGGGACGGGCGTTGCCGTGCTTGCCGCTGTGGTCGTTGCCATACCAGTGGACATCTCTGATTTCCGTTCTGGTTTGAAGAAGATATAACCAAGAACGCCTGCCGCGAGCACGGAGAAGATGATCGCGAACAGGATCACATTTTTTGTCTGCGGGTCCATACCATCGTGTTGCGGTGCGGGCGTCGGTTCTGGTATGGGACTGGGAGGTTGCAAGGTGAATGGGGGCATACCTAGGTATAGTACAATTTAGAATAGTTTCTAGTGTTGATGATAGTTTGCATGATGAGAATGTTTAGTTAGTTGGTCATACTATGACTTTTAAATTTGCTAGTTTCAACATAGGCGATTCTAAATTTTCCTACCGGACATATCCTTATGATAGCATTTTGCTCTTCTTTCGAAGAAGCGATTTCAGTTCCTCTTTTGCAACAGCGCTGTCACTCCACGGTATTTTTCCGCCATTCGGTCCCATAATGAAGGGGTCGGTGCCTTTACCAGTTAGCAACACGACGTAGTCGGCCTGTTGTTCAGGTTTTTCCGCGCTTTCCACGACGGTTTTTAGCGCCTCCCGGATGGCTTCTCTTCTGTCTATGATGACCAACGGTTTCGTTTTCATTCCCGCTCTCATCGCGTCTATGACAAAGCGCGGGTCTTCGTCGTACGGGTCTTCATTGGTGAGGATTACTTTCTCGCAGAACGTTTCTGCAATATGACCCATCTCGGGCCTCTTCCACGTATCGCGGCCACCGCCCGTGTTGCCGAGCACGCATATTTTTTTCTTTCCCTCGAATGCCTCGTAGATGGCGCGCAAGGAATCAGGTGTATGCGCGTAGTCGACAATGACCTTAAAGGTCTGTCCCGCGTTCACTTCCTCGCCGCGGCCTTTGATGAGGGAAACACGCTCGATGCCGGCTTTTATCGTTGCCGGCGAAAGATTTTGGCTGAGACCAAACGTCGCTGCGGCCAGGATATTGTAAACATTGAAGAGGCCGCGCAAGGGAGAAACGATACGCTCTCCTTTAAAGGTTATTTCAACGCCGCCCTCGGTGAGCTTGTAGCCCGCATCGCGCAAATGGAAGGGGAATTTGAGTGGAATATCGGGTGCAAGGAACTTCTCTGCTTCTTTATCATCCGCATTAGCAATGATAGCTCGGTTTGCCTTAGGGGACTGCGCAAGTGCTGTAGCGAGACGTAGTTTTGCCGCTAGATATTTCTCATACGAACCATGCGATTCGATATGCTCGGGAGCAAGGTTTGTGAAGATGAGAGCGTCGAGATCGATGAACTTGTGGCGAAACTGCTTAGCTCCTTCAGAGGTCAGTTCGAGTACGGCCCAGTCGCATCCCGCGCTCACCGATTTGCGGAGGAAACGCTGCATGAAGAAACGGCCCGGCATGGTCATTTTGAAAAGGTTCGGTTTTGATTCCTTGGCGATCTTGAAGCGGAGCGTTCCCGCGAGTGCCGTGGAGAAGCCGCCTGCTTCCAAGACATTACTCGCTAGTTCTGCCGTTGAAGTTTTTCCTTTGGTACCGGTAATGCCGACTATTTTGATGCTACGGGAAGGGAAGCCATAGAGAAGCGCGGCGGTGAAGGCGAGGGAATAGTGGTAGATAGGTTGGAGAGCTTTAAACAGCTTTTCAGGGACTACCTTTTTTATGGCCCTAAGCACTGGATCCATGCCGCCATACTAGCATGTTTTTCCTAAAAGTCCTGCAGTAGAGCCGTGCTGTACTATTGACGAATGTGCCTATATTGTGATATAATTCTTGCCAGAAATTCCTAACCGTATGGTTAGGTCGTTGAGAATCGAAAGGTTCAAGATAAGGTAGTTGGGTGTGTACTACCTTGTGATTCAATGGTAGATTTTGTAGCCGCTCTCGCGAGAGAGCGGCTTTTCTATTTCTACGCCCACCCACTTGTTATTTGAGTCACTGTTAATAAGGATGCTATAGCTTACTTATTAACAGTAGCGCACTTCGTTTAGGAGAAGGTCATCTATAATATATTAACGGCCAAGTAATTTCAGCGCCTCTTTTATCTTTGCTTCGGTCGAGGTGATGAGGCGAGGGACTTTTCGGAGAGCGTCTTGTGCTTCACGACGTGAGTAGCCCAAGGCCTGGAGGGCTTCGCTTGCATCAGTGATCTCTTTCTGTTCTCCGATGTCGCTATCCAGCACATCGAGTTTGTCACGCAACTCGAGGATTATCTTCTCGGCCTTTTTTGTTCCGATGCCGGTGGTTTTGGTAAGATGTGTCGCGTCGCCCGAGACTATGGCGGATTTTATGCTTCGTACCGATGCGACATTGAGAATGGTGATGGCTGATTTGGGACCTATGCCGGAGACCGAGAGGAGAAGCTCAAAGAACTCGAGCTCTTCTTTTTCGCAGAATCCGTATAGGTCAAGTGCATCATAGCGTACCGCGAGATGGGTCCAAAGCGTCACTGAAACGTTCTTTTTGTTTGCTACACGAGAGAGGGTTTCTGCTGAAGAGAATACTTTGTATCCAACGCCGTGCACATCAATGATGGCAAAACCGCTTTCCTTATGCATGATGATCCCAGTTATCGTTCCTATCATCCCTTAATCATAGCATTACCGTGCGGGGTTGGGATTATTTGATTTCTTAACGTCACTCTATTCGCAGAGAGTTGGGATTTTCTGCGGAGAGAGGGAAAGGGGTCGGGAAAAAGGGAGTTTCCCCGTGGCGGAGAGCAGCGACCGAGCGAAGAGCGAGGAAGTGCTGAGCCCTGCTAGGCTCAGCACTGAGTCTTCGAGGGCGTTGAGAACGGAGGAGTTCTCAAAATAAATCCCAATCGACTACGATATGACATTTCGCTCGTTTTTTGGAAAGAGTAGACGATTGGGATTTATTCTGCTAGAGTGGTCTCCTACATGGCTATAACATCATCAGCAAAAAAGGCTAACAGAGCCTCCGCCCGCAAGCGGATTTTCAATGTGCGACGCAAACAGGCTGTTGATGCGACACTCAAAAGTATCCAACGTCTCGTAAAGTCGGGGAAGGCAAGCGATGCAAAAAAGCTTCTTCCTGCGGCATATAAGGCGCTCGACAAAGCTGCGAAGACCAACTATTTGAAAAAAAATACAGCGGCGAGATTGAAGTCGCGAATCACTCTCCTTGTGAACAAAGTCTCCTCTAGAAAATAACGAAGACCGGACTCTTTCTTTTATATATTCCCACGAGGAATCCACTTGGTGGGATTTGCTAGTGAACTGTGAATTACGAAACTCCCTTTTCACCCATTTTCATATACAATGACCACGGACGCCTTCAGGCGTCCGTGGTCATGAATACGAGTATTCAAATCTACAACGATATAGTAACAAAAGTCACCTTCTTCTTCAAACAGCT
>DATDXL010000060.1:0-14216 GCA_036517235.1 Minisyncoccota bacterium
TCACCCACTGCCACCGCCGCTCGGTTCGTGCTGTATGACACCGTCTGCCTTGCTTCCTCGGCCTTTGTGTTAGCCGAAACCGCCGGTGTCGGCCGGTTCCCGCCCCATGTCCTGAAGTGCTGGTGATGCATGCAAGCGCTAGGGGCACTACCTGGGCTGCTGAAAGAGCTGCAGCCGCTGGTGTTGATGTTGTTCGTGTCCGCGGCGCAACAAACGCCCACGGAAACAACGACGAGAAGAACTATCCATGTTGTTTTCATTTGGTTTTTCGGTTTTTGGAGACGCACATCTCCGGTTTTCAGATATTCAGGAAAACTGTCATCCCACTATACATTATAGCATAAACAACAGTATACGTCAATACTTTCCTGTCCCAAAATACCTTGGAATTGAGGCCTAAAACGGGCTATTATGTAGACATGGTTGATTTTGATGAAGATAAACAGAATCTCCAGCTTGCCGAATTAAGGCAAAAAGAAGAGGAGGAGTTCATGCAGTCCGCAGCGACTTCGCGCGGCCTACAGTATTTCAACCTGTCGGGAGTGCCTATAGAGACCGACGCGCTTGGGATTATCCCCGAACCACAGGCCAGGGAAGCTCAAGCCGCTGCATTCCAGCTCGTTGATAAACGCGTCGGTGTCGGAGTGCTCGATCCAGACAATGCGAAAACGAAGGCCGTCGTAGAAACACTTTCGAGCAAAGGCTATACCGTGACGCTCTTTTTGATTTCACGCCGCAGTCTCGAGCATGCGTTCTCTCACTACGCCGAAATCTCCCGCGTCAAAGAAATGAAGGGAGGGTCTTTCGATATATCAAGCGATGAGATCCAGAAAATGCTTGGCGACCTGCACACGGTACTGGATATAAAGAAACATATCGAGAGCATCCTCGCTGCAAAGGAGGGGTTTCAAACGACGCGGATTGTTGAAGTATTGCTCGCAGGCGCCCTTGGAGTAAACGCATCGGATCTACATGTGGAACCGGAAGAGAAGCAGGTCCGGTTGCGCTACCGCCTGGATGGCGTGCTCAACGATGTCCTAGATATTTCATACGACGTCTACAATTACATCCTCTCCCGTATCAAACTCATCTCGGGCCTCAAGCTCAATCTCCACACCACCGCCCAAGATGGGCGTTTCAGCATACATACCAATGATACCGAGATAGAGATAAGAACCTCAATACTCCCGGGGGCCTATGGGGAATCCATCGTCTTGCGCGTCCTAAATCCAGAGGCCATCGCCGTTTCTATGGAAGAACTGGGACTTGAAAAGCACCTGCAGGAGGTATTGGCGCGTGAAATAACGAAACCTAATGGGATGATCCTCAATACGGGCCCCACGGGCTCAGGAAAAACGACCACCCTCTACGCTTTCCTCAAGAAGGTCCACGAACCGGGTATAAAGATCATCACCATCGAGGACCCTGTCGAGTACCACCTCAAGGGCATCGTGCAGACACAGACCAACCCTGACAAAGGATACACTTTTAGCTCAGGGCTTCGCGCAGCGCTTCGGCAAGACCCCGACATCATCATGGTCGGTGAGATCCGCGACGAGGAAACGGCCGAGATCGCCATCAATGCCGCCGCCACGGGGCACCTGGTATTCTCGACACTGCATACCAACGATGCCGCAGGCACATTCCCCCGCCTGCTCTCGCTTGGTGTTAATCCAAAAGTGATAAGCTCGAGCGTAACGGTCGCTATGGCTCAGCGTCTTGCCCGGAAACTCTGCACCTACTGTAAAAAAGAAAGTGCCCTCGCGGGAAATGACAAGGTTATCGTCGAAAAGATCCTGTTAGAAATTACGGTGCCTGAATACCAAGGTCTCACTCTAAAGAATGTGTTCTCTCCCGTGGGATGTAAGCTGTGCAATATGACCGGGTACAAAGGGAGAATAGGCATATTTGAGGCCATACTTATGGACCAGAAGATAGAAGCTGCCATAATCCAAAATCCCAGTGAGCGAGAGATAGCCCAAGCCGCTCGTGGCCAAGGACTCCTTACGATGTCGCAAGATGGAGTAGTGAAATTACTGGGAGGAGTAACCTCGATTGAAGAATTACGGCGTGTCATTGACATCGATGCCGCTGTTTAGCGCGACCGAGATAGGTTGACGCGACCGAGAAGCTAATGAGCAGTGTATAACGCTATTGCGTTCCGCGACTCTAGGTTTATAGTTTCTCTAGGTCTCCAGTGCATAAATCTCTAAGCAATGCTTTCAATCACGAGGAATTAAAAGCGAGGCATCACGTCTGAGTAATGACCCAGTCACTCACTCGCGTGAAAACCAGGACATCCTTGATGAGATGTCAAAAGGCGAAACACCCTATTGCTTAGAGATTCATGCCTTGGAAAGGCAAAGAATCTTTCGAATATATATGAGGAGCATTATTGAAAACGTCGGAATGTGAAAGGTTGGATATATAAGAATTTTAGACGTTTTTTACGTCTACGGAAAGTCTAGCACATGTAAATAACAATGTCAAGAACACCCGATATACCTCAAAAAGTAGAAAAAGAGGACACATTCCTTGATCAGGCCCTCCGTCCGAACCGTTGGGAAGAGTATGTAGGCCAGAAAAACATCAAGGCAAACCTCACCATTTTGCTCAATGCCGCCAAAGAGCGCTCCCACCCTCCCGAACATCTTCTGTTTTACGGTCCCCCAGGGCTTGGCAAGACGACACTCGCCTACCTTGTGGCGGCAGAGACCGGGGGAAACATAAAAGTAACCTCCGGACCCGCCATCGAGAAAGTGGGAGACCTCGCCTCAGTACTTACCAACCTAACTCCTGGCGATGTTCTTTTTATAGACGAGATACACCGCCTCAATAAGACTATCGAAGAGGTCCTCTACCCCGCCATGGAATCGGGGAACCTCAACATCATACTCGGCAAAGGCCCTTCAGCGAGAACCATACAGCTCGAGTTGCCGCCGTTCACGCTCATTGCGGCAACTACGCGCATCGCCATGATCTCCGCACCGCTGCGCAGCCGTTTTTCCGGCGGCGTATTCCGTCTGGACTTCTACACACCTGATGAGATAGAAGAGATCATCAGACGTTCGGCAAATATACTCAATATCGAAGCGGACGAAGGTGCGGTTCATGAAATCGCAAAACGCAGCCGCTTCACGCCACGTACTGCCAACTATCTCTTAAAACGTTGTCGCGATTTTGGGCAAGTCAAAAAAAAGAAACTGACCCAGGAGCTGGTGCTGGAAGCATTGGAGCTCTTGGGAATAGACACGGTGGGACTCTCGGGTGCAGATCGTAAGATTTTAGATGCACTCATAACGAAATTCAGCGGCGGGCCCGTTGGCCTCGGCACACTTGCGGCATCGCTCTCGGAAGACGAAGCGACCATCGAGGAATACAACGAGCCCTACCTCATGCAAATCGGCTTTATCGAGCGAACACCACGCGGAAGAACCGTCACCAAGCACGCGTATGCCCATCTTGGGAAAAAGGAGTCAGGTGGACAGAATAATCTACTTTAGTTAAAACACCACCATGTCAGGGCATAACAAATGGTCGCAGATACGGAGGCAGAAAGAGAAAACGGATGGGGCTAAGAGCCGCATATTCTCCAGATTCGCAAAACTCATCACCGATGAGGCGCGCAAGTCAGACGGTAATGTCAGCGCTTCAGGACTTAAAACCGCTATAGAGCGGGCGCGAGCGGCCAACATGCCCACCGACAATATCGAACGCGCTATAAAGAAAGCTACCGGAGCGGAAGCGAAGCCGATGGAAACATTGCTATATGAAGCGTACGGACCGGGAGGGACGGCGTTTTTAATCGAAGTGCTTACAGACAGCCGAAACCGCGCCGCACAGGAGGTAAAACACGTACTTGCCGAAAATAGCGGAAACTTGGCTGGGCGAGGTGCGGCCATGTGGGCATTTTCTAAATCGAGCGAGGGATATACCGCACAAACAACGGTACCAGTTTCTGAAAAGGATCTTGCGGCACTAGAAAAATTGGTGGATGCTCTTGAGGCACTCGAGGATGTGCAAGCGGTGCACACGAACGCAGAATAAGATGGTTCCCTACCGTATCATTGCCGTTGATCCGGGATATGGCCGCATAGGCATCGCAGTGCTCGAGAAAGACAGCGACAAGGAGACTCTCATATTTTCGGAGTGCTACGAAACCAGCGCAGAAACTAAACATCCAGAGCGGCTCCAAAATCTCCAGAAACGGCTTTGTGAGCTTTTAAAGGAATATCATCCTTCGGCACTTGCACTTGAAACACTCTTTTTCAGTAAAAACAAAAAAACCGCCCTCGCGGTTGCCGAAGCTCGCGGCGTCATCCTCTCGGAAGCGGCAGCAAGCGGTATCGCGGTATTCGAATATCAACCCGCGGCCGTGAAAATCGCTGTTACCGGTTACGGACACAGTGACAAAAAACAGATACAGGAAATGGTGGTAAAGATCCTCAATCTCACCAAAGTCATCTCGCGCGACGACGAGTATGATGCCATCGCGGTGGGACTCACACACCTCGCAAGTTATCGAGCGAATGTCACAAAATGACCTTGAGGCGAACGAATCGATGTTTTCCAATGCGCATGTCCATATCGCGACTAACTAACGTTTTGCGGTCAGCGATTTTCTGATTTGTTTTGAAATCATACACTGCGCCCTCACTGATGAGACGGCTGAATTCTGAATTCGAAGCAACGATGCCGACTAAGGCATCAGAAAGTGGTGTTCCTACCGTTACCTCTTTGAAGGGCGCATCAGCGGGAAATTCTGATTTTGAGAACGCCCCTTCGAATCGCTTTTCAGCCTTTTGAGCTTCCGCAAGACCATGGTAAAGAGAGACAACCTCTCGCGCGAGACGTATCTTCGCGTCACGGGGATTCATGCCCTGCTCAAGTTTTGTTTTTACATCCGCAATTTCCCCGAGGGTCATGGTCGTACAGAGTTCGAAACCGGTCAGGATTAAATCATCACTCCAACTCATTATCTTGCCAAACATTTGCTCTGCTGTTTCATCAAGCGATACCATGTTTCCTTCCGTCTTTCCCATCTTTTTCCCTGAAGGGTCGGTTAATAGCTTGGTCGCTATGACAAACTTTTCCTTATTCTTTATTTTTTTCATAAGGTCACGCCCTACGAGCATGTTGAAAACCTGGTCGTTTCCACCAACTTCCCCGTCCACCTCCATCGCTACCGAATCGTATCCCTGCAAAACGGGATACATAAACTCGTGCAAGAATAGATCTTTATCCTCCGCGATTCTCTTTTGAAACATATTCCTCTTGATCGTCTGCGCATACGTGATCGAGGAAAACAATTTAGTCATATCAGACATCGACATCTTTGCGAGCCATTGCGAATTGTATTTAAGAACTGCCGGATTTGCTCCATGAAAGCCCAGAAGGTGAGAGGCTTGCTGTTTATACCGCTTCGCATTTTGAAGCACTTCTTTTCTACTTAAAGACACCCTTACTGAAGTTTTGTCGGTTGGGTCACCAATCGTGGCGGTAAAATCCCCAAATAAAAGAATAACCTGGTGTCCAAGCGCCTGAAATTCCGCAAGTTTGCGCAGTGCAATGGCGTGACCTAAGTGGAGAGTCTCACCTGTTGGGTCAATACCAAGGTACACAGTTAGTTTTTCCCCACTTTTCAATCTTTGCTCAAGAAATTCCCTTGAGGGGTAAATCGCTGACACACCGCGTTCCAAGAGTTCGTAAATTTTATCCTTGTCAGTAGATACCGGCTTTTTAAAACCAAACATGCTATGTACTTTACCATATCTTCCCTACCTCTGTAACGACATTCTCACGGGAGAGTCAAATATGCTATATTTTAACAACGTGACGAAAAGACGCCTGAAAAAAAGGCATGTGAAGCACAACGCCCTCATGGGAGCTGTCGCCCTCTGTTTTATTGTAGGAGGCGTATTCATTTTATGGATTTCAAGCTTCAAGATGCCGGACCTTTCGAGCCTCAACGAGCGGCGGGTGAGTCAATCCACAAAAATATACGACCGAACGGGAGAATTCCTTCTCTACGATGTCCATCAAGACGTCAAACGCACCGTGGTACCATTCGACGCGATAAGCCGCAACATCAAGAACGCAACGGTCGCGATAGAAGACACGGAGTTTTACCAACACCATGGAATCAAACCGACGGCAATCCTACGTGCGATACTTGCCAACCTCGGCGCCCTCTCCTTCAGTCAGGGTGGGTCAACTATAACTCAGCAGGTAGTAAAAAACACTATTCTTACAAAAGAAAAACAGGTGTCACGAAAACTAAAAGAGTGGGTGCTTGCGCTGAAACTGGAAAGTATGATGGACAAAGAATCTATCCTCGTCCTCTACTTAAACGAATCTCCCTACGGTGGAAGCATCTATGGTATTGAAGAAGCGGCGCAAACATTCTTTGGTAAATCAGCGGTAGAGGTGACACTCGCCGAATCGGCGTACCTCTCGGCGCTCCCTAATGCACCGACCTATTACTCTCCCTACGGAAATCACATGGATAAATTGGAAGAGCGGAAAAATCTGGTTCTTGAGAGGATGAAACAGAGCGGTTTTATCACTGACGAAGAGTACGCAGCGGCACGAGCCGAGACGGTGACATTCAAACCTGAACAAACCACAGGCATCAGCGCGCCCCACTTCGTGCTGTTCGTGAAAGAGTATCTCGAATCTAAGTACGGTCCCCAAGCCATCAGCGACGAGGGGTTTAAGGTGATCACCACACTTGATTACCACTTACAGCAAAAAGCGGAGGAGATCTTGAAGCGGAACGCGGAAGCAAACGAAAAGACATTCAACGCGGCCAACGCCGGGCTCGTGGCGATTGATCCAAAAACAGGAGACATCCTGGTAATGGTAGGCTCGCGCGACTACTTTTCAAAATTAACAGTGCCGGATAATTGTACGCCTGGGGTAAGTTGTAAATTCGATTCTAACTTCAATGTGACGCTAGCGAAACGCCAGCCGGGGTCTGCCTTCAAGCCTTTCGTCTACGCCACGGCGCTCTCCAAAGGCTACACGCCAGATACTATGGTATTCGACGTGAAGACCGAATTTTCGACGTTCTGCAATTCTGACGGTACCCCGACACACCCGCAAGATGCGGACAAATGTTACCAACCCAGCAACTATGACAATGTCTACCGCGGACCGATAAGTATGCGAAACGCCCTCGCTCAATCGATAAATATCCCTGCTATCAAATTTCTCTACCTTGCCGGTCTGAAAGATTCCCTGCGGGTCGCGGAAGACATGGGCATCAGCACCCTCGATGACCCTAGTCGCTATGGCCTCACGCTGGTACTCGGGGGCGGGGAAGTTTCACTCCTTGACATCACAAGCGCCTATGGGGTTTTCGCGAATAGCGGTGTTCGAAACAGATACCATGCCGTCAACGCCGTATACGACCACAACGGTCAGTTGCTCGAAGCATATAGTGCATCGCCTTTCCGGGCAATAGAAAAAAACGTCGCACTCCAAATCTCCGACATCCTATCGGACAACAAAGCTCGTGCGCCAGCGTTCGGTGATTCATCATACCTCTATTTCCCAGGGAGAGAAGTTGCGGTAAAAACCGGTACCACCAACGACTATCGGGATGCCTGGATCATAGGGTATACACCTTCTTTTGTTGCGGGGGCCTGGGCAGGGAATAACGATAATAGCCCTATGGAAAAAAAGGTGGCGGGTTTTATAGTCGCGCCGATGTGGCATGAGTTCATGAAAGATGCTCTCGCGAGTACGTCTCCGAGCGAGAGATTTGAACGGCCGGAAGAAAGGGATGTGTCTACGCTTAAACCCGTGCTTCGCGGGTTTTGGCAAGGAAACCGCTCGTATATACTAGACAAAGTATCAGGTAAACTGGCTACTGAGTACACACCCTTAGAAACAAAAGAAGAGAGAGTGGTCACTGATGTACATTCGATACTACACTGGGTGGACCGGAACAACCCTCTTGGGCCACCACCTCTAAACCCAGGGTATGACCCCCAGTACCCCTACTGGGAGTACGGGGTCGCTAAATGGGTTGCCGAGCACGGTATCGTGAATGAGACCGATTCAGTCATCCCTGTACAGCAAGATGATGTGCATACACAAACAAACCTCCCCCGTGTGATGGTGACGGGAATAGACCCTTCCAGCATATACCCGGCGGACAGCACGCTGACACTCTTCGTCACCGGCCAGGGGAGGTATCCCCTCACCCGTGTTGATTTTTTCCTCAATGACCAATTTATAGGATCAAGCAGTCGCCAACCTTTCACCCTCTCCTTCGTACCAAACTCCTTAGGCAACATTAATGAGCTCAACTCACTTAAAGTGGTCGGGTACGACTCTGTTTTCAATAAAGGAGAAACGGTACTCGCCCTCCGCTTGAACTACTAATGACCAAGAAGTCATTTGATATCATTGATATCAATACCTACCTGTTCACGCAACAATTCCATAATGTGTCTTTTTTTAATTAAAAGCTGGCTCTTCACTGCTGGATGAGCATCAAGGTAAACGACGCCATCTTTGATTCTCACAGAGCTATCTGGGATCGGGATATTAAAAACTTTAGAAAGAGCCCCCGCCACTAACGAGCGGCTGCGTATCCTCTTACTTACCCTAAAGAGAGTTTTCGAAAGGAGAGAGCTTATCTCTTTCCACTCCATCCTGTTAGAAATAGGAAGCGCCTCGGTTTGTATAAGGTGAGTCGCCTTCATCATTTGGTAATTGTTTATATTGTAGTTTCATTGTTTTGCCTTAAGGCGCTTCTGCGGGAAAAAATTCGAGTTCAAAAAGTAATTGCCCGACAAACAAGTTCTATTCCCACACCTCCCTCCCAACATTAATAAAAGTTATCTCTAACGGGATCTGTGCTCTTACCGATTCATAGGCATCACCAGATAAGTGAACGATTGATCCCCAACCCCTTGCACCACAAGAGGTTTATGTGGTCCGTTGAAACGCAATAAAAGGCTGTCGGCGGCAATTGATTGGAAGCAATCAGTGATATAACGGTGGTTAAAGTTCATGCTCAACTCTTCCCCCTTCAGCACCGCGTCAAGCTTCATAGTGTTCTTCCCAACATGTTCATTATATGTCTCCAATTCAAACGCCTTCTTGTTTGGGGAAAGTAAAAAACCCACCTGGTGAAAAGTATTCGAAAAAATAGTCGCTATCTTTAACGCTGAAACAAAGTCCTGTTTCAAGACCACAGCCTCTGTTTTTTCTGTTTTGGGAACAATTTGCTCGTAATCTGGAAAAGTCCCTTCAACAAGACGAGAGACAACATACACTTCTCCACCCCAAAAAGAAATCTGATTTTTATTTATGACAATCTCCAAATCACCGCGATAATCCTCAAAAAGGCGTATAGTGTCGGAAACATTTTTAAAAGGGATGAGTAGGGGGTGGAAATCGGTAATTTTCTTAACAGGAATCTTTTTCTCCGCTAGCCTAAAAGAATCCGTTGCCGCGAAAACTAGATTTTTTTGATCGTAGTGTATATACACACTTGAAAGTTCTGGCTTCATGGAAGAAATAGCGGCCGCGTACCACACCGCCCGCAAACCTTTTATAAAATCTTGTGCAGGTAAAGTTATGGGAGATCCTTCAGTTTTTGGTATATTGGGAAAATCATCAGGGTTTAGTGTTTTTATACTTGTTTTTGTTTGTTTGGTGATAACCTCAAAAACACCCGCAGCAGACTCAAACAACACATTGCCCTCTTGGGGGAGTTGAGTTAATAAAGAACTTAAAACAGAAACAGGAACAGCAACCCTTCCCTCTTTTAAAACTCTAACCGAGACCTCCCCAATAACACCCAAATCAAGATTTGTTGAACTAATAACAAGTTTACCATTTACAACTTGCAGCAAAAAACAACCTAAAATAGGTAGGTTTTGTGTTTTTCCGGCAACCCTCTCTATTTTTTGGAGAAGGTTTGTTATTTTACTTTTTACACACTCAATTTTCATATTATGTATATAAAATCTATTATTACTTTCTATAAGACCTGTTAGTATGTGGATTGTTGTTTGTATCAAGTGGTGTAAGGTTTTTTGAGATGGTTTGGGGTGTGGATAGGTGGGGGTTGTTTTTTATAGGGTGTGGATAGGTGGGGGTTGTTGTGAAAAAAGGGTTTTTAGTGAAAGGTTGTGCTTTAATTGTTAACAACCTATACACAGATTATTTTATATCAGAGCTCGTATTTGATTTATCTCTTCTAAAAGAGATGGGTTGAATTTAATCTCATTTCTTATCTTTTCACATGAATGAATCACGGTGGTGTGGTCTCGCCCACCTAGTTTTTGACCGATAGAGGGAAATGAAATATTGAAATCTTCCCGTAGTATATACATTACCAATTGGCGCGGTTTCACCACCTCCTTACGTCGGGTCTTTTCATAAATGCTTTCTTCCTCTATATTGTAAAAATCAGCAATCACTTTCGCGATATCTTTTATAGAGACGTTCTTCTTTGGTTTACTTGAATTTTTCAACAGGTTTTTTATTTCATTAAGATTTAACTCACGCCCTTTTAATTGTGATTGACATAAAACGGAATTGATAACACCCTCAAGCTCCCGCACATTACCCTCCACCACTGTTGCAATATACTCGATAATCTGAGAGTCAACGAGATAGTTTTGCTGAGAGAGCTTTGTTTTTAGTATTGCCTGGCGCGATTCATGGTCAGGTTGCGGTATGTCGACGATCATTCCGGCAGCAAAACGCGACTTGAGGCGTTCTTCGAGGTTGGGGATAAAATTCGGATGTTTGTCAGAGGAAAACACGATTTGTTTGTTGTTCTCGTACAGATTATTGAACAGATGGAACAGCTCCTCTTGCGTTTTTTCCTTATTCGAGAGGAATTGAATATCGTCCATGATGAACACATCATACTTCCTGTACTTCTCTTTAAACTGGTTTACTTTTTGTGTTTGGATCGCGTTAACTAATTCAGTGGTGAAACGTTCGGAGGTGATGTAGATGACCTTTTTATCTTTTAGGACGCTCTTTACATGATTCCCTATCGCTTGAATGAGGTGAGTTTTTCCGTGCCCAGTAGATCCATACACAAAAAAGGGGTTATAGACTGTCCCAGGATTTTTTACTATTGCTTGCGCAGCTGCGTGGGCAAGCTCATTGAACGAACCAATAACAAAAGAATCAAAAGTGTAACGGGGGTTTAGGTTATCTTCTCGGTTGATATAGTACTCTTGGAGCGGCAACTCACGGTTGTTGAAAAAATTGACCTGATTCGTTGAACGCGAGTTTTCAGTCGCCGTCCTTGACTTATTCTCGCTTGCGATGAGGTATTCCGCATTCCTCACGTAATCACCAAAGCTCCGCAAGGTCTTCAGTATCAACTTGTGGTATTTGTTTACCAACCAGTCTTTGACGAAAGTGTTGGGAACCCCCACATAGACGACCCCCTCGTTTTGCTTGACTACGTGGGTATCTTTAAACCAGGTAGTAAAATTAGCATGGGAGACATTGAGCTCTATCTCCGCAAGGACGCTATCCCAAAGCTTTTTGTTGTCGATAAGGGGTGGCATTAATGAGGTTGTGGTCGTTGGCACATTATATACCCCAGATTTTTTCCAGTAACTTGCACCAAGCCCCTGTTTATGTTGGTAACATGTGTATAGCATGTGGAGATGGAGCCCATGAAAGGAAAATCGTGTAATGTAAAGCGTCGCGCTTGCTTTCTGGTAATTCGCATGAACTTACTTATAGTGAACTTGCTGTTTCGATTCTTCTTGATACAATAATATATCATGTCATTCACCTATAAACCTAAAAAACGGAAACGAGCGAAAACACACGGTTTCTTAACTCGCGCCAAGACATCGTATGGGAAGAGAGTGTTGCGCCGTCGCCGTCGCGTTGGGAGAGCGCGCCTAGGCCTCTAGGTATGTTGAGAAAATCTCAAAGGCTTTCAAGGACCCAGTTTAATACGGTTCGCTCTTCTCTGTTAGTGATCACTAGCAAGTATGTTTCATTGCGTTTTGTGTGCTCTAAACAAAACAGCAGGTTCTCGGTGGTGGTGCCGAAGTCTGTTGAACGGCTTGCCGTAGACCGGAATACATTGAAGCGCAGAATATACGGATTTCTGGAGCACTACCCTCAAAAGGTGACAGGCATTATCTACGTTCGCTCCAAAAGCTCCACCTATGCGGGACTTACCTCTTGTATGCAGGAGGTATTATCAGAGGCGACAAAACATTGTGATGGTTTCTGACTCATTTTGTTTTGTCTGCGTCTGCTAGGGTTTTCATTAAAGGTATATACCCCTCTGCCTGGGTCTCTTGAATGTTCTTTAGTATTGGTCTACACTGAGTTTCATGACCCATGGTTTTTTTACGACTGTATTCTCTCAGCCCCTTTACAACGGGTTGGTTTTTTTAATAACCCTAATGCCTGCCGCTGATGCTGGTATTGCGATCATTATTTTCACCATTCTCGTGCGGCTCGTGCTCTATCCGCTCTCCAAAGGATCCATCCTGACGCAGATGAAATTAAAAAGCGTCGAGGGCGAGATCGCCCTCATCAAGGAGACTATAAAAGACAAAACGGCGCAGGCCGCCAAGATCATGGGGTTCTATAAGGAAAAAGGATTGAACCCCCTTTCCGGGTTTGTGCTGATACTGGTGCAGATACCCATTATCTTTGCTCTCTACCACATTTTTTTAAAGAGCGGACTTCCCATCGTCGACACTTCCCTGCTCTATTCTTTTATCACTGCGCCGCAGTCAATCAATATGCACTTTTTGGGGCTTCTGGATATTTCCGAAAAGAGCTACTTACTCGCCTTTATTTGCGCTGTGAGCCAGTATTTCCAAGCACGTCTTGCCTTGCCTCCCGCTAAGCCGCGTCAATCGAACCAGACGGAATCGTTCAAAGATAATCTAGCTCGGAGCATGAACATGCAGATGCGGTACTTCTTTCCTATCGTTGTGTTTTTCATCGTGTATTCCCTCTCGGGAACGATTGCGCTTTACTGGATAACCACGAATGTTTTTTCCATTGCTCAAGAGTGGTATGTTCGGCGAAACTTTAAGTAGGAGGCAATATGCAATTCTATGAAACCTGAAGAGATACAACGACATATAGAGACGATCCTAAAAACTATGGGTGTCGGCTTTGACAGCGTAACTCTTTCGGAGGTTGACGGCCGGAATGCCTTTGTCATCAAAAGCTCCGAGTCGCACATTCTCATAGGTAGCCACGGGGCGCACATCGCCGCACTCAATCATCTCATCAAGAGGATCGCTGGGAAGCACAGCGAACCGCTTGATGCGAAACTGGATTTCTATGTGGATGTCAATGATTACCACAGCAAACTCACGGAGGAGGTAAAAAACAGAGCTACTATTCTTGCTGGCAGGGCGCGCTCGTTCAAAACGCGCATTGAGATGGATCCCATGTCATCCTATGAACGGATGATCGTCCACACGCTTTTTCAGGATTCCCCTGATATAAAAACGGAATCAGTCGGCGTGGGAGATAGTCGCCATGTCGTTCTCATGTATGTAGAACCCCCAAGTAACGAGAAGGAAGGTTTCTAGTAGAGGAATCTCAAGGAGAGTCCTCGATGATGGTTCATTTTGATTTAATCTTGTTAAACTTACGATGTATCGTAAGTTTAACAAGAAAGACCTATATTAACCGTGGAGCACTAAGAAGTTAGAGGTTCTCACGAAGATCGAGCAGCCAGAGACTGAGATCTTTTTTGTTCGTGAAGAGAAGATAGCTTTCGGATTCATCGAGCACGAGATCGGTGATGTCCATCGTCTTTTGAGCGACGCTCTGCGGAGACAGGACTATTGTCGCTTCTCCTGTTTCTAGATTTATTTTCCAGATATTGTCAGTGAACGAGACTACTCCTTGGTACCATGCGTCAGGGTAGGCATCTCCACTGATGTGGTCCGGCACTGCGCAAAAGACAATTGTTGTACGTTTGATACCCCACACACATTTTTCAGGGAGTGTGGTAATACCCACTTCGCTGACAATTCCCTTACGGGTGTCTAATGATTTTATGGAAAGCCCTCCGGTTTTAGATTCCGAATAAAGAAGCGAAGTGGCGTTATTATCGGGGAGCAGGGTAAGTCCGGAGATCCCGCCGAGTATTTTTTTCATGCTACCCGAGCTGGCATTCACGGTATACGCATACCCTGGGACTCCTGCGGAAGGTTTTGTAATAAGCATGAGAA
>DATDXL010000061.1:0-10369 GCA_036517235.1 Minisyncoccota bacterium
CCGCCGCCCTTTCGTAATTTACAGTACCCGAAGAACTCAATAACCGTAATCAATTCGCCTTGATGTAGGCCAGCACCTCATCCTTCTTCTCGGGTTTGATTTTTTTGCTCTGAACGAAGAAGTCCAAAGTTTCTCCGAGACGCGCCATCGCGACAACTTTACGACCGGAATCATTCAGCTCTTTGAGTCCGCCTTGTTCCCTGTCGTAAAGAACTACCGTAGCCACGACTTCAAGCCCGTTGGCCTCGACAGACTGAATGGCTTCGCGTTTGGTATCCGCCTTGGTGACCAAGTCATCCACCAAAAGAACCCTCTTCCCTTTCTCAAAAGAATCGAGGATGTGGGAAGTTATCTTCCGACCGCCGTCGGTTTCGGTCTTTTCAATCCGCAGATGTGGTTTGCCGATGGCTTTCGCAAGAGCGACACCAATTGGTTCCCCCGCCTTCGGAATACCGATGACGTAGTCAAAGTCGGCGATTCCCTCTTGAATGATGAGATCGTGCAGGACATCGCCGGCAAGGGTGTAGAGCCAATCTGGAAGCTCTCTGATGTTGAGGTAGATGGGCGAGAGTGGCGCATCCGGATTCTTCTCGTGAAGCTTGAGCTTGAAAGCACCAAACTTGATCTTCTTCAGATCAAACAGAGCGGTGTGGAATCGGTCCACGAGACCGAGACTGATTTCCCTGGCAATCTTCTCTGCCACTTCCTGTGGCGACGATGCCTGCGTGATAGGACGCCCAATAACGAGCTGGCCTGCGCCCGCAAGCATTGCACCACGCGGTGGCAAGGTCCGATTCTGGTCGTCGGGAGGATCCTCGGGAGAGCGTATGCCGGGCGTTACTTTCCGTAATCCGATAAGTTCCTTCTGCTTACCCAAGAGAAAAAGCTCCTGTGGCGAGCAAATGACTCCGTCGCAACCCGCAAGTTTCGCGTCGCGCGCGAACTGTATGACTTTAGCCTTGCTTGGCGCTCCATATACCAGATGCGCGTTGTTCTCCTCAAAAGAAGTGAGTACGGTCACTGCGAGAACTTCCGACCCTCCTTTTTGGGCTACCACTTCCATCATTCCCTCAATACCGGAGGACGCATGAACATTGAACATCTTGACACCCAAAGGACCAAGAGCTTTCGCCGCTCCGCCGAGGGTATTGGGAATGTCCTTGAATTTTCCGTCCCAGAAGACCTTGCCTTTGAGGAGCTGGAACAGCTCGCGAATCTTCGCCATATTCACAACCGCCTCCTGTTCATCCTTGACTGCGATGATTGAGGCGAGCATCGCCGTGATAAACTCAAGTCCGATTTTGAAGCACCCAACGAAGGGCGCGAGAGTCTTCACGAGTCCGATGGCCTTGTCCGGATGGTCAACATCCAGAGCCACAATAATTTTATCTTTTGCTTGCATAACTATCTTTCCTTCCTGTACTTACTATGGTTTTTTGCTACTGGATTTGACAGAAACGTGGGGTCCACCAAGGGCAGACAACCTTCCACGCCTACCCTCACAGTCGGTTTGAGAGAGATTATTGAATACCCTCCTAATGCTTTACGCTTCGGTATACGTGGGGACCGCCCAGGGGCGGACGACGAATCCACGACTAAAGATATTCAATCCCTTCCCTCAAGTATCGATATGTCAAAGGCCTTATCAACCACTACTAACCAGCCACAAACGGTGTGGCAGGTTCTCCCAACATCCTAACCGAATGATGGCTTAAAATCAACCTACACATCCGTGACGCTATAGCGTCACGGATGTGTATATAGATATTTTTTATTTGTACAATATATCGTACAAATAACAACTTGGGTTACAAGAGCTTTAGGTAGAAGGAGTTCAAGGAAAACCGATGTTATTTCTTACGCAATGTTTTGCGGAGATATTCGCCTGTGTGGGAATCGGATTGGGCGACTTCTTCGGGAGTTCCCTTGGCAACCACTTTTCCGCCCCTTTCCCCGCCGTCCGGACCGATATCAATAATGTGATCGGAGGATTTAATGACATCCAAATTGTGTTCAATAACAACAACAGTATTGCCGCGGTCAACCAACTTCTGGAGAATCTCAATGAGTTTCTTGACGTCCTCGTAATGCAAACCTATTGTGGGTTCGTCTAAAAGGTAAATCGTCTTTTGGAGGTGTGGGCGGTAGAGCTCGGATGAGATTTTTACGCGCTGGGCTTCGCCACCCGAGAGCGTCGTCGCCGACTGTCCGAGAGTGAGGTATCCAAGACCGACGTCGTTGAGTGTGTGCAATCGGTCGTAGATAGCGGGAATATCCTCAAAGAAAGAGAGCGCCTCCTCAATAGTCATTTGAAGCACTTGGTATATGTTCTTTTTTTTATATTTGACATCAAGTGTCTCTTTCATAAACCGCCTTCCATCGCAAACATCACAGGTCACATAGACTGTCGGCAAAAAGTGCATTTCCACCGCTATTTCGCCATTCCCCTGACACGCTTCACAGCGTCCGCCTGCCTGCCGCGCTACGCCCGGCGCAGACAGGCCTTTCACATTGAAGGAAAATCGGCTTGGACTCCAACCCCTGGCACGCGCTTCGCTTGAAGCGGAAAAAAGCTCGCGAATGAACGTAAATGCGCCGGTATAGGTAACAGGATTAGAGCGTGGTGTCCTCCCTATCGGCGACTGGTCTATCAAAATGACGCGCCCGAGATATTCAGAGCCGGTGAAACTCGCGCAGTTGTAGGTCTCCGCAGAGCGGTAGCGACGCTCAAGCCGAGCTTGAAGATTTTTATGGAGCACTTCGTAGACCAGAGATGATTTCCCCGAACCCGACACTCCCGTAACGGAAATGAGCCTGCCGAGGGGCACGTCCACATTGATATTGTTGATGTTGAACACTTTGGCGCCCTTAATCTTTAATGAACCTTTCTCGCTCTCGCGACGCTTTTCGGGAACAGGAATCACTTTCTCTTCGCGAAGATATTCAAGCGTCACCGATTTTGGAGATTTTTTCGCGGTTAAAAGCTCGTCAAGATATCCTGCTACAACTATTTTCCCGCCGTGCACGCCCGCGCCTGGGCCGATATCAACGATATAGTCTGAAGCGTAGATGGTATCTTCGTCATGCTCTACGACGATAATGGTATTTCCCGCATCGCGCAAAGATTGTAAAGTTTTTATCAAACGGTCATTGTCACGCGCATGAAGTCCGATGGTCGGCTCGTCAAGAACATAGAGCGCACCGACAAGTCCGCTCCCCAATTGGGATGCAAGGCGAATACGCTGAGCTTCACCTCCTGAAAGCGTATGCGCACGCCTGTCCAAAGTAAGATAGCCGATACCGACATCCAGCATAAACTGGAGACGTGATTCAATTTCCTTCAAGACAACTTTGGCGATACTGCGCTCATTCGGAGTTAATTTCAGTTTCTTAAAGAATTCACTTCCGTCGGTTATAGATTTTCCAACCAAATCAACGATATTTACCCCGCCGACAAGGACGTGCAACGCTTCCTCGCGTAGACGCGCACCTTTGCAGACGGGACAGACCTCATTACCAAAAAAGTGCCGTGTTCCAAGACCATTGCATTCGGGACATGCTCCGTGCGGAGAATTAAAGCTGAAAAGACGTGGCTCAATTTCAGGATATGAGAAGCCGTCATAGGGACACATAAATTTTGCCGAAATTAACTTCTCTTCGCTTCCCGTTTCAATTTTTACGAGCCCGTTAGACTCATGCAGAGCACGTTCTATGGATTCGCTCAAACGCTCTTTCATGTCTTCTTTCAATTCGACAATTTCGCTGACAAAAAATTCGTCTACAAGGACGTCTATATCGTGCTTCTTGTTCTTTGTAAGAACAATTTGTTCCCTCAATTTCTTCATCGTGCCGTCCACCTTGACCTGACTATACCCTTTGCCAAGCATGTCGTAGAGAAGCTGGTAGTACTCACCCTTTCTACCCACAACGACGGGAGAAAAAATCTTTACTTTTACCCCACTTACTTTGACACCCATCACTTCTTTTTTGGAAGACTTCGGTTCTACTCCCTTCACGGTCTCAACGATAGTGTCCAGTATTTGCTCGTTCGTAAGTCTCTTGATAACCCTGTCGCAGACGAGACAATGCGGAACGCCAACACGCGCGTAAAGTACGCGGAGGTAATCGTAAATTTCCGTGATGGTGGCAACCGTTGAGCGAGGATTATTTGAGCGGGATTTCTGGTCAATGGAAATAGCCGGTGACAGGCCGATGATTTCGTCCACGTCAGGTTTTTGCATCTGCCGAAGAAATTGGCGCGCGTAGGAAGAGAGAGACTCCACATAGCGCCTCTGGCCTTCTGCAAAAATGGTATCGAATGCAAGCGAAGACTTGCCTGAACCAGAAAGGCCAGTAAATACGATCATTTTGTTACGCGGCATCTCAACCGTGATATCCTTCAGGTTGTGGGTCCTTGCTCCCCTTACGATGATTTTGCCTGCTTCGTTTTTATCTTTTTCCTTCATATGAACGGCTAAACGCCCCGAGGACTGGCCCTAGGGGTAACTATGTCCGTACAGAGTACCAAAACGCCTCCCAAAAGAAAAGCCCCGCATACCCTGCGGGACTCGAGATTAATTCCCCGACGGATTCTGTATCTCATGCAGAATCAAATCCACTCCTTCTTCAACCTTCTGGCTGAATTCAGACATTAACACAGCGATGCGGTCTTGTGCTTCTTCAATGCCCGCAAAAAGTTCAAGCATCTTCACCGTGTGACCACAGGAACATTTGAGTTCTTCTTTTCCAAGGAGATAGGGTTGTGGCCGTCCGAACATGTAAACATTGATGGCTACAATACCTCTTGCGTGAACCTTTTTACATTTGTCACAGTGAATCGCTATCCCTGCATGTTCTACATATACAACCAGTCGCTCAAGCTCTTTGTCATTCAAGGAATATCACCCCTTTTCTGCCGAGAGACTACCATGAAATAGTAAAAAAGTAAAGATGCTAGATTGTTTCTCCTTTTCTCCAAGCGAGGCTTAGATTTTCTGAAACATCGCGCAGGCTGTCGAGCCGAGCGTAGCAAAAACCCAGCAGGGTTTTATGCGTGTTTCAGAAAATGCTAAGCCGAGCGAATCGTATGCTTGATTTCAGTCACGATCTCATCAAGATTCATCGATGCTTTGATGAGGAACTTCTCGGCGCCAAGCTCTCTTCCTTTATCGATATCCGACTTCTGACCGAGGTTGGAGAGAAGGATCACAGGAATATGTTTTACTTTCATATTCTCCTTTAAGCGCTTAAGTATCTCGAACCCGTCCATGCCAGAGAGAAGAATGTCGAGGAGGATGACGTCGGGCATCTCCTGCTCCACTCCCGCGAGAGCTTCATCACCACCAGTGTAATGAACCAAGCCACACCCTTCATTGTGCAATTTTCGGGAAATGATATCGCTGAGGAACTTATCATCCTCAACCCACATCACTTTTCTTCCCGCAAGTTGGACTCCGGATGTCCCGTTTTCCCTTGTCTTCTCACCTCGTTCTAGCTGATTGCGCACTTTATTCAAAACTTCGTCAGGGTCGAACTGCGCTTTCACAAGATAGTCTTTGACGCCAAGCGAAAGCGCGCGGTTGATCTCAACCGGTTGGCCGGAGTTTGAAATGACAATAACGGGTATATCCTTTATTTTGGGGTCCTGATTCTTCTCGGACAACACATCATACCCGCTCTTCGTGGGAAGAATGATGTCAAGGAGAAGCAGATCAGGCACAAAGCTACGCAGGTCATCAAGTCCTACCGCGCCGTCACGAGCTAGCTTCGTCGTAAAACCTTCTGCGTCAAGCTTTTTAACCAACACATCTCCAAGAAAGATATCGTCTTCAACGATGAGGATTTTTTTGCTACCTGCCATTGTAGTTATAGTATTTTTTTCTTAGTAGTAGTCTCAGAAATGAGAGGGATGGTAACGAAGAAAGTCGAACCACCATGCTCGGCACTCGTAAACCACACTTTTCCTCCATGTTGCTCTACGATCTTCTTTACCATATAGAGTCCGAGGCCAGAACCGCTGGGTTCCACCTTGACCGCGTTCCCTGCGCGGAAAAAACGCGTGAATATCTGCCCCTGCTGGGCTTTGGGAATGCCGATGCCACTGTCTTTGATGCTGATCTTGACGTCAGTGCCGGCAAACTGAAGTTTAATGGTTATCGTCCCTCCCTGCATTGTATACTTTATGGCGTTCTCCAGCAAATTCTGTACTACAGCCCGAATCTTACTGGGATCAACGAGAGCGATGAACTTCCCTTCGATAGGACAATCGAAATCTATTTTCACCCCGCGTCGCTGCGCTGACGGAAAAACTTCAAACAGGACATTCTCCACAAGGTCCCTGAAGTTGATGCGTAAGAGGTTATACTTCATACGCCCCGACTCGATGCGGTCGGCCGCGAGCATGTCGTTGACAAGCGTTATCATGCGCTCATTGTTCTCATAGCTTTTCATCAAAAAGGTCCTCTGCTCATCGGACATCTTCCCGAAATCACCATTGATGAGCATGTGGAGCGTCCACTTGAGACCCGAGAGCGGAGTCCGCAGCTGATGTGCTACCACGGAAACGAACTCGCTCTTGCGGCGCTCGAGCATCTTCGTCTCGGTGATATCTTCTATCCAGATAAGCACGAAGTTACGTGTTTTCTTCTTTCCGCCATCGACGATGCAACTGAACCTGATCTCATAGATATCTTGGTTTGATTCTACTTCGGAAATATGAAAAGGGTTATTGGGTTTTGCGTGAACCACACATTGGTCGACGGAGACGCTGGGAAACTTCTTTTGAAAGGCACGCAGGATAGCATCGCTCCCTTTCTCTGTTTTGCCAATATCCAGAAAGACGCGGGCGGCAGGATTTATAAAAATGATCTTGCGAGCATCACTTAACAAAATCGCGCCTTCACGCATATTCTCGGTTATGATATCGAGCTTCTCCTTCTCGAGGTGGAACTTTTTTGAGGAAAACAATGACATAAAAAAACGCTGCGTAACGCGCTCTTGACGTGTTCATTATAGCGCACCTAGAAAACTCGTGCGTGGTGTGTGGAAAAAAGAACCCCGCAGCGGTTGATGTAAACAATCAACACACTGTGGGGCGATACCATTTTCCCGAAACAGCGCTTGCGCGTCAGTTTCGAGCTTCTTCGTTACCGCTTTGCGAGCGGCGCGTCTCCTTAGCTAAGGGAACCGGACCCGGGCTGTGCCCGATGGTATACAGGTCGTTTTGGACGGCCAAACCCCGTTGCGGGCGAGAGCGGCTAAGTTTCAGCGTGCCGCTTAAGTTCGCCGATGTGTGGGTGGGCCGAGAACGGCTCACAGTTTCGCGCGACGCGCATCAGGGGACACTACTTAGGTGCAGTCTTCCTGCGCGGACCAGGCGATCCTTGTGGCCGGATCAGTTGGCGGCAAATACGCCGCCGTTTTTCTATGAACACGAGCTCTCTGACGCGTATACGGTACCGAGCTCGAAATAATACCGCACCCTTTAATTATAGCATATCCACAGCCATCGTCAAGGTATATTTGAACCTTGTTTTGAAACGTTTTTTGGCTCCACCTCTCCCCTCTTTTTTAATACCTGAATCTCATCCCGCAATAGCGCCGCCGTTTCAAAGTCGAGTACTTTAACGGCATCGTTCATTTGCCTCTCTTTCTCTTTTATCAGAGCTTTCGGATTTTTCTCGTAGAGCTTGCGGTCGACTTCTAGCATAAGCCTGACTGCTTTCTGGTGTTCCGATTGCATCGTTTCGGTAATATCTTTGATGGTCTTTTGAATAGACTTTGGCGTTATACCATGTTTTTTATTGTACGCGATCTGTATCGCGCGGCGCCGATTGGTCTCGCCTATCGCACGCTCCACAGAACCCGTGATGGTATCCGCGTAAATGATAACGCGACCATTCACGTTACGTGCCGCACGTCCCATAATCTGGATCAGGGACGTCTCGCTGCGCAGGAACCCTTCTTTATCCGCATCCAGAATGCCGATAAGCGCGACTTCTGGGAGATCAAGCCCTTCGCGCAAAAGATTCACACCCACAAGACAATCAAACGTCCCCTTCCGAAAATCTGTAAGGATCCGTATTCGCTCAATGGTTTTGATATCGCTGTGGAGGTACTCTGCTTTATACCCCGCCTCTTTGAGGTAAGCGCTTAAGTCCTCTGCCATCTTTTTCGTAAGCGTCGTCGCGATGACGCGCTCGCCTTTCTCAATAGCCTTGCTCGCTTCCTCCATAAAATCTTTTATCTGACCTTTGTAAGAAGATCGAGGTGAGACTCCTTTTATCGTTATCTCTGGGTCAATGAGACCTGTGGGCCTGATGATCTGCTCGACAATCTGACCGCTCACTTCCCTCTCATAGTCAGCCGGGGTCGCGGAGGTAAACAGGACCTGCCCGATACGAGAGGTGAATTCATCAAAGGTCAGCGGCCTGTTGTCTGCAGCGCTTGGTAGTCGAAACCCGTGCTCAATGAGCGTCTTTTTGCGCGAGTGATCTCCTGCGAACATCCCGCCGATTTGCGATACCGATACGTGCGACTCATCGATAACGGTCAGGAAATCCGGCTTCCCATCGTTGGTATGGGGAAAATACGATAAGAGAGAGTCGGGGGGATCCCCGGCCTTTTTCCCAGAAAAATGACGCGAGTAGTTCTCAATGCCATTGCAGTACCCGATCTCTCGAATCATGGCAAGATCATAATTCGTGCGGCGCTTGAGGCGTTCCGCTTCCAAAAGCTTCCTCGACTTCTCGAACTTCTTTAACTGATCCGCAAGCTCGGCCTTGATAGTCGTAAGCGCTTTTTTCTGCTGATCTTCCTGAGTCACGAAGTGCTTCGCCGGAAAGAGGTACACAACGTCCATCGATTTCTGATGCACGCGACTCACAGGATCAAAAAGCTCTATCGCTTCTATACCATCTTCCGCAAGCTCGATGCGGTAGAGCGTTCGTTCATTGACCGGCATGATCTCAACGGCATTTCCCACAGCACGAAATAGACCGGGCTCTAAATCGGCATTGGTTCGTTCGTAGTGAATAGAAGTAAGTGCCCGGACAAGTCCGGCACGCGGGAACATTTTACCTTTCTGAAGCTTCATATGTTCCCTCTCATACTCCTCAGGACTGCCAAGTCCGTAAATGCAGGAGACCGATGCAACAACGATGACATCCCGGCGGGTAAGGAGCGCCTGCGTCGTCGCGTGGCGGAGACGATCTATTTCGTCATTGATCATGGCCTCCTTCTCGATATAGGTATCGGTAATTGGCATGTACGCTTCCGGTTGGTAGAAATCGTAGTAAGAAACAAAATAATGTACAGCATTGTCCGGAAAGAACTCTCGGTACTCTTGCACAAGCTGTGCGGCAAGAGTCTTATTGTGTGCAATCACGAGCACCGGCTTATCCTGGCCAGCAATAACGTTGGCGACCGTAAAGGTCTTCCCAGATCCGGTGACACCTAAAAGTGTTTGGTAGCGGTACTCCTTTAGTCCTTTCGCCAATGCCAAAATCGCCTTCGGCTGATCTCCAGCCGGTTTGAATGGGCTATGCAAGTTGAACAGATTTTTAGACATAAACAAATACTATAACGCGCAACGCTTTTAGAAACAAATTCGACATGCTAGCATTTGACATAGAAAGGGGGTGAGAGAAATGAAAACTCCCCAAACTGTTGACAAGATCCTTGAAGCACTTGATCGGGAAGAACCGCCGCCACAGAGAGAAGCCTTCCCAGGCGTCATTCATGCACCCTATTCCCCTGCGGAGCAGCAAGTTCTCCAAGAAATCCGCGAAGAAGCCGAGATGGATCGAAAGAATCCGCCGGGAAGCTTCATGCTAGTCTGTCCGCTTCCCATGATGCCAACACTGCCCGACCAAGCGGAGGTATAGGTTTATGAAACCAAAACCTCCATAGCACTCCAGTCCTGTCACCAGGTCTGGAGTCTTATTTTGTAAAAAGATAGAAAAAGAAGAACCGCGCAAGCCTCACAATTCATAGTACTTGCTTATTCACATACCCCCATTTTGTGCGACCGCATATAATATGGGTATGGGAAAAATAGAGCAAGAATCAAAAAAGCGGACACAGAAAGCATACTTGCAGAAGGCAATCTTGGGTTCTGTTGCTGCGGCGGGATTTCTCGCTATGGCAGTTGTCGCACCCAATGCACTACAATCGCTCGCAAAGCTTGGTATCATGGATGTTAAGAAGCGGCAGGGAGAATTTATTAATCGACTGTGAATTACGAAACCCCTCCACCCTCTCTTTTCTCACCCACCCAAAACACCCGCAGTCTTCTGCGGTTTCTGCAAAAGTCTTCTTTCTTCTTCAACTCAACCCGCTAGCGCAGCACATACGCAAGCAAGGAGTAGAC